>DASWLD010000001.1:0-4276 GCA_036396275.1 Burkholderiales bacterium
CGAGCCGATAAAACCGGCGACGCCTGTGACTAGAATCTTCATCGTGAGTCGTTAGTCGTGAATCGTAAGTCGTGAGACGTGAATCGTAAATCCTAAGTCGATAGTCGTGAGACGTAAGTCGTGAGACGTAAATCGTGAATCGTAAGTCGATAGTCGTGAGACGTGAATCGTTAGCCGCAAGATCAAGGCATCATTGACACAAGAATACGCCAAAAACATACCGGCAAGCCTAGCGTCTCACGCCTCACGGATCACGATTCACGTCTCACGAATCACGTGCTTTCAGAGATCGGATCAAGCCCAGGAGCATCATCTTTACTCTTGTAGTATCGCGTTGCAGTTTGTCGAGTGTGGCTTCCGTTGTAATTCGTGTCGCCTTGGATATCTCAATCTGCGTATCAAGCTCGCTTACCGAACCCAGGGCAATATAGAGAAACTGCAAGAATTCCCGCTTACCGTTTCTCGCGGCGCCTTCGGCAATGTTGCTCGCGATCGAAACGGCGCATCTACGCATCTGCGAGACCAACCCAAAGATTTCGTCCCTGGGATAATCCTTCGTTCGTGCGTACACATCCTTCGCCAGCTCGATGGCCGCCTGCCAAACATCCAAGTCCCTGTGAGTCTTTCACGTTCCCCTATTTCGCGTCATTCACGATTGACGACTAACGTCTCACGACTCACGGCTTCAGGCACGCTACCGCCATGCAGAACCCAATCGGTTCCGCACCGTACGACCGCAATACTCGACGTCAGGCCGAGGCGTTACAACCGAAGTATGTCCGGCACCAATACTCGCTCGCTGCCAAGTTGCCGCGCGAGCAGTCGATAATGTTCCGACGGCGCCGCCAGATCCGTCAGTACGCAACCATCGAACGTGTCTGCCTGTTTAAAGCTTCGCCACACGTGGTGGCCGATTAGCTTCTGTCGCTCACTTTCCGGATCGACGACGCCGACAACGACAATGCTTGTCTCCAACGCCCGAAGTGCCGCGATCTCAGCGAGATCCGAGGCGCCGTAAAGCACGATGCGGCGCCAGCCGCGCGCTTGGCAGTCGCTCAAGGTCTTCACGCAGGACTCGCCGGCGCGGCGATAGAAGTCGAATGAGATCGAAAGATATCTGGCCGTCAGCCGGCTCTTTTCGGAGAAACCCTTCGGAGTCAGATAGTACAAATAGCGATTCGCGGGCGCGGCTGAAATCTTGATCAGCCCCTTGCGCATGCAGCGCTTGAGATAGGAATTGGCAAGTCCAAGGGCGACGCCCATCTGCCGCGCCAGATGGCGCTGGCTGAGGTCGCTACGCTGGTGCACCGCGTCGAGCACCTCAAGGACGCGTGTTTCCTCACGCTGTTGCTTACCGTTCATTTTATGAACACTATAGGCAATCCTAGCACGCGGTCAAGATAAGCGAAAACTAACTCGCGGGCTCGATGGCGCCGAGATCGACGCGCGCGCGTGTGTTCCGGCCGAGCACTTGCAACAGCACGGTCACGCGATCGCGTCCGGAATGCGCCACGAAAATCCCTTCGTAACCCGCAAATCCGCCATCGGTAATTCGAATCTTCGCACCATGCCGGTATTGCTCCACCGGCAAGATTTGTATGCCGCTCTCGTCTTCCCTCGATCGCAGCAATGCAATCAGATCATTTGGCACCGCGGCCGCGGCTTGGCCGAAGCGCACGATCGAAACCACCCCGAACGTCGAGCGTATCGGGCCCCAATTGTCGGTTTGTTGATCGAGCTGAATGAACAGATACCGGGGAAACATCGGCGCGACGACCGTGATCATTCGTCCCTTGTGCCGGCGCGGCTGGCGCACCAACGGCAAGTACACGGTGTAGGCCTGGCGCTCCAGATTCATTCGCGCCACGGTCTCCTGTCGCGGCTTCGCGTACACCAGGTACCATTTTTGATCCGCACGCTGGTTCATCGTGCCGGGCACGCTCACTCCCCTGCTCTTTCCATCAGTCGTCCGATGTAGCGAGCGACACCCTGTTCTACCGTCAAGAACGCTCGCCGATACCCGGCCTTGCGCAGTGCACCGACATCCGCCTGCGTAAAGCTCTGGTACTTGCCGATCAAACTCTCGGGAAACGGGATGTACTCAATGGCCCCGCGCGCGCGTGCTTCGGCTAAATTTAAATTTATGGGTGTTTCGCCGGCGCGTCGCCGAAACGCGTTGATAACGGCAACCGCGACGTCGTTAAAAGGCTGGCTGCGGCCGGCACCGACATTGTAAACGCCGCTCTTCTTCGGATGGTCGAGAAAATACAAGTTGACCGCGACCACATCTTCCACCGACACGAAGTCTCGGCGCTGCTCGCCCGCGGCGTACCCGTCGCAACCTTCGAACAGCCGAACCTTTCCGTCGCGCCGAAACTGTTGAAAGTGGTGAAACGCCACCGACGCCATGCGCCCTTTGTGCTGCTCGCGGTCGCCGTAGACATTGAAGTAGCGCAGCCCCACGATCGGCGCCGTTTTCTTCGGCAAAACCCGCCGCACGTAGTGATCGAACAGCAGTTTCGAGTAGCCGTAGACATTCAACGGCGCTTCATGGTCGCGGCTCTCGCGAAATACCTTGCCGGCCCCGTAGACCGCGGCCGAGGACGCATAGATGAGCGGAATCCGCTGACTCTGGCAGTAGTGCAGCACGCTCTTTGAGTACTCGAAGTTGTTTTCCATCATGTAGGCGCCGTTGTGCTCCATCGTGTCGGAACACGCGCCCTGATGAAATATGGCCTTGATTTTCGACCGCGAGCGGCCGTTTTGAATCCGGCGCAGATATTCCCGCCGGTCCAGGTAGTCGGCGATGTCGCAATCGGCGAGGTTGGTGAACTTGTCGGCTTGCGTCAGATCGTCGACAACCACGATGTCCTTGGTCCCTCGCGCGTTCAACGCCGCGACCAGATTCGCTCCGATAAAACCGGCTCCGCCGGTGACGATGAACATCAGCCCCCCTGCAACTGAAGTTCGCGCAGTATCTCATCGGGCGTCGCCACGGCCGCGCCGAGTTTGCCGACCACGATGCCGGCGGCGACGTTCGCCAATGTCAGCGCATCCTCGAGCGCGCCGCCCGCGGCGTACGCGCACCCGATGCAGGCAATCACGCTGTCGCCGGCGCCGGTCACGTCGTACACTTCGCGCGCGTGCGCCGACATATGGATCTTCCGCCCGCTGCGCTCGATCAAACTCATCCCTTCTTCGCCGCGCGTCACCAACAATCCGCCGAGATCAAGCAACGAAACCAGGTCGGCGGCCTTGCGCTCGAGTTCTTCATTGTCGCGAAAACGGCCCGCCACCTGCTCGAACTCCTTGCGGTTCGGCGTAATCAGCGTGGCGCCGCGATAGCCGCTGTAATCGCTGCCTTTTGGGTCGACCACCACCGGCACGCCCTTGGTGCGCGCCACCTCGATCATTTCACGGATGTGGCCAAGGCCGCCCTTGCCGTAATCGGAAATGATCACAGCGCGATGTTCGGTAAGCTGTTTGAGATAGGCGTCAAGCAGCGCGACCCGCGCGTCTTTGCTCGGCGGCGATTCGAAGTCGATGCGCAGCAGTTGCTGATGCAGATGGCGCGACACCACGCGCAGCTTGACGATTGTGTTGAGGAGCTTGTCGCGGCACAGAAGACAACCCACTTTGTCCACGCGCAACAGCCGCTCGAGCGCGTCGGCTTCATTGTCGTCGCCGGTGATACTGAGGAGGTCGCCTTGCGCGCCGAGCGCGCTTACGTTGCGCGCTACGTTGGCGGCACCACCCGGGAGTTCTTTTGCTTCTTTGATGACCGCGACCGGAACCGGAGCTTCTGGCGAGATGCGCTCAACGTCCCCGTACCAGTATCGATCGAGCATGGCATCGCCGACGACCAGTACTTTGGTTTCGCTGATCCTGCGCAGGAGTTGCTGCAGCACGTTGTGGATTGTCCCGTCGGCGTTTTTGTGGCGCGTATTATTCCCGGATTGGCCGGGCGTGTCACCCGTGCGCGCCGAGTTCGGCGCGGATCGATTGCAACACCACGAGCGGATCATCGGCGCGCGTCACCGGCCGTCCGATCACGAGGAAGTCGGAACCGGCACGGACCGCCTCAAGCGGCGTCATGGTGCGGCGCTGATCATCGTCGGTGGCACCGCTCGGCCGTATGCCGGGCGTTACCAGCGTGAAATCCGCACCGAAGCGCCGACGCAGCTGCGCCGCCTCGGTGGCGGCGCACACCACGCCGTCCAGACCGGCCGCGCGAACCGAATCGGCCAGGCGTTCGACCTGCATGGCGATGTCGCCA
>DASWLD010000002.1:0-15935 GCA_036396275.1 Burkholderiales bacterium
TGCTAAGCGCGCAGGTCGGCGTATCGAGGCTCGGCACGATGTTGAGCAATTTCTTCTTACCTTTGTAGCTCCCGAGCGTCACTTCCTTCAGGTTAGCATCGACCAGTTTGAAATCCGGAGCTTGGCTGCCGACGGCCGGCAGCTCGCCGTTGGTGTTGATCGGATTTCCGCGGTGTTTAATTTGTGCCATGGTTGCTCCTCTTTTCTCGGCGCTGGTTGTCCAGTTTCTATTCTACCCCGTGCGCGCGCCGCTGCGCCCGGAGCGATTCGTTAAATGGTGCGCCAGACGCTCGCGATAGCGATCGAGATCGGCCGGCGTGCGCGTTTCGGTCGCGCAAACCAATAAAGCGTCGCCGAGTTCGGGATAGTGTTCCGCCAAATCGAAGCCACCGAGTATGCCGTCCGCCGCCAGCGCGCGCAGAACGTCGGCGACGGGACGAGCGAGTCGCAGCACGGCTTCGTGAAATACCGGCCGGTTGAACACTTGTTCTACGCCGTCGATCGCGCTCAGCCGTTCGACGAGCGTACGGGTGTTCGCGTGACACGCAGCCGCGACTCGCTCCAAACCGTCCGGGCCGAGCAGGCTCATATAAATGGTCGCCGCGGTGACGACCAGGCCCTGGTTTGTGCAAATGTTCGACGTCGCTTTCGAGCGGCGAATGTGTTGCTCGCGCGCTTGCAGCGTCAGGGTGAAACCGGGGCGGCCGTTCGCGTCGACCGTGCGCCCGATAATGCGTCCCGGCATCTGGCGCATCAGCGGCTCCTTGCATGCGAGGAAGCCGAAGTAGGGCCCGCCCGATGAAAGCGGCGCACCGAGCGGCTGGCCCTCGCCGACCGCGATATCCGCGCCGTTCGCGCCCCATTCGCCCGGTGGTTTCAGCAACGCCAGCGAAACCGGGTTGACCAGTCCAATGGCGTACAGATGATTCGCGTGCGCCCATTCGGTGAGCTCGTCCACGTCTTCCAGCACGCCGAAAAAATTCGGCTGCGGGATCACGAGGGCGGCGTAATCCTGCCCGGCGAAGCGCGTGAGCGACGCCGGAATGATGTTGCCGCCTTCGGTGCAATACGGCAGCTCGATCAATTCGATCTTCTGATTCTTCACGATCGCGTGCACCACTCGGCGATAAATCGGATGCACCGTTTGCGGCATCAGGATACGGCGGGCCTTCTTGTGCGCGCGCACCGCCATCAAAACCGCTTCGGCGAGCGCCGAGGCACCTTCATAGAGCGAGGCGTTCGACACATCCATGCCGGTCAGGCTCGCCATCATGGTCTGGTATTCGTAGAGCAACTGGAGCGTGCCCTGGCTCGCCTCGGCCTGATACGGTGTATATGCCGAATAGAACTCGCCGCGCGTCGTGATTTCCCACACGGCCGCGGGGATGTGATGGTCGTAGGCACCGGCGCCGATGAAGTTGAGATAGCTGCCGTCTAGCGCCGCGCGCTCCTGCATCAACCGGCCGATTTCCATCTCCGTCACGCCGTCGGGCGTACGCGACAAGGCGCCGCTACGCAGCTTCGCCGGAATTTCTTCGAACAGTGCGTCGATGCTGTCGACCCCGATCGCGTCGAGCATGGCTTTGATGTCGGCTTCGGTGTGGGGAATGAACGGCACGGAATAGATTCCTACAAATTCTTAGTGCTTTTCGGACGCCACTTGCGCGCTATACGCCGCGGCGTCGAGCAGCGCGTCGATTTCGGCCGGGCTCGACGGGCGGATCTTGAACATCCAGCCGGCGCCATAAGGATCCTTGTTGATCGTTTCCGGCGTATCGCCGAGCGTACCGTTTATTTCGATGACCTCCCCACTCACCGGAGTATAGACATCGGAAGCCGCCTTTACCGATTCGACGACGGCGCATTCCTTGCCGGCGTCGACTTTCGCGCCCGGTTGCGGCAGCTCGACATAGACCAGGTCGCCGAGCAGTTCCTGGGCATGGTCGGTGATCCCGACCGTCAGCGTGCCGTCGGATTCGCGCCGCACCCACTCGTGCGACTTGGTGTATTTGAGCGTGTTCGGGGTATTGCTCATCGAGAACCTCCTCAGGTGAGACAGCTCTTGCCGCGTCGTACGAACGGATACTTCACCACGCGGACGCCGAGTCGCTTGCCGCGAATGTCGACTTCGCAGACGGCGCCGAGCGGCACGCCGGCCGGTAACCGCGCGAGCGCGATCGAGCAATTCAGCGTCGGCGAAAACCCGCCGCTCGTGATCTCGCCGTCGCCGAGGCTACCGGTGTGCACTTTCTGGTGGCTGCGCAACACACCGCCCTTGCCTTCGAGCACCAAGCCCGCCAACTGGCGCGGGGCGCCGCTGCGCCGCTGCTCGTCCAAAACATCGCGACCGATGAATTTCCGATCCGCGGGCTCGAACGCCACGGTCCAGGCGAGACCCGATTCGAGCGGCGTCGTGGCGTCGTCCATGTCCTGGCCGTAGAGGCACATGCCGGCCTCCAGACGCAGCGTATCGCGCGCGCCGAGGCCGACCGGCGCGACGTCGGCCTCGCGCAATGCTTCCCAGATATCGCGCACCGGCGTGGTCGGCAAAATAATCTCGAATCCGTCCTCGCCGGTGTAGCCGGTGGTCGCGACGAATAAATCGCCGACCGAAATCGAGTGAAACGGCTTGAGCTTTTCCGCGACGCGCAGCGGATCGCCGAGCGCTTTGTAGACCTTCTTTTTCGCATTCGGTCCTTGCACCGCGATCATCGCGAGATCGTCGCGCGGCACTATCTGTACGCCGCCGTATTGCTCCGCCGAGTTGCGGATCCAGGTCAGGTCCTGTTCGCGCGTTGCGGCGTTCGCCACCACACGAAACAGCGCGTCATCGAGGTAATAAACGATAAGGTCGTCGATGACTCCGCCCTTGGGGTTCAACATACAAGAATAAAGCGCCCGCCCCGGCGTTTGAAGCTTGGCAACGTCGTTCGCCAACAGCAGCCGCAGAAAATCCCTGACCTCTTTGCCTTTCAGGTCGAACACGTTCATGTGCGACACGTCGAACATGCCGGCGTCCTGGCGCACGCGATGGTGTTCCTCGAGCTGCGAGCCGTAGTGCAGCGGCATGTCCCAGCCGCCGAAATCGACCATCTTGGCCTTCGAGGCCACGTGCGTTTCGTACAGCGGTGTGCGATTGCCCATAAGCGCCTTTCGCGAAATCACGAAAATCGCGATTCTGCGGCAAGAAATAAAAAAGGGCGACGGCGCCTTCGCGCCGTCGCCCCTCTGTCCGTTAACCTGAGAGTCTTAAGCCCCTTCGGTGGGTAGTACCACGACTACCGCTCTCCAGAGTCGCCGTGTCGAGCCCCGCGGTCCTTTTGCCTGAGCGATTCCGGGCGGTTGCGCCTTCGGCGGCAGCTAGAGACCAGAAACTAGAAACTAGAAGGTGCGCTCTTCCTAGTCTCTAGTTTCCAGTCTCTAGTTTCTGTTCTGCTCTCTCCCGCGGGGTGCGGCGAGGCTCGGCACTATATCTCAGCGCCTTCACCAAGCCAAGGTAGAACCAGTCACCATCCGGTGTCGCAACAATCGGCCTCACGGTTGCCGAATCCCCGGTGGATTGCGCGCGGCGAAGTTCCGCCTGCAGCGGCTGTTTACGGAGTTTCCTCGCTCGATAACGGCATGGGAGCACGTCCCGCGTCAGGACTAGGCCGCCCGGCGCGATAGGCGAACGAAATAGAAGCCTCCGACGACGACCATAAGGACACCCAGCTGCGCGGTTAGCGTTTGTACCGTCGGGAAGATACCGAGCACGGGAACGCGGATGAATGCGACCGGATCGGCGCCGACGATACCGGTTTCCTGCAGGGCGGCCACTCCTTCTCCGGTAAACACCACGGCAAGCATCGCAAGTAGAATCGCGGTCACGGCGAAGAACCGACCGATAGGCAATCGTACGCCGTAGCGCAGGATCACCCACCCGAGCGCGGCGAGCAGCGCCGCGGCCACGCCAATACCGCCAAACAGCGACGCGTTGGCGTTCCCGCCGGTTTGCGCCCAAAGCGTCTGATAGAACAGCACGATCTCGAACAGCTCGCGATATACCGCGAGAAAGGCCACCGCCGCCATCGCCCACAGCGTTCGCTTTTCCAGAGCGGCGCCCACCTGCTGGCTGATGTAGCGCGTCCACGCTCGCGCGCTCGATTTGCGATGCAGCCACAACCCGACGTAGAGCAGCATCGCCGCGGCGGCGAGCGCGGTGATGCCCTCGGTCAGTTCGCGATTCGCACCGGAGATATCGATGACATAGGTCGCCGCGAACCAGGTTGCCGCACCGAGTGCGAGCGCCGCGATCCAACCGATGTGCACCCAAGGCAACGCATCGCGCCGGCCGCTCTTAACGAGAAACGTGACGATCGCGGCGAGGACGAGAATCGCCTCGAGCCCTTCGCGCAACAGGATCAACAGCGACGCGGCAAACGTGGCGCCGGGCGACAGTGCCTCGCCGTCGAGCTTGGCTTGCGCCGTGCCGAGCAAATCGATGACGCGGTTCATCCGTGCCAGTACAGCCTCCGTCGGGGCGCCGGCGTCGAGTAGGTTTCGATGCGCGATCATTTCGCGTTCGATCTCGTCCCGCAAACCCGCGTCGACGTTGTCAAGACTCGCCTCCACGAGTTCGAAGCCTTCCAGGTAAGCGATGATGGACAATTGCCGCGCCCGGCGCTTGTCCGCCTGTGTGTAGGCAACGAAGCTTTCACGCAGCGTATCGATGCTGAACTGGATCGGTGCGGGCTTGCCGGCCGCAAGGGCTTGCGGGTTCGCGCGCAGCCACTGGTGAGCCGCCGCCGCATCGGCGCCATAGCGCGCCCTCACCTCATCGGTCGAGAGCGTGACCAGCGCCTCCAGGTTCGGGAATCGCTTGCCGTGCTGACTCGTCTTCCACGCCGCCTCGCCGCGCGCGAGATCGATCTCCGAAAGCGCGAACCGCGAGACCTGAAACGCAAGCGCCCACCGATCGGTTTCGCTCAACTGCTTGTAGGACGCCATGCCGGTGCCGCCGACACCGAGCGTAATAGTGTTGTACAAACCGTAAAGGCTGCGACTGTTGATCCGCGCGGCGTCGTGAAAATTCGATGGCGCCGGTTCGAGCCCTTTGCCCGCCGGACCGTCGCCGTATCCCGAGGCGCCATGACACGCGACGCAATCCCGCGCGTAAAGCGTTGCGCCGCGCACGGGGTCGGGCGTCTGTCTCGGTGCGACCACGAGACCATAAGCGGCGATGATGGCTCGGCGCAGCTCGGCGCTGGCGGCGGTCACGGCTTCTCCCGGCGCCTTCGCTTCGACTTGCTGCGCCAGACGCTCGGCTTGAACGACCAACCGCGCGCGCTCCGCATTCGCCGGCAAGCTCTTGAGCAACGTCCTCACCTGTCCGGCAAAATCGAGTTGCTCTTTGTACTCATCTTCGTCGAGCACCTTCCCCTTCTGCACGAACTCGGGATAGTCGACGCCGACATAGTCGAGCATGTGCACCGCCGTCTGTGCCGTTTCGCGCCAGTCGGATGCCGCGGCCGGCGCCGCAGACAACGCCAACAGCAGCGAAAGAGGGAGTACTCGAAGACATTTGGCCGACATGACTGCCGAGTTTATGTGTTCGTCAAAAATCGCTACTCCGCGGCGCTCGATGCATACGGGCCAATGTCGCCCGGTCGGCGAAGCATTTTATCGACTTCGGCGAGATGCATTTCTTCCTTGGCGATCATCTCGCGCGTGTACTCTTCGAGCAGCACGGACTTATTCTGGGCGAGCTTATGCAGCGCAAGATAAGCGTCGAGCCCTTGACGCTCGTGCGCGAGCGATTCGCGCAGGATGTCGCCGATGTCGTGCTTATGCGTCTCGAGCAACGGACCGATCGCGAGCGACGGGTGACCGCCGAGCGCGGTGATCAGCTCACCCGCGCGATGCGCATGCGCGAGGGACTCCAAGCCCTGCTCGCGCAGCCACCCCACGATTGGAATGCGGTTGTAGCCGTAAACCATGAGCGAATAATGGGCATAACGCACCACGCCCGCCATTTCGAGCTCCAGGATGCGGTTCAGTACATCAAGTGCGGCTTTCTTGTCGACTTCGGACATTGCAGATCTCCGTGTTGGTTAATTCCGTGTCGCGTCGTAGATGCTCAGCGAGCGCCGGCGACGCGGCGCTCGTTCATCGCTTTTCCCTATCACCGAACGTGAGCATCCGATTGTCCACGAACATGGTCAATCACCCTCGTCTCGCTGGTTGTCGGTGGGGAGACATCGCGTCGGCGTGTTCCGATCGAGACACCGTTCTTTGCTTGCTTCGCGTCCGGCGCCCGTAGTGGACGTGCAAGGGCAATACGCCGGCCAGCGCCAGACCTATTCCCCAGTGGGCGACGCTCGACAATGCCCGCAGGCTTTCTCCGCCGCTGTAGTACAGCAGGTAGCCGGAGATGGTGAGCAGTCCGAGCACCGCGCCCATACAGGCACCCGAAACGCGATTGCGCCGCCGCTTCCAGGCTTTGATGATGTGTGCGCGCAGCAGCGAGCCGTAAAAAAACAACGCCACCATGACCGCCAGGCCGTGCACCCGCAATGCCCACGGTTCCAGCGGATGGGTTGTTTGTCCGAATTCCCCCGCCGGGGGCGGAATCAAGTAATGCAGCGCCAGCCAAAGCGCGCCGCTCGCAAACAGGACCGCGGTGGCGACGTAAAGCGACCAGCGATGCCAAGGCGGCAAGCGGATGTTTTCGTCGACCGAATGGACCCGCGCGATCATGGCAGCGCCCGCTCGGCGTCAACACCCGATGACGAAGCGGTCGAACGCAGGGATGAATTCAAGCGGCGCGCGCCGCGACGATCGATGAGGATGCCCTCGGCGTCGAAGCGCGCCAACACCGAGACCGCGCGTTCCCCCCGGAGCGCCGTAACCTTGGTCAAGGCGTCCGCGGTCATACACTCGGCGGCCACGACCGAGACGCTCGCGTGCGGCGTCGCCGGTCGGCCGTCCGATGGCGCGACAATGGCATGCACCCGACGTCCGCCGACCTTTTTGCGGGTGAAATAATCGGCGGACGTCGCGATGGCGGCGGCGCGAAGCATCCCCACCGGAATCAGCCGCTGCGGGCACGCCGGATGACGGACATGAATCGCTTCCGCCGTTGCACCGACCCGCAGGTCGCCGCCGGCATTGATTACGTAATCCCGTATGCCGTGCTCTTCCAACGCACGCGCCGCGCGGTCGACGGCATAGCCCTTGGCAATCCCCCCGAGGTCAAGCTGCGCGGGCTCGCGGAATCGCACGCAATCTTCCAGCAGCTCGATGCGCCGATAGCCGTCTTGTTTCACTTCCAAATCCGCTGCGCCGTCCGCAGCCGGCAGCAAACCCCATTTCACCAACTGCGGCGCGACGGTAACGTCGAACGCCCCGCCACTCACTTTCGCGATTTCATGTGCTCTGGCCAGTACCGCCCACGTCATTGGGTCAACTTTCACCACACGTTTGTAAGCGAAACGATTCAGCAACGACACGTCACTGCCCGGATCGTGAAAACTCATCAACCGTTGCACCCGCTCGATTTCGGCAAACGCCGCATCCACGGCGGCGGACAGAACCTGATCAGCCCCGGTCGCCTTAATCTCGACCATCGTACCGAGCAGGGCGCGCGCCCGGCGCAAACTACTTGAGGGCGACAACATAAGTAGCCAACACCCGCCTGACACCATCGGCAACGTGGCGGGACGACAAGGTGGCACCGCTAATGTTACGAATGTCTTGGTTCAGGCTGACGGCATCCCCAGTTGTTTTCCCGACGAACTGCCTGCGCCACGCGGCGTTTCGGACTTCGTAGCCGTAGCTCTCACGGTAAACCATTATCTCGATCTGCTTGACGCTGCCGTCGGCATTCAAGCCGATCGCGTAGGTGATGAATTCGTGCTTGCCGATCACTTCGTCGACGATGAAATAGCCGACGCCGCCGACCTTCCACAGTCGTACCTCCTTATTCGACACCTCGACACCCGATCGGCGTTCGATTTCGCGCTTTTGATCATCGGTTAGCGCCACGAACGCCTGCGTGAACGTGGCACCGGGAAAGATCGTTTGCTGGGCCTGCTCAACGCTAAGATAGGTCGTTGCATATACCGAGGTCGAAATAGCGGCGACCGGCAGCCACACCCAAGGAGCGTGCCGGTTCACGCGATCATCCAAAAAATGAATGACTTCAAAGAATGCACCCGTACGCGCCCATGTTGCCGTTTCGCCGTCAGAGACTTTTCGCTAAAACATGTACCCGATGCCGACATTGAATCCGTCGTCATTGACCGTGCCTGATTGGTTTTGCATATCGACCTTGATAACAACCTGCTCGTGCGGCCAGTAGTTGAAGCCGACATCGGTTTGTTTCTTCTTGCTGTCCGTGGCATTACCGGCCTCGTTGTCCCATTCGTTGTAGCGCGCGAACACGCCGAATTTTGGCGTAATCTTGAACGACGGCTCGACGTACCAACCTCTCTGCTTATCGCGCCCGACGGCTTCCGGCGCCGCGCCGTCGAGATTCCATTGGGCGTAGAGCGCGCGCAGTCCGAACGGGCCGCGGGTGAAAACGGCATGCGCTTCGGTGAGCAGCGCGCTCACACTGTCCGCGAGGGCGCTCTGGGTAACGTCCTGCTGATACTGCAGCGTCGTGGCGAGCTCGACGCCCGGCATTCCGGTCCACTTCAGGCGCGCGGTATAAGCAGGGTCGTGTGTGCGCGCGTTCGACACTTTTTGCCGGCCATTGCGAATCAGGAAGGCGTTCGCACCGCTGGTTGCAACCGCGAGTCCGGAGGTGAAGGCGAAATCATAGCGAAGCCCCGGCATCAGATCGCCATACACCGCCGCGCCGCCTTCCCACCACGTGCTCGGGACGATGTTGGTTTCAACCGGGTTGCGCTCGACGCCGTAGAACGTCGGCGGTTCGTGAAATTCGTTGAGGATACCGACCGGGATCAGGAACAAGCCGCCGCGCGCGGTGTGATTGCCCATTAGATCGAAATCGACGAACGCCTGCTCGAGCTCGACCTCACCGCGCGGTGTGCCGCTCGGCGTATCCCTGACCAAGGCGTGCTCTAGCTCGAACTCGGAATAGAACCGGATGCGGTCAGTAAAGTTGTGCCCGAAGAACAGCACGAAGCGATGGAAGTCGATCTCGCTCTTACTGTCGAGATGGTTGTAGTGCAGCTCGCCGTAGCCGCCGATGGTCGTCTTACGCGAACCGCCCGAATCGGGGCGCGCAGTTTCGACCTTCTGCTTCAGCTCGTCGACCTCCTTGCCGAGCCGCTCGACCTGTTGCTCCAAGGTGGATGCCGCCTGAGCGGGAACACTGAGCAGCGCCGCGATCGTCGCAATAGCAAGCGCACCGCGGTTGAACCTGGCGCCAGCGTGCAACGCGGTAACGGTGCCAGCCGTTTGGTGTAGATAGAGTTTTGTCATACTTTTTTTCTCCGTTTGTTTGACTCGCGTGTTGTTGTGGCTGGCTATTTGAGCGTCGGCTTTTTCGCTGGCTGTGTTTGGGTCGATCAAGTTGCCAAGATCGGGTTTCCACATGATGACCGTGCGCTCACCCGCGCCATGCTCAGTGGCATGGGGAGTGTCCGGACATCTTGTCCACCTTCGCCGCCTCAATGTCTTGGGGTGCCAACCGGCGCATGGCCAATAGCAATGTCCGGCACACGATCCTGAATGCCGCCGGCGTCAGACGTACGCTCGCGTGACCGAAATGCACATGCACCAGATCGCATCCCGGACAATGTTCCACCTCACAAGCTCCGCTTTGGGCAAGAATTTCGTGTGCCGGGTGCTGGCTCATCGCTCGACCCCGTGAGGCGTCGGTGTGGAAGCGGCATCGGGGCTCGGCATGGGGGTTGTGCCCCAAACGAAAACCGCCAGCAATACACAGACGATCAGCACCGACAGCAGCAGGGCGGGATCCAAGTCGAGGAGCGGTCTCTCGAAACCGCAACGCTCGACGCCGACGCGACGGTGTTGTGGTTCGTTCGGTAGGAACTGAATTTGTCGTGATTTCATCTGCCATGCCTTTTGCGAAAGCGATTGCCGCATCTGGCTGGCATTGCCCCGCGGGGCATGGCTGGCTGGACGAGATTTTCTTGTTATTGCTTAGTACTACGTGATATTCAAATCCTCGATGGTCGTTTGATTTGCGACGTCACGCCGTGAGCATCAACTTGCCGAGGCTGGTGCGTCGCAGGCGGTACTCTCTTCCGGCGTGCAAAATAATTAGCTCGCCTCGCTCTCCGAGCAACGCCTCGCTAGGTACACGCGGCGTCTGGCTCGGGTGAAATGTTCTATCCGGCTCGGCACGCACCGCCCCCAGGCCATCGGTACATGCGAATGCGGGCTGCCGTTTATTCATTGCCCGCCGCATCAACCGGCTTCGACGAAGCGGGCGACGATCGCTTGCGAAACGGACGATAAAGGTGGTCAAAACCAAAATCGTCGTCAATGTCAGCGCGTAGAACAGGATTTCGATACCCGCTGGACGAACGATGTGGCCGATGAGCCCGGATAGCAGAAATCCGAATGCAGGCAGACGGCAGCGGCTTCATAACGGTCAATGTCACAGTGTTTGAGTAAGAAGGATTATTCAACAACAAAACAATAAATACAACTCATTCTCATTTACAATAACCGACAGCGCGCCAGGAAATATAAATAACCTATAAAAACAAGTAGATGGAAGTCGGCGAGCGCTCACCTGCTGCTGATAGAGAGGTAACTTCTCCAAGAAGCTAGAACTTCGCTATTACCGGCGCATGATCGGAGGGGCGATCGAGGTTCCTTGGAGCTAGATCAATGAAGCAGGCGACGCAACGCTCCGCCAGTCGCCTACTACACAAGATGTGGTCGATACGTAGACCCAGGTTGCGACGAAACGCCCCCTGACGATAGTCCCACCAGGTATAGCTTTCCGGCGGCTGGTCGAAGCGGCGAAAGACATCGACCAAGCCAACACCGACCACATCGCGCAACGCCTGGCGCTCCGGTTCGCTGAATAGAACTTGGTTCCGCCAAAGTTTGGGGTCGTATACGTCGAGGTCCTCGGGAGCTACGTTGAAGTCGCCGACAACCGTAAGCAATGGATGGCGCTCGAGTTCGGTCGATAAATAGCGCCGCAGTGCCGCCAGCCACTTGAGCTTGAATTCGTACTTCTCGGACCCGACGCGCTCGCCGTTCGGTACGTAGACGTTAACGACGCGTACGCCGTCGACGGTGAGCGCGATCGCGCGCTTCTGTTCACCGTCGAGACCCGACAGCGCACCGTCGATGTCATTCGCCGGCCCGCGCGTAAGCGTCGCGACACCGTTGTAGCTCTTCTGTCCGACGTGCGCGACGTGATAGCCGGCCGCGCGTAACGGCTCGAGCGGAAAATCCGCGTCGACAACTTTGGTTTCCTGCAAACAGAGAACGTCCGGTTGGTTGGCGGCGAGCCAATCGAGAACATGCGCGAGACGCGCACGAATTGAATTGACGTTCCAGGTGGCGAGTTTCACGCGCCGATGATACCCGGCGCGACGGCGTGAATCTTTACGATTCGGGCTTTTCCCGACTCTCCGGCTCGGCGGCTTCTTCTCCACCCGCTTTGGGATATCCGGCTTGGTCGAGTTCGCCCTCAAGCAGCGATTCGAGATAGCCTTTCATGACCTTCGCGCCGACCAAGATCGTCGGAACGGCGAGGCCACCGGCTTGTTTGATCAGTTCGTCTTGGAGCTTGCGATCCCCGTCGACGTTCTTTTCGGTATACGGCACGCCGCGGCCCTTCAAATACGCGCGCGCCGAATCGCAGGAACTGCATTTGGGGGTGACGTAGAGCACGACCGGAAATTTTTCGACGACTTCCGCGGGCACGCGATCCGACCGCGCGGCGCGTTCGCCGATATTCTTTTCCTCGACGCGATATCCCGCCGTGCTCGGCGGCTGATCGTGATAGGAGACGTTGCCGTCCTTGTCGACCCACTTATAGAGCTTGGCCGCGTCCGCCGGCGGCACACTGAAAAAGACTGCCAACATCACGAGCGCAAATCGCAGACCCATACTCAGACCCTCAGGTACATGCCCCCCATGCGTCGGCGGATCGACTCTTTGACCCAAACGGTTCCACCGATGAATCCCAACACAAGCATAGCAAACGCGATCCCCAGCCAAAGAAAACTGAAGCCGGATTCTTCCGCTGATTCAGTAGCTTGCGGCGCCATTTCCGGTGCCGCGGCGGTCGGCTCGCGCGCCGCCTCGCCGGCTAGCGCCGCGCGTAACGCGGCCGCCTCCTTGATCGCGGTATCTCGAGCGGCGACCGCCGCGACGATTTCTTCGTCTTTCTTCTTGATCTCCGCTTGATTCTTGGCGAGCTGTGCGCGGGTGCCGGCGAGCTCCGCGCTGATCTTATCGGCATCGCCCGCCGGTGCGACACGCGCCTTATCCAACTGCCCCTGGACAACGCCGAGTTGCGCGCGGGTCCTATCAAGCTCGGCACGCAACGATCTCAACTGCTGCGCGGCCGGCGGTTGCGGCGCGAGTGCCGTCGCCTCCGCCCAGCCCTCGACGCCGTTCGCATCGCGCACGCGCACGAGCGCGCCGTTGCGTTCCAACACCTCCACCGCGGCGCCGGTGGAGATGGTCCCCAACACGGCCGCGCTCGGCGTTACATCGGCGCGCAGGCCCACGGTCACCTGATCGGTCACATACAGCGTTTCCGCGAAAGCCGCGGGCGCCGATAGCAGCCAGACGATGTGAATCAGCGCGGGGCGTTTCACGCCGCGAGCCCGCAATGGCGCAGCAGCGGCTCGACCGAGGGCTCGCGTCCGCGAAAGCGCACGAACAGTTCCATCGGCTCGTGCACGCCGCCCTGCTCCAAAATCGCTTGCATGAATTCCAACCCCGTTCGCCGATCGAACACGCCGTTCTCCTCGAATTTACTGAAGGCATCGGCGGACAACACTTCCGCCCACTTATAACTGTAGTACCCCGCCGCGTAGCCGCCGGCGAAAATGTGGCTGAAGCTGTTCTGGAAACGATTGAACGCGGGCGGAATCACGACCGCCACGTCGGCCCGCACCCGGTCCAGCAAGTCCTGTATCGCCTTGCTACTAATTTCCTCGCCCTCTTCCCTCACCCTCATTCCCTCTCCCGAAGGGAGAGGGAAGCGAGCCGACCGCGCCTCGCGCGAATCCGTAAAACCGAAATCGGCGTGCAGGTGCATATCGAACAGCGCGAATTCGAGCTGACGCACGAACTGCATGCCGGACAGGAAATTCTTCGCGGCGTGCATTTTTTGGTAGAGCGCGTCGGTCAAGCGCTCGCCCGTTTGGTGGTGACCGCTGATGAGGTCGATGGCTTCGCGCTCCCAGCACCAGTTTTCCATGAACTGGCTCGGCAGTTCGACCGCGTCCCAGGCGACGCCGTTGATGCCGGCGACGCCGAGGTAATCGACCTTGGTCAACATGTGGTGCAAGCCGTGACCGAATTCGTGAAACAGCGTGTTGACTTCGTCGTGCGTGAAAAGCGCCGGCTGCTCACCGACCGGAGGCGTGAAATTGCAAACGAGGTAGGCCACCGGTATCTGCAAGGCACCCGCTCGACGGCGCCGGCTCAAGCAATCGTCCATCCACGCGCCGCCGCGTTTGTTCGCGCGCGCGTACAGATCGACATAGAAACGTCCCCGCACGTCTCCGGCTTCGTCACTGATTTCGTAGACGCGCACATCCGGGTGCCAAGTCTCGATGCCGTCGATCTGACGAATATCGAGACCGTACAAGCGCCGCACCACGTCGAACATGCCCGGCACCACCCGGCTTTCCGGAAAGTACGGACGCAGTTCTTCTTGCGAAAACGCGTAGCGATGCTGTTGCAGCTTTTCCGAATAGTAGGCGACGTCCCAAGCTTCCAGTCGATCGACGCCGTGCTGCGCGTGCGCATACGCCTTCAGTTCATCGAAGTCGCGCACCGCGGCGGGGCGCGCTTTCGCCGCCAGGTCGGACAAAAACGTCATCACTTGCGGAACGGTTTTTGCCATGCGCGTCTGCAGCGCGTACGCGGCGTAGTTTTCGAAGCCGAGCAACGCCGCCGCTTCGCGTCGCAGTGTCAGGATGCGCACGATCGACTCGGTGTTGTCGAAGCGACCGGCGATCGGACCTTGGTCGCTCGCGCGGGTGACGTAGGCCTCGTACATCCGCCGGCGCAGCTCGCGATTGCCAGCGTAGGTCATGAACGCCGTGAAGAACGGCCCCTCCAACCCGAATTTGTAGCCGGTCTTGCCCTCGCGCTCCGCGGCCTGGCGCGCCATGGCGAGCGCCGACGGCGGCAGCCCGGCGATGTCGCTCGGGTCGGCGAGAATCATTTCCCAAGCTTGAGTCGCGTCCAAGACGTTTTCCGAAAACTTGCTGCCAAGATTCGACAGCTCCTGTTGGATCTCGCGAAAACGCTCCTTCGCCTTCGACTCGAGTTCGGCGCCGGCCAAACGGAAATCGCGCAGCGTGTTGTGGACGATCTTCCGTTGCGCGGGCGTTAGCGCCGCGAAACTCGACGCGGCCGCGATCGCCCGGTAAGCCGAATACAGCCGTTGGTCCTGCGCCAATTCGGTCGAATAGTCGGCGACGCGCGGCACGCCGGCGTTGTACGCCTCGCGCAGCGCATCGCTGTTCATCACCGCGTTCAAATGCACGACCGGCGACCAGGCACGCTGCAGCCGCTCGTGAAGATCCTCCATCGGACCCGCGAGGTTGTCCCAGGTGTGGACCGGGTTCGCGGCCAGCAGCCGTTCGCGCGCCGCGCGGTTCTCGAATAGCACGCGATCGAGCGCGGGGCCGACGTGTTCGGGGCGTATCGTGCTGAAGCGCGGTAAACCGGACGCGGTCAGCAACGGATTGTCGCTATGAGGCGTTTGCATGAGTCGAGCAACGGATTTCGGGGGACGCGTAATGTAGCATGGCACACCGACATGGAGACGACGACACACCCGTACGATCTACTCACGCCCGAGATTATTCTCGAGGCGGTCGAACAATTCGGCGTTCGCTGCACCGGCGGGCTGCTGGCCCTCAGCAGCTACGAAAATCGCGTCTACCGCGTGGATACCGAGGGCGACGGTCCCCGGGCGGCGAAGTTCTATCGCCCGGGACGCTGGTCGGACGCGGCGATCCTGGAAGAACACGATTTCGCGCGCGCGGCGGCGGAGCACGAGATTCCCGTTGTGGCGCCGCTGGAACGAGACGGCAGCACCTTGCACGAGCATGGCGGCTTTCGCTTCGCGGTTTTTCCGTGGCAACCCGGTCGAACACCGGAAATCACCAGCCTGGAGGATTTTCACGTACTCGGCCGCTATATCGGCCGGCTGCATCTGCTTGGGGCGCGCGAACCGTTTCGGCATCGGCTTCGGTTAACCGTCGCCGAATTCGGCGACGCGTCGGTCGCGCGTCTGCGCGAAAGCCGGTTCTTGCCACCGGATATCGTAGCGCCGTTTTGCGCGCTGGCCGAGCAGCTGCTGCCGCTGCTGCGCCAGTCGTTCGATGGCGCCGGCGCTGTCGCGACTATCCGGCTGCACGGCGACTTTCATCTCGGCAATATTCTCTGGAGCGAATACGGGCCGTACTTGGTCGACTTCGACGATTGCATCACCGGCCCGGCGGTACAGGATCTGTGGATGGTGCTATCCGGAAAGCAAGAGGAAGTGGAAACGCAGCTTTCCTACCTGGTCGCGGGCTACCGCGCGTTCGCGCCGTTCAACCCGGCCGAGCTGCAGCTGATCGAGCCGCTGCGCACGCTGCGGCTGCTGCGCTACAACGCCTGGATCGCCGCGCGCTGGGACGATCCGGCGTTTCCGCGCAGCTTCCCGTGGTTCAGTTCGCCGCACTACTGGCAGGAGCAGGTAACGGCGCTGCGCCAACAGCAGCTGTTGCTTATGGAACCGCCGCTCTACAGAATCGAGG
>DASWLD010000003.1:0-4876 GCA_036396275.1 Burkholderiales bacterium
TTGCCACGCGGTGGCTTGCCGGGCGGCGCGTTTGGTTCGGCGAAAATCCGGGTACGTCTCGGTCGCGCCGATGTACTTCGCGGCGACGCTCGATAGGTCGACGCGAAACGCTTCGATCCCAGCCGGAAATTCAGTAACCGGGTCGCGAAGATTTTGTCGGCGCGGTGCTTGAGGTTGAAGAGCGCGTGTACACGCTTCGACGCGCGAGTCTGGGCCAGCGGTCTTGTACTCGCGCGGTTCCGGCGTGCCGCCGGGTCGCATCGGCATCGGGATTGGATCCGCGTTCGGGTGTTGGCGCGGCATCGCGCGCTGCGCCGCGTTTCGGGTTCGGCCGAGCCGCCGCGAACATGAACACGACCACCCCGCCCGCCGCCAGCGCAACGCGCATCCCGCAACCCGCGGTTTCACCGAAACCGTCGATCCAACCGAAAATCTGAAGATCGACCCCTAGAAAAAGCGCCCCGGCCGCCCCGAGGCCGAAAGCCGTCAACCACACGAAAGGATTCTTCATCTTATTCTCTCTCTTGCCGCCGTCTTGCGGCGGCCCTCGCCAAGCCCGCCTGGCCTGGCGCCTGGCACCGCGGCCCTTAACGGGCGACCGAAAAACGATCTTGGGCATTGCCGCGCGACAACTCATGCACATCGTGTGCCACAAAGGACGGTTCTCGGTGCCGCTTCGCACCGCGATTGCGCGCGGGTCGTGACGCTTGCGTCCCGATGGTGCGATCGCGCGTTCGGTGTGCGTTCGGCGCGGCGCGATCCCGCGGCGAATGCCTGCAATTACAGGGTGCGCGCGGACTTGGGCGCGTGACGCGATGGCATGGGAGTTGCGATACTTATGGAAGGCACTACCGGCGGAAGAAAATAGTGAGCGTGGTCGATTTCCCCTTGGGTGGGCAGGCGCAGACCTCCTCGACCGATGACGTCCGTACCGGTCTGACCAAGGAGGCGCTGAAGCAGGCATTTCTCGACAACCTGCTGTACGTGCAAGGCAAGTTTCCCGCGCTCGCGACCCGCAAAGACTACTTCCAGGCGCTGGCCTACGTCGTACGCGACCGCATGCTGCAACGCTGGATCAGCACCGCGGCGGCGTACACCAAGCAAGGTTCGCGCACGGTCGCCTACTTCTCCGCCGAGTTCCTGATGGGTCCGCAGCTCGGCAACAATCTGATCAATCTCGGCATCTACGGCGAAGCGCGGCAAGCCATGGCCGAGCTGGGTCTCGATCTCGAACAGCTGGCGCGCGAGGAAGAGGAACCGGGCCTTGGCAACGGCGGCCTCGGGCGGCTCGCCGCCTGCTTTCTCGATTCGATGGCGGCGATCGAGATCCCCTCGCTCGGCTACGGCATCCGCTACGAGTTCGGCATTTTCGAGCAGGCGATCGTCGACGGCGAACAGGTCGAAAAGACCGACGCCTGGCTGCGCTTCGGCAACCCTTGGGAGCTGATGCGCCCGGAATGGTCGAAGGAAGTGAAGTTCGGCGGGCACGTGGACCGCTACACCGACGACGCCGGCCGCTTTCGCGTGCGCTGGGTCCCGGCCATGACGGTGATCGGCGTTCCTTACGACACGCCGATTCTCGGTTTCGGCAACAACACCGCGAACACGCTGCGCCTGTGGCGCGCCGAAGCACCGGTATCGCTCGACCTCACGGTGTTCAACCGCGGCGATTTCTACGGCGCGGTGCAGCACAAAGTGATGTCGGAAAACATCACCAAGGTACTTTATCCCAATGACGAGTCTCCCGGCGGCAAGGAGCTGCGCCTGAAGCAGCAGTTCTTCTTCGTGTCCTGTTCGCTGCAAGACATGCTGCGCATCATGCATGGCCAGAAAATTCCGCTCGCGAAGCTGCACGAAAAATTTGCCGTGCAATTGAACGACACCCACCCGGCGATTGCGATCGCCGAGCTGATGCGGCTGCTGGTCGACGAGAACGATTTCGGCTGGGACGACGCCTGGACGATCGCGCAAAAGACCTTCGCCTACACCAACCACACGCTGCTGCCCGAGGCGCTGGAATGCTGGGCGATCGATTTATTCGGATCGCTGCTGCCGCGCCACCTCGAGATCATTTACGAAATCAACGAACGCTTTCTCCATGAAGTGCGCGTGCGTTTTCTGAGCGACGAGGCACGCGTCGCGCGCCTGTCGCTGATCGGCGAGAACGGCGAGCGCTGCGTGCGCATGGCTCATCTCGCCTGCGTCGGGAGCCACGCGGTAAACGGGGTCGCGGCGCTGCACACGGAGTTGATCAAGCAAGGCGTGCTCGCGGATTTTAACGCGCTGTGGCCGGAGAAATTCAGCAACAAGACCAACGGCATCACGCCGCGGCGCTGGGTGATGCTGAGCAATCCGAACCTGACGGCGCTGATTTGCGACGCCATCGGCCGCGGCTGGCTCAAGGATTTGAGCGAACTGAGAAAGCTCGAGCCTTTCGTCGACGATTCCGGCTTTCGCGCGGCGTGGAAGCAGGTTAAGCGCGAGAATAAAATCGCGCTCACGAGCTTCATTCGCGAGCGCACCGGCGTCGCGGTCGACGCGGCGTCGCTGTTCGACGTGCAGGTCAAGCGTATCCACGAATACAAGCGCCAGCACTTGAACATACTGCGCGTGATCGGCTTGTACCACCGCCTGCGCTCGGACGCGACGTTCACCACGGCGCCGCGCACGTTTGTTTTCAGCGGCAAGGCCGCGCCCGGGTATCGCATGGCGAAGCTGATCATTCGCTTGATCAACGCCGCGGCGGAAATCATCAACCACGATCCGGCGGTGCGCGACCTTATTAAGGTCGTGTTCGTGCCGAACTTCAACGTCGGCACCAGCCAGCGCATCTACCCCGCCGCCGATTTGTCCGAGCAAATTTCGACCGCGGGGAAGGAAGCGTCGGGCACCGGCAACATGAAGTTCGCCGTGAACGGCGCGCTGACGATCGGCACGATGGACGGCGCGAATATCGAACTGCGTGAGGAAGTGGGCGCGGAAAATTTCTTCCTGTTCGGGCTCACCGCGCCGCAAGTCGCGGCGTTCGAAGCGCACGGGTACCGGCCCGGCGACTACTACCGCGGGAACGCGGAACTTCGCGAGGCGATCGACCTTATTCAGTCCGGCTTCTTCTCGCGCGGAGACGCCGACGCGTTTCGCCCGCTGGTCGACTGCCTGCTGGACGTCGATCCGTTCTTCGTGCTCGCCGATTATCAGTCGTACGCCGACTGCCACCGGGAAGTCGATGAAGCGTACGCCGATACCGATCGCTGGACGCGCATGTCGATTCTCAACGCCGCGCGCGCGGGCAAGTTCTCCTCCGACCGGACCATTCGCGAGTATTGCCGCGATATCTGGCACATCGAACCGGTACCGGTTCCTTTGCTGACGGCCGACAAAGTCAAAGCCGGCTTCCTGCAATAAGCGTCGCCGCGTGCGCGCGGTACCGGCTTCTCGCGGCGTTAGAGATCGATGCATGGGAAGTACGTGAACTTCCTGCGGACTTTCATCTGCAACGGTGCGGCATCGGCCTGCCCGCTGCCGCCGCCCTCTTCTGCGGATTCTTCTGGGAACCGTGGAACTGGCAAAGCCTGGCGCACTGGGAATACGGCATCCCGTTCGTGCATCGCTTTCTACTCTTCGAAATGCCGCTCCTTGGCTACGCCGGCTACCTGCCGTTCGGCGTCGCGTGCCTCGCCGTGGCCGATGTCGCTTGCAAAGATACTACGACCGCTTCCAGCTCGGGTCGGGATTGAAGGTAATCATGGCGGCGGCCAGCACCGCGGTATTCTTGCCGAGATCCTTCTGATAGACGACACCGTCGTGGTTCACGATGAAGGTCATCACACCGGAAACACCGTAGCGCGCGGGATAGGAGACGACCGCGAAGCCGCCGATCATTTTGCCATGCGCCACGTAGTCATACGCGCCCCCGGGCGCGTCCTTGCCCTGTTGCGTGAGGATCCGATAGAAGTAGCCGTGATACGGCGATGACGTGAGCGGATTCGCGGAGGATGCGTATCCGCCCTTGGCGGCGGCCGCCAGCAGCGGCCCGAGCGGACTCTGCGGCTCGCCCGGTGTCGGGTCCCAATAAAGTCCGTCGTGCAGTCCGGGCGTACTCACGAACTTCGCGGCGTATTCCAGCACGCCGTTTCGATCTTGATCCATGGCCACGTAGTCGCGCTGCGCATCGACGATCGCGAGACAGACCTGGATCGTCGCGAGTTCATTGCGCCCGATGCGGCGGTCGAGAATTTCCTGCTCCCCCTTGGGCGTGTCGAAATGCCATGCGCCGTTCGACTTCGCCAGCGGAATCGGCAGCGGCCACCGGTCCTTTCCAATGACGAGCGTGGCCGACCTATCGCCCGTCGTTTCGATCGCGTTGGCGCGCCGATACGCCTTGACGAACGCGGCGCGATAGTTCGCGTCGGCAACGGCGTCGCCCGAGTTCATTAGTTTCTCGCCGTGCGTACCAAGGATAACGCGCAACGCCGCGGCGTCGTTCGCCTCGACCGCCGCGACCAACGCCGCGACCCCGGCTTGCGGCGAGTCGAAGGTCGCTTGCGCGAGATCCGACGCGCGCGCGAGCGGTGCAATCGAAAACATCAGCGCACAAACCACGCACTGCAAAATACTCCGGCGGTTCGGAGCGCGCGTGTTGCGCTTGGCTGCGTTAACGACAGCGGATGACGAGGCCGTTCGCGCGATCATTTTTCTATCTCTGCCTGCGAAAACTTCCGTCATTATCCCGCGAATCGCCGGACGGCGATTGCGTTCGTTCCCGCAGTTGCGGCGCCGGCGTGACGCTCCTGATTTGGCGTTGCGGTTGTACGCTGGCGCGACCGCGCTCGCTGTAACGGCGCGCGTCTTCGCCGCGGCCGACGCCTTCGAACAC
>DASWLD010000004.1:0-4611 GCA_036396275.1 Burkholderiales bacterium
GACGTATACGCGAGCGGCCCGCCGCCGATGATCGATGCGATTCGAGCGAGCTTGCCGAAACACGGCCTTGAACCGGACCGGCTGCACTACGACTCGTTTGAGTTCTCGCACGCGATTTAGTCGAAGATTACAGCATCCGCACATAAACGCAGATGATCGAATTGATGAACGCAGATATTTCGTTTGATCCGCGTTCATCTGCGGTTTCGCAGTAGTAGTACTTAGTGAATCGCGCGCTTGCGGGGAATGAAGCTGACACCCGGTCGGGTGGGCGGCATCAGTCGTGTCTCTTCGGCATAGAGTTCGGTGCCGCGGCGAAAGTATGCCAGCGCGCGGTCCTTTTCGCCCATGCGTTCGAGCAACGTGCCGATCTCACGGTATGCATCGATCGGTCCGCGTAGGCTGATACACTTTTCCAAGTAACCGCAGGCTTTCTGATCTTGTTGGCAATTGATCGCCACTCGCCCGAGCGTCAGTAGAAGCTTCGCGTTTTCGGGGTACAGGCCGAGCCACGCTTCCGCCGCTTCCAATTGTTCGGCCGCCCGATCGCTGTGCGCGAGTCCGTAAAGTTCGACCAAGGTGTCGTCCCATTCCGCTTCGATCGCCTGGCGCAGCAGCGATTCGGCGGCGTCCATTTCGTGCTGCTGGATCAAATGGCGCGCGTAGATGGCAATGAACGCCGGATCGCGGCGCAACGGCTTGGGGACCGAATTCCAGGCCTTCTGCAGCGGCTCCAGCGATCCCGACGGCAGGCTCAGCGTCAGCAATTCGCGGTGCGCGCGCTGTTCGAGCGCGTCGACCTCGCGCGGCGTCATGACGCTTTCCTGGCGCAGTTGCGGAATCAGGTTCGCGAGATTGGTCCAGTCGCGCAATTCCAGGTAAAGCTGTGCCAGCAGCTTCAACACCTGTTTGTGCCTCGGCGCGATCTGGCGCAGTTCGCTCAGCGTCGCCAGCGCGCGCTCGGACTGGTGCGCAATGTACTGCAGGGTCGCCTGAGTCATCCCCACGGCCAGGTGTTGTTGCGGACTGCTGCGCTGGGCGGCGGCGAGGTACTCATCGCGCTTTTCGAGATTGCCCTGTCCCTGGTTCACGCACGCCGCGCCAAGATAACTGATGAGCGGCTTCTCGGCGCCGCGCATGCTGGCGAGGAGCTGCGATTCCGCTTCGACCCAATTGCCCTCGGCGAGTTTGATCAGACCTCGATACAAGGCCTCGCGGCTCTGGCGCACGTTGCGATTCATGCGCCAACGCGCCACGTTGCTCGGTATGCGCACGAGCAGGACGACCAAGTAGATGACGAGGAAGAATAACGCGCTGCCGGCGAGCGCCAGCAGCAAGAACACCGGCAGCGACATCTCCGCGCTCCACGGCGCGCGCGCGATCAGCACATAGCCCGGATCTTTGAGCGCCGCGAGGGTCGCCAGCATGCCGAGCAGCAGCGCACCAATGACGACAAGGATGAGTCTCATGGCTGGCGGTAGCGTTCGGCGGACTTGCGCAGCAAGTCGAGCGAACCACTGATGTCGGGCGAATCGTTCATCACGGGGATCGCGCGCAGGCTTTGCAGTTCTTGCTGCATCGTAACCACCGCGGCCGATTCCTTGTCGAAATAATCGCCGATCCAGCGCGCGGCGGTCGCGACGTTCTGCTGGAACGTCGCGACGTTACCCTGAAGCAGCGCGTGCTGCGCGCCGTAAAGCATGAGCCGCATATTCTCGCGCGCGAAGTATTGCTGCTCGGGCGCGAGCAACGGGCGTGGCGTCGAGGCTTGCCGGCGTATTTGGATGAGTTGCAGGACGTCGTGCCAAATGCTGCGGCCCGATTCGCTCCCGCCGCCGCCATCGGCCGCAGCGACCTGTGCCGATTGCCGGCGCAGATCCGACGCCAGCGGGAGTTGATCGACCCGTTCCGCCATGCTGCCGAGTCGCAGCGCGACGCCGACGACGTCGGTGCGATCGAGCGATTCCAGCTGCGTGATTTCCTTCGCGATCTCGCGGCGCACCGGCAGAAGCGCCGGGCTCGCCAGCAGTTCGAGCTGGCGATCGGCGGCGCGCAGAGCCGCCAACGCCGAACTGACATCGTGCGCCAGCTGCAGGCGGCGATTGGCGATCAGCAACAATTGTTCGGTTTCGCTTACGATCCACTGCGTTTGATTGCGGCCGAGTTCCGATTGCACTCGGTCGACCGCGGTCTTCAGCGTGTTCTGCGTTTCCGTCAACGCGCTGATCTGGTTAGTCGTTCGATCGAGCGCGCCGCGCAACTCATTCTGACGGCTTTCGAGGTTAGCGAGCATGCCCGGCAGGTCGAGCTGCATCAGCGCCGGCCGCTCGTAAATCAGGGTGTACCAGAGATAGCCGGTAACCAGCAGCGCGGCAAACGCGAAAATGAGCGCCAGTCCGCTCGACACGCGTCCTCGACGCGGCACGGCGGCGTTTTCGCGCGCGCGCGCCGATGCGTCGTCCGTCGCTTTGGGATTCTCGATGACTGTCTCGGAACGCGCGGATGGGTCGGTCTGTGTGTCGGTGTCGGGCAAGGTTTCCTCGATTCTTCGCGTGTGCTGCGCGGCGGAAAAAACATTCTATCGGGAAAAATACTCCCGGCGCCACGTCTTGACCGCCTCCAGTATAGCTTCGTCGCTCGCTTCGGTTGCGATCGACACGTTTTGCGTGCAGCCGAGTTCGCGGCACGCCGCCGCCTGTGCCTGGCTCAAGACCACCAGCGGGGTGTCATACAGCCAACTGCGCCCGGTTTCCCCCAGCATTTCGTGAAGGTTGCGCAGTCCTTCGGTACTCGTGATGGTGACGATTTGAATCTCCCCGCGCCGCCAGGCGTCGATCAGCGTTTCAACGTCGGTACGCGGCCGCACCCGCCGATAGCTTTCGGCGTAGGAAACGACGGCGCCGCGCAGCGCGAGCGTGCTACCCAAAAGCTCGCGCCCGCCGTCGCCGCGAAAGATAACCACCTTTTTCTGGTCCACGTTTTGCAGCAACGGAAGCCCCAACAGCGCCTCGCTGTCGAAGCGTTCCGTCGGCGTGGTCGCGTTCAGTCCGCGGTTCTCCACTGTCGCCGCCGTGGCGCGCCCGACACAGGCGATCGGCAGACGTTTCGGCCACTCGCGTTTGGCGGCGCGCAACCAGCTGAACGTTTGTTCGACCGCATTCGGGCTGATAAAGATCGCCAGGTCGTAGTCGGCCAGACGGTCGAGGACGGCGAGCAGTGGGCCGGGGTCGTCCGGCGGAACGATGTCGATGGTGGGAAATCGAACCGCGACGCCGCCGGCGGCTTCGATCAGCTGCGCCAGGTGTTCGGCTTGATGGGCCGGACGCGTAATGAGCACGCCGACGCCGGCAAGCAGCGCCCGTTCCTGCTGCGTTTCAAGCGCGACCATAGGCCTTGTCGAGTATCGCCTTCGCGCCGCATTCGATTAAAGCGCGAGCCACTCGCTCGCCCAGCTCCTGCGGTTGATCGGCCGGCCCATCGGCTTCGCTTCGCAATACCCGGCTGCCGTCCGGGTCGCCGACCAAGGCGCGCAGGAAAATTCGGTCGGCGCGCAGTTCGGCGTGTGCGGCGATCGGTACTTGGCAGCCGCCATCGAGGCTCGCGTTCAGCGCGCGCTCCGCGGACACGCAACGGCGCGTCGGCCCATGATCGAGCGCCGCGAGACGGCGGCTCGTCTCGGCGTCGTCCCGCCGCGCTTCAACGCAGATGGCACCCTGCGCCACCGCCGGGAGGCTGTCAGCCGGATCGAGCGCTTGCGTGATTCGATCGGCGAAACCCAGGCGCTCGAGGCCGGCGACCGCGAGAATGATCGCCTCGAATTCTCCGGCATCGAGCTTGGTCAGTCGCGTGTTCACATTGCCGCGCAAATCGACGACGCGGCAACGCGGATAGCGCGCGCGCAGCTGGCATTGGCGCCGCAAGCTGGAGGTCCCGATGCGAGCGCCGTCCGGCAGCTCCGACGGCCGGCGGTAGCGATTCGAGACGAACGCATCGCGCGGATCGGCCCGCTCGAGCACGGCCGCGACGTGCAGCGACTCGGGCAGCGTCACCGTCAGATCCTTCATCGAATGCACCGCGAGGTCGATGCGGTCGTCGAACAGCGCCTGTTCGAGTTCCTTGATGAACAATCCCTTGCCGCCGACGGCGGCGAGCGGCCGATCGAGAATCCGATCGCCGCTCGTGGTGATCTTTACGATCTCCGCGCGCAGGCCCGGTTCACGTTCGAGCAATCGCGCACGCACGTGCTCGGCTTGCCAGAGGGCGAGGGCGCTTTTGCGGGTACCGATGCGCAGGGTCTTCACGGGCGATGTTCCGAGCGTGGTCTCGGAACGGGATTATACGGCGAGCGGCGAGGTTGATCGCGCGTCAACGAAACCGAGTGGTCGCGTCGGCCGCTAGGTTGGCTAGCGTCCAGAGGCGCGCCGGCCAATTACATGCCGACACTCTTGCTTTCGGCGGCCATCGCGCTGATCGGCCGATTGCGCGCCCAACGTCGCACCGACGCGGTGTGGCGCCGGCTTACGTCGAGTTTCTTCTCCACGCCACGCAGATTGACTTGCCAGGTACCGCTCGGGTTCTTTTCGATGCCCCTGATGAATTGGGTCGCGACCA
>DASWLD010000005.1:0-40578 GCA_036396275.1 Burkholderiales bacterium
CGAATATGGCGAAATCACCGTAACCTGCGCGTGCGGCAATACGTTCAAGACCCGTTCGACCGCCGGGCGCGACCTGCACGTCGAAGTCTGTGCCAAGTGCCACCCGTTCTACACCGGCAAGCAGAAGATCGTCGACACCGAGGGCCGTGTCGAGAAGTTCCGCCAGAAGTACGCGAAGAAGTAATTGCACGAGAGACGTCGCACACCGAGGGCGCTCCATAAGAGCGTCCTTTTCGTTTTGGCGCTGTTCGCGGCGGTCCCGGCTGCAACAGCCGACGCCGAGACGGCACGCGTGACGCAGATCCACGATGGGGACAGCCTACGACTTTCCGACCGGCGCGACGTTCGCCTAATCGGCGTCAACGCTCCCGAAATGGGTCGCGATGGCGCGCCCGATCAGCCGCTCGCCGTCGCCGCGCGCGATCGAGTCGACGCGCTGGTGCGCGGGCGCTCGGTCCAGCTCCGCTATGACATCGAACGCGTCGATCGCCATGGCCGCACGCTCGCCTACGTCTACCTTTCGGATGGCAGGGACTTGCAGGAAATTCTCCTGCGCGACGGCTTGGCCTGGTTCGTCGCCATCGCGCCGAACGTGGCGCATCGCGACCGATATCGCTCGGCCGAGGCGCAGGCACGCGCCGCGCGCCGTGGACTTTGGTCGCTGCCGGACAGCGAACCGGTCCCGGCCGAGCGCCTGACGCGCAGCGATACCGGGTTCCGGCGTATCGTCGGCACCGTGGCGCGAGTTGAGAATCGCCGCGACGGGGACGTGTTGCGTCTCACGCCGAAAGTCGAACTGACGGTGCCACGCGGGATTCCAGGCTTTGCATCGTCTTCGTTGGCGGGCCGGCGCGTCGTGGCGCGTGGCTGGTTAACGGCGTATAAAAACGGTCTACGCATGCGCATCACCGATCCGACCATGCTGGAAACGCCGCCATGATTGGCGCGATCGCGCCGGCAGTGCGCACGGCGATCGCGATCCTTCCGATCGCCGGTGCGACACTCGGTCTTGGATCTTGCGCCGTGAATCCGGTGAGCGGCAGCGCGGATTTCGTGCTGATGAGCGAGGATCAGGAGATCCAGCTCGGTCGCGCAAACGATCCGAAGATCCGCGCGCAGTTTGGCGTTTACGACGATCCGAAACTGCAAGCCTACGTGCAGCAGGTGGGCGAACGCGTGGCCGCGCGCAGCCACCGGCCGAACCTTATCTACCGTTTCACGGTGCTCGATGCGCCGGACGTCAACGCGTTCGCGTTGCCCGGCGGCTATATCTACATCACCCGCGGCATCATGGCCTACTTGAATTCGGAGGCGGAACTCGCGGCCGTACTCGGGCATGAGGTCGGCCACGTGACCGCGCGCCACTCGGTGCGCCAGTACAGCACGGCGACCGCGGGCCAGGTGCTAACGTCCATTCTGTTGCGATCCCAGGCTGGGCAGGACTTGTTTAACGTCATCGGCCAGGCGTTCCTGAGCGGCTACGGGCGCGACCAAGAACTCGAGGCCGATCGCCTCGGGGCGCAGTACCTCGCCCGCACCGGCTACAACCCGGACGCCATGGTCGAGGTGGTCGGCGTGCTCAAGAACCAAGAGGAGTTCGAGAAGCAGCGCGCAAAAGCCGAAGGGCGCGAACCGCGGAACTATCACGGCGTGTTTGCGAGCCACCCGAGCGCGGATCAACGCCTGCAAGAAGTCGTGGCGCAGGCGCGCAACGAAAAAGCCGCGGCGACGGCGCGGGTCGAACGCGATACCTACCTTCAGCAGATCGACGGTCTCGTTTTCGGCGACAGCGCCAAGGCCGGTATCCGCAAGGGCTCGGCGTTTTATCATCGCGACTTGAACTTCACCGTGCGGTTTCCCGACGGGTGGCGCTTGGAAAACTCGCCGGATGCCGTCACCGCCCAGAGCCCGAATCGCGACGCCGTGATCCTGCTGCGGACCGACGATCTGAACAAGCGCCAGAGCCCCGAGGATTACCTGAAGACGCGACTCAAGATCGACGCCCTGAGAAACGGCGCACCGATCGCCGGCGTCGCCGACCCGTCTTACTCCGGAGTCGCCACGTTAGCGACGCCCTTCGGCCGACGCGATACGCGCGCGAGCGTCGTGTTCCGCGACACCCGGGCATTTTTGCTGTTGGCGGCGGCCAAGACCGACGCCTTGGCCAAGCAGCTCGACGAGCGGTTCCTTGCCACCGCCCGCGGTCTGCACGCGCTCACGGCGGAGGAGAAACGCATCGCCGAGGGGCTGCGCCTACGGATTGTCCAGGCGCAGGGCCAACAGTCCTTTGCCCGGCTCGCCAAAACCGTGCCGGTAACAAACTACGCCGAGTCGGTGTTACGATTAATCAATGATAAATACCCGGCCGGGGAGCCCACCCCCGGTCAGTCGATCAAGGTTATCCAATAGCTGAGCCCCTTTATGAGCAAAGACTTCGAGCAGCTAGCGCTCGAGTACCACGCGTTGCCGAAACCCGGGAAGCTCCGGGTCGAGCCGTCCAAACCCTGCGCCACGCAGGACGACTTGTCGCTCGCCTACAGCCCCGGCGTCGCCGGACCGGTACGCGCGATCGCGCGCGATCCGGAGAACGTGTATCGCTACACCAACAAGGGAAATCTCATCGCGGTCGTCAGTAACGGCACCGCCGTGCTCGGCCTCGGCAAGGTCGGCGCGCTCGCGGCGAAACCGGTGATGGAGGGCAAGGCGATTCTTTTCAAGAACTTCGCCGGCATCGACGTGTTCGATATCGAGATCAAAGCGCCGAGCACCGAGGCATTCATCGAAACCGTCGCGAATATCGCGCCGACCTTCGGCGGAATCAATTTAGAGGACATCGCCGCGCCCGAGTGCTTCACGATCGAACAGGCACTAAAGGAGCGCCTGGACATTCCGGTTTTCCACGACGACCAGCACGGCACCGCGGTCGTCACCGCGGCCGGCCTGCTGAACGCGGTCGAATTGCAGGGCAAACGGCTCGAAGGTGTTTCAATCGTATGTCTCGGCGCCGGATCGGCGGGCATCGCCTCGATCAACTTGCTGGTACAGCTCGGCGCGAAACCCGAAAACGTCCTGCTGGTCGATACCAAGGGCGTGGTCGAAAATACACGCACCGATTTGTCGACATTCAAACGCGCATATGCGCGGACCACGGATCGGCGCACATTGGCCGATGCGGTGCGTGGGGCTGATGTGTTTCTCGGCGTCGCCGCCGCCAACCTGCTGACGGCGGACATGTTGCGCAGCATGGCGGACAAACCCATCGTATTCGCCCTGGCAAACCCGGATCCGGAAATCGAACCGGCGCTCGCGCACGCGACGCGCCAAGATTTAATTATGGCCACCGGCCGCACCGACTACCCGAACCAGATCAACAACGTCCTCGGCTTTCCCTACATTTTCCGCGGCGCACTCGACGTGCGCGCGCGCAGCATCAACGACACCATGTGCATCGCGGCCGCGCGGGCGCTGGCGCAGCTCGCGCGCATGCCGGTACCGAAAGAAGTCTTGCACATTTATCACTTGGAACGGCTCGCATTCGGCTCGGAGTACATCGTCCCCATACCGTTCGACCCGCGGCTGCTGCGAACCGTTTCCGCCGCCGTCGCGCAGGCCGCGATCGCGAGCGGCGTCGCGCGCGCCGACTATCCGGCGCACTACCCGAAGCCGGGTGAGTTGAACTAATCGGGAATAGACATAACTGCTCTCACCGCAAAGGCGGTCGCTCCTGCGTGCCACCCAGGGTGCAATAAAACTCATTGCACCCGTTCGCCGGCGACATTCGTGCATCCTGCGCAGCGCAAAGGGCGCGAGGCAAAAAGCGGAAAGAATTTTTTCTTTAGGAAACTTTGCGTCTTTGCGGTGAAAGCCTCATGACGCCGGCCGCGACGGCGGGCTCACACCGCGACCGACATTCAATGCCGTGAGCACCCCGAGTCCTTGCGCCACCGCGGCGGCGACCAACACCAGTTTGAACCGCCCGGCGTCCATGAGTGGTCCGAATATCAGCAGCGGCGAAAGTGCGAAGCCGACATCGAGTCCGGAGTATACAAAGCCGTAGACCCGCCCGAAGGCGCGGTTTCCGAAACGCGCGATCGCGGCCCGGCGCACCATCATGTCGCGCGACGGACCGGCCAACCCGACACAAAACCCCATGGCCGTCATCAACGCCGTCACGGTCCACACCGGAACGCCGCCGGTCGCGAGCGCCAACGCGAACGCCGCCGCCAGAACGAGCACGACGGCGATTAAGCGGTCGTGCGACGCGTAGCGCACGACCAGGAACCCGCCGGTCGCCACACCGGCCGCACCGCCCAGGAGGAAGGCCGTGAGCGCGGTAGCGCCGGCCGCCGCCGACATGCCGTACACGTGATTCAGTACCGACGGCCCGAAGTTTTGCTGCGCCGCTGTCGCCATGGTGACGAACATGAAGAAGAGGAAGCACATCCATACGGCGCCGGAATTGAGAAAGGCGAATGCCGACACCGGCGGCTCCGTCGTTTCTTTCGCGCCCGCGCGATGCGCCGGTTCGACGATCGTGTCGCGACGCAGCCAAAGCGCGGCAAGCGCGACGAGCGCGAGCACGGCGGCGCCGGTCGCCGCGACGCGCCAGTGCGACGCGATCGCGATCCCGGCCATGAACACCGGGGCCGCCGCCCACCCGAGATTGCCGGAAAGTCCGTGCACCGAAAACGCATGGCCCAGGCGTGGCGACGACACGTTGCGATTGAGCAGGGTGAAGTCAGCCGGATGGAAGACGCAGTTCCCAAGCCCCGCGACGGCGGCGGCAAGCAGCAGCACGACGTAGTTCGGCGCCACGGCCAATGTCAGGGCGGCAAGGGCGAATAGGGTCATCCCGGCGAGCAGCACGCGGCGCGCGCCGAGATGATCGACGACGAAACCCGCCGCCGCTTGGCCGATACCCGACACCGCGAAGAACACGGCCGTCAGCGCGCCGACCTGCGTGTAGCTCAACCCGAATTCCGCGATCAGCCACGGAAACAACGGCGGAATCATCAAGTGGAAAAAGTGCGAGACGCCGTGGCCGAACCCGACCAGGGCAATGGCTTCGATCTCGCGCCGTCCGGTATCGACCGCGGCGACGCTCATGGGTAGATTTCCTTAGGTTCCGTTGAGGCTGACATCATGGTACGCGAGAAGTCCGCTAACGGCATAGCCGCGCTAAAAAACGTGCGCGACGCTATCGTGTGGGCGGAAAAAAGACTCGCCGCCGCCGGCGTTCACTTCGGCCACGGCACCGACAACGCGCTCGATGAAGCCGCGTGGTTGGTAGCCGCGGTCATCGCGGTACCACCCGCGGAGCTCGCTAAACACCACCGCCGCGCGATCTCCCCCGACGCGCGTGCGCGCCTGAGAGCGCTGATCGAAAAGCGAATCGCAACGCGCACGCCGGCTGCGTACCTGCTGCACGAAGCGTGGTTCGCCGGCTTGCCGTTCTACGTGGACGAACGCGTCATCGTGCCGCGTTCGCTCACCGGCGAGTTCATTCGACGACGCTTCGCGCCGTGGGTGGATGCCGCTCGTGTACGCAAGATTCTCGATCTCGGCACCGGCAGCGGCTGCATCGCAATCGCCTGCGCGCGCGCCTTCCCCTCGGCGCAGGTCGACGCCGTCGATATTTCCGACGATGCCCTCGCGGTCGCACGGATTAATGTCGAGAAATACAACTTGGTCGAACGCGTGCACGTGCGTCAATCCGACCTGTTTTCGAATCTTCGCGACAAACGCTACGACGTCATCGTCACCAACCCGCCCTACGTCGGTCGCCCGGAGATGAAGACGCTACCGCCCGAATACCGCCACGAACCGCGGCTCGCGCTCGAATCCGGAGCGAGCGGTTTGGACGCGATAGCGCGCATCCTACGCGGCGCCGCCGACTTCCTCGAACCGCACGGAGTGCTGATCGCGGAAGTCGGCAACTCGAAACAGGCACTGGCGCGACGATTTTCAAACGTTCCGTTTACGTGGTTGTCCACGCAGTCCGGCGACGACAGTGTGTTCCTGCTGACGGCGGACCAATTGAAAGCGCATCGTCCGCGCCGGCGACGACGCTGAAACGATCCGCTTTCGCACTCGCCGCCCGCGAGGCGTTGGAACGGAGGTGGACGATTCACCGCAACGCGGGCCGGGCCGGTTCGGCGGCACGGGGGCGGGGTTCGCCGCATGCCCAGAGCAAGCGCTAAACTGCCGGTCCACGCCATCGTGGGACCAAGCGCAGACGACCCGTGAATACCCTCGAGACCATTTCGATCGCCCGCATGCAATTCGGGCTGAACATCGGGTTCCATATCCTGTTCCCGAGCATCACCATCGCGCTCGCGTGGCTGCTCGTTTGGTTTCGGGTGCAATACGCGCGCACCGGCGACGGCGATTGGTTCGCGGCGTACAAACTCTGGACAAAAATATTCGCGCTGTCGTTCGCGATGGGTGTGGTGTCCGGGATCGTGATGTCGTTTCAGTTCGGCACCAACTGGCCCGGGTATATGAACACCGTCGGCAACATCGCCGGGCCGCTGCTCGCCTACGAAGTGCTGACCGCGTTTTTTCTGGAGGCGACGTTTCTCGGGGTCATGCTGTTCGGCGCGAATCGCGTGCCGCCGTGGCTGCACGTGACGGCGACCGTGCTGGTCGCCGTCGGCACGACGTTATCCGCGTTCTGGATCCTCGCGCTCAGCTCGTGGATGCATACGCCGGCGGGTCACGTCATGGACGGCGGCCAGCTCATCGCCGGCAGCTGGTGGGCGGTGATTTTCAATCCGTCGTTTCCGTACCGGCTCACGCACATGCTGCTTGCTTCCGGACTCACCGCATCGTTCCTGGTCGCGGGGCTGTCGGCGTGGCGGCTGCTGAAAGCGCCGCAGGACACGGCGGCGATGAAAACACTGCGCACCGGCGCGATCGTCGCGGCCATCATTGCCCCGGTGCAGATTTTCGTCGGCGATCTGCACGGGCTGAACACGCTCGAACACCAGCCGGCGAAGATCGCCGCGATCGAGGCGATCTGGAAAACCGAATCCGCCGTGCCGCTGGTGCTGTTTGCCATTCCGAACGAGCAAACCAAGACCAACGATTACGCCGTCACCCTTCCGAAAGGCGCAAGTTTGATTCTCAAACATGACGCCGGCGCGGAACTCAAGGGCTTGGACGCGTTCGCCCCGGACACGCCGCCGGTGGCGCCGGTGTTTTTCGCGTTTCGGATCATGGTCGGGATCGGGGTCGCGATGCTGCTGATCGCGTGGTTCAGCGCCTGGAAACTACGCAAGAACACGCCGCCGCGGTGGCTGCTCTGGACGCTCGCGGGCTTCACGTTTTCCGGTTGGGCGGCGACGCTCGCCGGTTGGCTGGTTACCGAGATCGGGCGGCAACCGTGGCTCGTGACCGGGCTGCTGCGCACCGCCGATGCGGTCGGCGACATCTCCGGCGCCGAGCTTGGCGCGAGTTTTACCGGCTACCTCATCGCCTACGGCGTCATGCTGCTCGCCTATGTCGTCGTCCTCGCCCATCTCGCGGGCGACGGCGCTGGCAAATCCGCCGCAACGGGAGCACCGGCATGAGCCTCGATCTGCCGCTTATTTTTGCCGCCCTCATGGGCCTGGCGATTCTCGCCTACGTCGTGCTCGACGGCTTCGATCTCGGCGTCGGCATGCTCCTGCCGGCGGCCGACGAGCAACAACAGAATCTGATGGTGTCCTCCATCGGGCCGTTCTGGGACGCAAACGAAACCTGGCTCGTTCTCGGCGTTGGAATTTTGCTCGTGGCGTTCCCGCGGGCGCACGGCGTAATCCTCGGCGCGCTGTATTTGCCGGTGACCGCGATGCTGATCGGGCTCATGTTTCGCGGCGTCGCATTCGAGTTTCGCATCAAGGCGTTCGGCTGGCATCGTGAGCTATGGAACTGGCTCTTCTGGTTCGGCTCGTTTCTGGCGGCGTTCGCGCAGGGGCTGATGCTCGGGCGCTACATCACCGGTTTTGAATCCGGCTTCGGGTATTTCTTTTTCGCCACCGTGGTCGGCGCGGCACTGTGCGGCGCGTACGTGCTTTTGGGTGCCACCTGGCTGGTGTTGAAAACCGAAGGCGCGCTGCAAAAGAAGGCGATGACTTGGGGCAGGTGGGGATTGCTCTGGGTCGCGATCGGCGTCGCGGCGGTGAGCCTGGCGACCCCACTCGTGAGCGAAACCGTGCGTGCGCGTTGGTTCAATTTTCCGGGTACCCTGCCGCTGATGCTTTTGCCGATTCTGAGCATCGCCGGTGGTATCGGCGTGTGGGTCGCGCTCGGGCGCTTGAAGCGCGGCGCGATTCGCGCCGAGTGGCTGCCCTTCGCCGGCGGCATCGCGATTTTCGTGCTCGCTTTTGCCGGCCTCGCCTATAGCCTGTTTCCGTACCTCGTCATCGACCGACTGACCATTTGGGAGGCGGCGGCGCATCCGTCGGCGCTTCGATTCGTTTTGGTCGGGGCGCTGATCGTCGTGCCACTGATCGTCGCCTACACGGTATTCGTGCACCGCATCTTTTGGGGCAAGGCACAGGCGCATTTGTACGACTAGCGAGCTGACGCACGGCGGCGCGACGCACCCGCGGTCGGATCGCTGGAGCGCAGCCCGGCGGCGGCGGCGTGATCCATGATCCAAATACCGTCGCGTGCGAGTTGCGCCGGACATCCGTTGATGTCCTCGCTCCCTTCCAACGCGCGTGCGACCGCGTCAGATTTTTCCGCGCCGCTCGCGAGCACAATTTTGACACGCGCCGCCGCGATCACCGGTGGCGTAACCGTCAGGCGCCTGCGCGGCGGCTTCGGCGCGTCGACCACGACAACCTTTCGAGCGCGTTCATTCAACGCCGGCGAACCAGGGAACAGCGACGCGGTGTGTCCGTCTTCACCGATGCCGAGAATAATCAGATCGAGCCGGTCGGGCAGTCGCGCCGCATAGTCATCGGCCGCCGCTTCGAGATCGGCGCCCTCGGCGACTATCCGATGAATTTGGGCGGGCGCAAGCGACGCGGCATCGAGCAGAGTTTCGCGCGCCATTTGGTAGTTGTTTTGCGGGTCGTTCGGCGGCACGGCGCGCTCGTCGCCGAAGTAAATTTCGAGTTGCTCCCGCGGCAGCCGATGCGCTTGCGCCAGCCGGCGATACACCGAACGCGGCGTGTTTCCGCCCGCGAGTGCCACACATGCGCGGCCGCGGCGCGCAACGGCATGTTCGAGGACTTGCGCGATGCGTGCCGCCGCGGCGCTCGGCAGCGTTCGCGCCGATACGACGACACGACAATTCGATACTATTTCGTCGGACGACGTCAGAGGATTTTCCACTCGCGTCCGTCCGCGCGCAGTAGGCCGTCGGCCGCGAGCGGCCCCCAGGAGCCGGCGGCGTAGTTGGGGAAATCGTGCGGCTGCCGCGACGCCCAGTGTTCGATCAGAGGGTCCACGATCTCCCAGGCGCGGTAAATCCAATCGGCGCGCGCGAACAAGGTCTGGTCGCCCTCCATCACATCGTGCAACAACCAAGCATACGCCCGCGGCGGTTGCTCGATACCGAAGGTGGTGGCGTAGCAGAAATCCATGGTGACGGGTTGCAGCGACAGACCCGGACCGGGTTGCTTGCCCACGAACGTCTGGATGATGCCTTCCTCCGGTTGCAGCCGGAACGCGAGGATGTTTCCGCCGACGCCGTCGTGTCCGACCGGAAACATTAGATGCGGCGTCGGCTTGAAGTGGATTGCCACGTCCATCAATTTGCGCGCCATGCGCTTGCCGGTACGCATATAAAACGGCACGCCGGCCCAGCGCCAGTTGTCGATCTTGACCCGCAGCGCCGCGTACGTCGCGGTGGCCGAATCGGGGGCGACGTTCTTTTCCTCGCGATATCCCGGAACCGCTTTACCGTCGATATGTCCGGGTCCGTACTGTCCGCGCACGGCGTCGCGCCCGAGGTCGAGCGGGCGGATCGCCGCCATCACCTTCGCGGTTTCGTCGCGCAGTTCCTTGCCGCCGTAGCGCACCGGCGGCTCGATGGCGGTGATGCAAAGTAGTTGCAGCAAATGATTCTGAACCATGTCTCGCGCGACGCCGATTCGTTCGTAGAAGCCGGCGCGCGTGCCGATGCCGATATCCTCGGCCACGGTGATTTGCACGTGGTCGATGTAGTTGCGGTTCCAGATCGGCTCGAACCCCGGGTTGGCGAAACGTACTACCAGCAGGTTTTGCACCGTCTCCTTGCCGAGAAAGTGATCGACGCGATAAATCTGCGATTCGTCGAACACCTCGAGCAGGCGTCGGTCCAGCGCGCGCGCCGAAGCTTGGTCGGTACCGAACGGTTTCTCGATCACCAGCCGGCGCCAGCCGCCGTCAGCCGCGGCCAGACCGGATTCGTTCAGGCGGCCGACGATCTCCCCAAATAAAGCCGGAGGCGCGGCCAAGTGGAACAACAGGTTATCGGGAATGCCGTGACGAGTTTGCAGCGAGCGCAGTTTGTCGCGCAGCGCGGCGTAGTCGCCGTCGGCCGGTGCGTCGAAGTTCCCGCGCGTGTAGTGCAAATGCGGGACGAAGCGTTCCCAATGCCTGGTATCGAAGGTGCTTTGTTGCGTGACCGCAGCGCGCATTTTTTCGCGGAACGATCGGTCGTCCAACGGCTCGCGTGAAAAGCCGACGACGGTAAACGGTTCGGGGAGGAGCGCCTGACACGCCAAATCGTACAGGGCCGGTATGAGCTCGCGCTGCGCCAAATCGCCGGCCGCGCCGAATATGACGATGCAACACGGATCCGCAGGCTTGCCCTTCCCGAAGCCGACGCGACCTGGCGTGAATACCGGTTGTCTCACGGGGTCACTCCTTTTTCACCTCGTGGCCCCCGAACTGTTGGCGCAGCGCCGCGATCACCTTGGCGCTGAAGTGCTGGCTTTGGCGCGAGGCGAAACGTTCGTACAGCGACTGTGTGATGACCGGGATCGGGATGGCGTGCTCGACGGCATAGGCGATGCTCCAGCGCCCCATGCCGGAATCGTCGACGTAACCGGCAATGTGCTTCAAGTCGTTGCCTTCCTGGCGCAATGCGTTCGTCAACAATTCGAGCAGCCACGAGCGCACCACCGACCCCTGCTGCCACAGTCGTGCGACGCGTTCGAGCTCGATGCCGTAGTCGGATCGATGCAGACACTCGAATCCTTCGCCGAACGCCTGCAACATCGCATACTCGATCGCGTTGTGGATCATCTTCACGAAATGACCGGCGCCGCTGGCGCCGACGTGGGCATAACCGCCCGGCGGCGCGAGCGCGGAGAACACCGGCTCGAGCCGCTGGAACGCCGGCTGCGCGCCGCCGATCATCAGGCAAAACCCCTGCTCGCGCCCCCAGACACCGCCGCTCACGCCGACGTCGAGAAAATACACGCCGCGCGCCGCACAGCGCTCGGCCAGGCGCGCGGAGTCGGTGTAGCGCGAGTTGCCGCCGTCGACGATGACGTCGTCGGCGCTAAGCACGTCAAGTAAGCCGATCGCGGTTTCTTCCGTCGGCTTGCCGTGCGGCAGCATCAGCCAAACCGCGCGCGGCGCGTTGAGTCGCCTTGCGACGTCCGCTGCCGACGTCGCTGTCTTCACGCCCGTGTCCGCGGCGTGCTTGACGTTCTCGGCGTTGCGGTCGTATCCGACGACGCAGAGGCCGGCGGTGATCAGCCGTTGCGCCATGTTGCCGCCCATCCGGCCGAGACCAATCATGCCAATTTGCATCGTTACCTCCTGTACCTTACCGACCGTGGTTCAGGGACCCATCAGGCGATAGCAGCCGCCCAAGATGGCGCCGTAAACGACGTGCGCCAGCAACGTGATCGCCGGCGTCTGCCGGCCGTAATTGAGCGCCATGAAACCCGGCGGCTCAAGCGCGCGGGTCGGTTCGGGACCGCGGTGCTCGCTCGCCATGCGCGGATGCAGGAACGGCAGGATCGGCATCAGCAAGATCAACACCGTCAGGCCCTGCATCAAGCCGACGCCGCCGCCGAGGATCCAACCGGTCAACCCGAGGTCCTCGAAAATTACGGCGTAGAAGAACGCGAACAGCCAACCGTTGATGAAATGAAACGCGAACCCTATCACCATGGCGCGGTCGCGGTCCGCGGTGAACACCGTGCCGAGCATGAACGGGATGCTCATACGCGACAGCCCCAACCCCTGCCCGGCGGCCATCAACGTCGTCAGAAAAACCGTGGCCACGAATCCCCACAGCACGATGCTCATGAAATTCAGGATCACATCTGGGCCTCGGTTGTTTTCGGTTTCGCCGTGTCCGGCTGGCGTGCAATGCCTTGGTGCGCTAGCGCCAGGGTCAGGGCCGCGTCGATCAAGCCGACGTGGGTAAAGGCCTGTGGAAAATTCCCGAGCAGGCTGCCGTCGGCTGGATCGACTTCCTCGGCGAAGAGGCCGACGTCGTTGGCATAGCCGAGCACACGCTCGAACAGGGCGGTCGCGCCGGCGACGTCTCCTTGCAACGCCCGGCAATCGACCGCCCAAAAGCTGCAAATGCCAAATGCGCCTTCGCCCGGCGGTAGGCCGTCGTTTTCGGCGAGATAGCGATATATGAGTCCGTCGCGGCCGAGACGCTCGTGCACCCGCGCGCAGGTGCCCCGCATGCGTTTGGATGTCGGATCGGCGTAGCTGTAGCGCGCGAGCAGCAGCAGGCTGGCGTCGACGTCGGTGCCGTCGAACACGCTGACGTAGCTGCCCATGGATTCGTTGTAGCCGCGACTTTCAACGGCCTCCCGAATCGCCGCGCGGTTGGCTTCAAAGCGTTGGCGCGGAATTTTGAGCATGTGGCCCTGCGCGTCGAGCTTCAACAACCGGTCGAGCGCAACCCAGCACATGGCCTTCGAGTACGTGTGGTGCAGGCGCTCGCCGCGTATTTCCCAAATACCTTCATCCGGCTCCTGCCACCGGCGGCACACGGTTTCGCCGAATCCCGCCAGCATGCGCCGGGTGGCGCGGTCGAGGCGACCGCCGCGTTGAATGAATTCGTACACCGCATCCAGCAATTCGCCATAGACATCGAGCTGCAACTGGCCGCGGGCGTCGTTGCCGATACGCACCGGCCGCGATCCGGCGAAACCCTCGAGGTGATCAAGCTCGCGCTCCGGCAACCGCGTCTCGCCGTATACGTCGTAGAGAATCTGCAGCTCCGGCAGCGACATGCGCGTAGTGTGCAGCAGCCACGCAAGAAACGCTTCGGCCTCGTGCCGGTAGCCGAGATCGTACAACGCTTGCAGCGTCAGCGAGGCATCGCGCAGCCAGCAGTAGCGATAGTCCCAGTTGCGTACCCCGCCGAGTTTCTCCGGCAACGATGTCGTCGGCGCCGCGACCACCGCACCGGAAGGCGCGTAGGCCATGAGCTTGAGACATAGGGCACTGCGCACGACCGCAGCGCGGTGCGGGCCATCATAGGTGCAGCGCGCGGCCCACGCTTCCCACCAAGCGAGCGCCATGCGCAACCGGCGCTCCGCCTCCTCGCCCAACGGCGGAATAAACGCGGGCTCGCCCTCAACGTACACCGCCGAGACGCGGCGCCGCTCGCCGGCACGCAGCGTGAACGTCGCGTACGCAGAGGCGAAATCTTCGGACAGCGTCAGCGGCACTTCGCTGCGCAAAATGAACGCCCGCCCGCCGTGTTCGTAGTAGACGCCGAGCGGACCGCGATCGCGCAGTCGTGGCCGCCGCCGCCCGTAATCTGGTCGCGGTGCGCACATCAGCTCCATTTCGATTTCGCCGTCGAGGCATTCGAGCACGCGCAAGACCTGATGATCCGGCCACAGGCTCTGGCGCTTATCCGCCTCCGATGCTACCGGCATGAAATCGATCAGCCGCGTACGGCCGGTGGTGCATACAAACGTGGTTTCGAGAACGTTGGTATCGCCGACATAGCGGCGCGCGGTGGAGAAACGCGCGGTCGGACGGATGGCGAACGCGCCGCCGCGCGTTTGATCGAGCAACGCGCCGAACAGCGACGGACTATCGAAACGCGGCCAACACAACCAATCGATCGAACCGGTGCGCGATACCAGCGCGGCCGACCGGCAGTCGCCGATGATGGCGTAGTCGTTGATGGCGGAATACCCGCGTTGCGGGTCTACAATTTGTGCGCTCATGGGTGCCTGTTACGACCCTCGAACAACGCAAGAGTTTGCTGTTTGCCGCGCGGGTCGAACCGTAGCGCGTTTTGAGCGGACCGATCGCTAGGCTTTCTTCGGCCGTCCCCGCCGCGCATGCCCCACCTTGCACCGAAGCTTGCGCTCAACCTTTGCCTTGAACCGGTCATGGCCGAGGGGCGTGCCGCTCTGCCAGGCGTCGCGGATGTCGGTAAGCGCCTCGACATCGAGTGCGCTGCTGAAGAGATCTCGGTAGGCATTGGCACGGGCGGCCCGGGTTCGGCCGAGGGCCAGGTAGATTTCATGCGGCGTGACGAGGGGATCGTCCTTCGCCTGGGCGTTGTGGCGATAGCTCGACCAGCGATAGTGCGCCGGTGACTTGACCATATTGGCCCGTACTGGGTTTAGCTCGATATAGCGCATGCAGGTGAGTAGGTAGCGCTCATCCTCAATGAGGCTCGCCTTGTAGCGCCCTTCCCAAAGGCTCCCGCTGGTGCCGTAGGTGTGATTAATGTAAGGGACATAGCGTCGGCCGATGTATTGCATCAGGCGGGTAACGCCTTGCTCTCCCTTGGGGGTGGTGAGGAGATGCACGTGGTTGGTCATTAGGACGTAGGCATGGATGGCGCAGCCGTAGCGCTCGGCGCCTTCGTCTAACCAATTCAGATAGGCCGAATAGTCACTGTCTTCGAAGAAGACCGGTTCGCGCGAGTGGCCGCGCTGCACGACATGCACCGGGACGCCGGGGAGGTGAAAGCGGGGTTTGCGGGGCAAGGTAGTCGTCCGGTTCTTGCGATACCAGGACTATATGCCGTTAGATGTTGCATTTAAAGGGCTCTGACCCCTTTAACGTTACTAGCTGCTCGCGCCACTTGTAGAGCCGGTTGCGCGGAACGCTAAGCGCACGGGCAAGATCGGCGGGTTTTTTCTCGCCGCTATCGAGCACTCGCAAGGCTTCGAGCTTGAACTCGCGGGTGAAGATTTTTCGTTTTGTCATTGGACACTCCTTGGGCATTATGTGCCTCGGTTGGTGTCCACGGGGAGGGGAGTGCCTCACTCCGACCCCTTTTTCATTTTTTTATTCTTCCTCGGGCATAACGATCGACCGCGCCGTTATTTGTATTGTGTCACCCGATTGCATTTCAATGGCAACTGTTTGCATTTCACCCTTCAACATTTCAGGCCCTCGAACCTCGTTAACTGAAACGCTTCTACCCCACGGTTCTTTCTTTGGAACCTGAATATCAACAAGCCCATTTCCAACGAGCTCAACTTCTCGAGATAGACTATTTCGGAAAGTCACGATGACCAATCCACTTGACCAGTCCAAATGGATTCTTAAGAGTGTCCAGTCGTGCATCATTTCACTGTGTGCGAATCGGCAAGTGGGCTTGAGGCGATTCAGGCGGCACGAAGGAAGATAAAGAGGGAAGATAAGAAGATAAAGGTAAGAAGATAAAGGGGTCAGAGCCCTTTTTCCGCTGCTCTCGCCGCGCGCCGCGCTCTCACTTACTCTCCTCGCACGGCCCCGGGTTCGCGTACATTGCGTCGATTTCTTTTTGGAAGCGGCGCTCGACTTCCTTGCGCTTCATCTTGAGCGTCGGCGTGAGCAGGCCGTTCTCCAAACCCCATGGTCCCGCCACGCGGGCGATGTAGCGGATGCGGGCGTAGCCGGGGAAATCTTTCAGCTGGGTGTTGGCGCGGCGGCAGAGGTCGCGCAGATCGTCCGTCTTCGCGACGCACAGCAATCCCAGGTGCGAGCGCCCTTCGCCGATCAGCATCACGTGCTCGAACGTGGGATCCTGCATGATCGCTTGTTCGGCGTCTTCCGGCGGGACTTTTTCGCCGTTCGAGAGAACGATGATTTCCTTGATGCGACCGGTGATGTACACGCGCCCGTCGCGGATACGTGCGACATCGCCGGTGTGCAGCCAGCCGTCGGCGTCGATCGTCGCCTTGGTCGCTTCCGGGTTGTTCCAATAGCCGAGCATGACATTCGGGCCGCGCGCGAGCAGCTCGCCGTTTTCGGCGCAGCGCAGCTCGACACCTTCGACCGCGCGGCCGACCGAGAACGGATCGTTGTCGTTCGGGCGGTTGGTGGTGAGCACCGGCGCGGTCTCAGTCATGCCGTAGCCCTGGAGAATATTGAAGCCGAGCCCGATGAAGATGCGCGCGAGTTCGCCGGGAAACGCGGCGCCGCCGACGGAAATGGTGCGCAGCCGCCCGCCCATGCGTTCGTGCAATTTCTTCGCGACCAGCGTTTTCAGAATCGGCCAGAGCAATTTGTCCTTGAGCGTCGCCTCGCCCTTGAAACGCCGCCAGCCGATGTCGACGGCCTTGTCGAATAAATTGCGCTTCGGGCTGCCCGGCGGCAACGCCTGCTGCATGGCACCCCAGATGCGCTCGAACACGCGCGGCACCGACACCAGCGTCGTCGGCTTGTGCGTCTGTAAATCTTCGCCGAGCAGCGTGATCGAGCGCGCGTAGGCTACTTGCACGCCGCGATACAAATTTAAATAGTATCCAACGGTGCGCTCGAACGAGTGCGACATCGGCAGGAACGACACCGCCACGTCGTCCGGCGTCAATTGCACCACCTTCGACGCCGCAAGCACGTTGCTCACGATATTGCGATGCGACAGCATCACGCCCTTCGGGCGTCCGGTGGTGCCGGAGGTGTAGATGATCGTCGCCAGCTCCTTGGCATCGACGCGCGAGCGCGCCAGTTCGTGCGTTCCCGCCGGCGCCCAATCGGATAGTTTTTTCACGCGCGGATCGCTCGGGATCGTGCCGCCGAGGCAAACCACCCGCTCGACGGTCTTCACGTGATCCTTGAGCGCGCTCCACTGCGCGCCGTCCTCGAGCAGCAGGAAGCGCACGCCGGCGTCGTTCATGCAGAACGCCATGTTGTCCGGCCGGTCGTCGAAGTAGAGCGGCACCGTGACGAGCCCAAGCCCGATCGCCGCTTGATCGATCAGCACCCACTCGATGCGATTGTGCAGACACATCGACACGCGATCGCCCGGCTTCAGGCCGTCGCGCTTCAACGCCGCCTGCCAGCGCGCGACCTCGGCCGCGACCTCGCTCCAGGTCATGGTGAACCACTTGGCGCCGTCGAATTGCCGGTAGGCGGGCGCGTTCGGGGTTTCGTGCACGCGTTCGGCAAAGACATCCGACAGGTTGGATTTATCGGTTATTTGCATGGGCCACCATCGCTGTTATGGAGGAAGGCGCGACTACCTTACGGCAGGCGTAGCGTGCGCGTAAAGACGGGGATGGCGCGTCAGTCCGACGGGCTGACGGCGCGGAGCAACAACTCCGGCTGCGACCAGCCGGGATCGGGCGAAAAGCGCTCGCCGTATTCCTGCGAAAGGCGATAAAGGCTGTGGCCGATACCGGTGGAGCCCAGGCTTTCGGCATAACGCACCGGCCCTCCCAGATATGGCGCGAACCCGGCGCCGTAGACCATGCCGGCATCGACCGCGTCGGGACCGTCGACGATTCTCTCGCGCAGGCAAACCATGGCTTCGTTCAGCAGCCGCAGCACCAGACGTTCCATGATCGGTATATGCCGCGGCAGGCGCCCAGAATTGATGCGCCGCGGGCGGCGTGGGCGGCCCTTGGCGTCGTAGCGATAGAAGCCGTGGCCGGTTTTCTTGCCGAGGCGCCCCTGCGCCACCAGCTCGCGCAACTCCTGCGGCACCGGCACCCCGAGCGGACCGGACAGCGTTTCCGCGACCGACAGGCAGATATCGAGCCCGACCGTGTCGGCGAGCTCGATCGGCCCCACCGGCATGCCGAAGTCGACCGCCGCTTGGTCGATAGCCGTCGCCGCCACGCCGTCTTCGAGCAACTTCACGGCCTCGAGCAGGTACGGCGTTAGCACGCGGTTGACGAGGAAGCCCGGATTGCTCGCGACGTCGAGCGGCAGACGGTCGATCGCCACGGTCCAGGCACGTGCGCGATTAAGCGCCGCGTCGGCGGTTTGCCGGCCGCGCACAAGCTCCACCAGCTGCATACGCGTCGCCGGATTGAAGAAGTGCAGACCGAGCAAGCGCGACGGATCGCCTAAGCCTTGCGCGATGCTTTCGAGCGGTATGCTCGAGGTATTAGTCGCGAGCACCGCGTCGGGTTTGGCGGCTTCCTCGATGTGCGCGAACAGCGCGCGCTTGGCGTCGAGCTTCTCGACGATCGCCTCGATCACGAGATCGGCCCGGCGCAATCCGTGGCCGGCGAGATCGGGAGCGAATCGATCCATGGCCGCTTGCCGCTCGCGCGCGTCCTTGAAGCGGCGTTGAAAGAATCCCGCGGCGCGAGCGACGGCGCGCGCTAGAATTTCAGGCTGTTGATCCTGCAGGCTCACGCGGAATCCCTGGGCCGCGGCCCAGGTCGCGATGTCGGCGCCCATCGTGCCGGCGCCGATTACGTGCACCGATTGAATTCCATGCGGGTGCCGGCGCCCGCGCCGCTTGAGTTCCTCGCCCAATAGGAACACGTGGACCAAATTCCGGCTGGTGCGGCCGACCAACAGTTCGCCGAGCGACGCCGCTTCCTCCTCGGCCGGGGCCTTGCGGCGCCAAAGATCGATAATGCGATAGGGCGCCGGATAGTGATCGGGATCGGCCTGCTTGCGGGCGCGGCGCTCCAGGCCGCGCACGACCAGCGGCCGCAGCGGCCTGAAACCGGGTAGCCGCCGCGTCCACGGCGCGCGCTGCTGCTTCGGGCGGCGCTGGATAAACGTTTGCGCAGCGAACAGCGCGTGGCGCTCCGGCACAACGTCGTCGACGAGACCGAGACGGCGCGCCGTGCGCGCGTCGATGCTTCTCCCGGTCATCATGAGATCGAGCGCGGCAACGTGCCCGATCAAGCGCGGCAACCGGACCGTACCGGCGAACCCCGGGTGGATACCGAGGCGCACTTCGGGCAGACCGAAGCGCGCGCCCGCGCCATCGAGCGCCACGCGATACGTACAGGCGAGCGCGACTTCGAGTCCGCCGCCGAGGCAAAAACCGTGGATCAGCGCGACCGAGGGAAACGCAAACGCCGGCAGCCGATCGAGCGTGAGTTGGGCTTGGCGCGCGAGCTGCGCCGCTTGCGCTGCGTCGGTAACGTTCTCGAATTCACGGACGTCGGCACCGGCGATGAAGCCGGACGCTTTGGCCGAACGGATGATCAACCCCTGGACACCGCGGTTTGCGATGTCGCTTAAGCTCCGGTCGAACTCTTCCATCACTTCGCGCGACAACGCGTTCGTCGACTGACCGGCGACGTCGATGGTCAACAGCGCGATCTCTTGGTTCGGTTCCGCCGCAATCAGCCGGCCGGTGGTGTCGATCGCGCCGTACTCGACGCGCCAATGCCGGCACGGCGCGTGTGCGATCGGGCGGACGACCGCGGATGATTCGGAAACCTCGTTCATGCGGCTTCGCCGCTCGCGACGCGCAGCAACGCCGCGCCGCCTTGGCCGCCGCCGATGCAAAGCGTCGCGACCCCGAGCCCGCCGCCTTTGCGCTTGAGCGCCTTGAGCAGATGCAGCACCAGTCGCGCGCCCGACGTCCCGATCGGGTGCCCGCAGGCGATCGCGCCGCCCTCGGGGTTGAGCCGCTCGGGCGGCATCGCGCCGAGCGGCGCGTCGAGCCCAAGTTCCGCGCGGGCGTACTCGGCGCTGTCCCACGCCGCCTGACAGGCGAGCACCTGCGCGGCAAACGCTTCGTTCAATTCCATTTGCGCGAGGTCCTGCATCTTCACCTGCGCGCGGCTGAGCAGTCTTGCGACCGCGTGCACCGGACCCAAGCCCATCTGGCGCGGATCGACGCCGGCCCAATCGTGGCCGAGCCATTCGCCGAGCACCGGCAGTCGATGTCGCTGCACCGCCGCCTCGCCGGCAACGACGACCAGCGCCGCGCCGTCGGTCACCTGCGAGCTGTTGCCCGAGGTGACTTGGCCGTACTTCGGATCGAATACGGGCTTGAGCTTGGCGAGCTGGATCGCGTCGGTGTCGCGCCGCAAACCGGTATCTTCGGCGTAGAACTTGCCGCTCGCGTGGTACAACACCTCGACCTCATCGGCCATGTAACCCGCGTCGTACGTCAGCGCCAAACGCTGATGGCTTCGTAACGCGTACGCGTCCTGCGCTTCGCGCGAAATCCCGAAGCGATGCGCCAGCACTTCCGCCGTCTGGCCCATGGAAAGATTCACCAGCGGATCGGTGAGTCCGAGCAAGAGCGAATACACCGGCTGCAACTGCGCCGGGCGAAAGCGCGCCGCCGCGCGCACGCGGCCCCACACGCCGCGCGCGCGAAACATGCCGCCGAGCCAGGCGACCATCTTCGCGTTCCACAATATCGGCGCGCGGCTCATCGCTTCGGTGCCGCCGGCGAGCACCAGATCGGCTTGCCCGAGTTGTATCCGTTCCACGGCGCAAGCCACGGCCTGCAAACCGGAGGCGCAATTGCGCTGAACCGTAAACGCCGGAACCCTCTGATCGCATCCGAGGCGCAGCGCCACGACGCGCGCGATGTTGGCCTCCTCCGGTCCGGGGATGACGCAACCCAAAATCACTTCATCGAACGCACCCGGCTCGAACGGCATGCGCGCAAGCAACGGCCGGCCGGCGGCGACCGCCAAATCCGACGCCGAAAACGGCCCCGGTTCCGCGCGCGCTTTCAGCAGCGGCGTACGCGTTCCGTCCACGATGAAGACTCGACTTTGTGACATGGATGGGTGGTCGAGGTGTCGCTACGGTAACCGTGCCATTCAAAAGCTCTCGGGCGCGAAGTCATCCACGGCGATAACCGCCCGACGCGCGGCGTGCGCCGTGCGCGCGAGCTCGGCCTCCGCCGCGGTCAACAAACCTTGCGCCAACGACGACTCGATCAGGCCGTCGCGGGTTATGGCCATCTGCCGCTCCGCGAGATGATCCAATTTGCGTTCGACCGCTTCGGCGGCGATTACTTTCGGCAGCGCGTCTTCGATGCGCCCGAGCGCGGAGATCGAATCCGTCGGCAGGAAAATTCCCGCCGTCAGGCGATCGCGCGCCGCCGACGGTTCGAGCAAGAGGCGTGCGGCCTCGTGACCGAGGCGATCGCTCGGCGCGCGCGCGCGAGCGCCGAAGGGGAACGTGAACGCGCAAGCGATGAACGCCGCCGCGCGATTGGGGAAATTGCGCAGCACCCCGATCAACGCCTGTTCCAATCGATGCAACAGGTCTTCGCAGGCCCATGCGAAGAGCGCTTCGTCGTCGGCCGGCCGGCCTTGATCCTCGAAGCGCTTGATCGCCGCCGAGGCGAGATAAAACAGGCTCAAGGCGTCGGCGAACCGGCCGGAGATTTTTTCGCTGCGCTTGACCGCGCCACCGAGCGTCAGCAGCGCAACGTCGGAAATCAGCGCAAACGCCGCGCTATAGCGCGTCAGCCGCTGCGCGTAGCGCCGTGCCGGCCGGCGAAACGGAACGGAAACGATGCGCGCCGACGTGAGCGCGAACCACAGGCCGCGCGCGACGTTGCTCAAAAACAAGCCGATATGCCCGAACAGCGCCTTGTCGAACCGCCGGCGCCCGCGTGCGGTCTCGGCGTCGGCGACCGCCTGCATTTCGTGCCACAGATACGGATGGCAGCGCACCGCGCCCTGGCCGTAAATGATAAGCGAGCGCGTGAGAATATTGGCGCCCTCGACGGTAATGCTGATCGGCAGCGACTGATACCCGGCGCCGATGAGGTTGCGTGGACCGAGACAAATGCCGGACCCGCCGTGGACGTCCATCGCGTCGTTCACCGCGCGGCGCATGCGTTCCGTCAGCTGATACTTGACGATCGCCGACACCACCGCCGGCTGTTCGCCGGCGTCGAGGCCGACCAGCGTCAACTGGCGCGCCGCGTCCATCAGATAGGCGTTGCCGGCGATGCGCGCGAGCGCTTCTTCCACGCCCTCGAAGCGTCCGACCGGGACTTTGAACTGCTTGCGGATGCGCGCGTACGCCCCGGTGCCGCGGCAAGCTATCTTGACCGAAGCAACGCTCAGTGCCGGCAGCGAAATACCGCGTCCGACCGCCAGGCGCTCGACCAACATGCGCCAGCCCTGGCCGATGTATGGCGGGCCGCCGATCAGCCATTCCATCGGAATAAAAACGTCCTTGCCGCTGTTCGGACCGTTTTGAAACGCGGCGTTCAGCGGATCGTGCCGCCGGCCGATAGTTACTCCGGGCGTGTCCGTCGGGATCAGCGCGAGCGTGATGCCGCGCTCGACTTGCGGTCCCAGCAACCCGTCGGGATCGTAGAGCTTGAACGCGAGCCCGAGCAGCGTCGCCACCGGGCCGAGCGTGATGTAGCGCTTCTCCCACGTGAGGCGTACGCCGAGGACGTCGTTCTTGCCGTCGAAGCCGCCGCGGCAGACGACACCGTGGTCGGGCATCGCACTCGCGTCGCTGCCGGCTTCCGGGCCGGTCAGCGCGAAACAGGGAATCTCTTCGCCGCGCGCGAGCCGCGGGAGATAGTAGTTTTTTTGCTCGTCGGTACCGTAGTGCATCAGGAGTTCCGCCGGTCCGAGCGAGTTCGGCACCATCACGGTCACCGCCGCGGTGAGGCTGCGCGAAGCGAGTTTCATCACGACTTCCGAGTGAGCCTGCGCGGAAAATTCGAGGCCGTCGTACTTCTTCGGGATAATCATGCCGAAGAACTTGTGCGACTTAATGAACGCCCAGATTTCCGGCGGCAGGTCGCGGCGCTCGTGCACGACGTCCCATTCGTCGAGCATCCGGCACAAATCCTCGACCGGTCCGTCGATAAACGCGCGTTCGTCCGGCGACAGCGACGGTGCCGGCACGTCAAGTAACCGTTTCCAGCGCGGTCGGCCGGTGAAGAATTCCGCCTCCCACCAAACGGTGCCGGCCTCGAGCGCTTCGCGTTCGGTATCCGACACCGGCGGCAGGAGTCGGCGAAAGATTTTAAAGACGGCGTTGCTCAGCAGCACGCGCCGCAACGGCGGGATATTGAGCGGCGCCGCAATGAGCACGAACGCCGCCCACAGCGCGATCAAGCTCGAACCGGCGACGGGGCAATAGTAGGTAAGCGCGGCGAGCGCCGCGGCGGCACCGACGCTCGCGACCCACAGCGGAACGCGCAGATACGCCACGATCCCAACGATCGCGAGAGCGAGCAGTAGGTAGGCTACGATGATCACGATCCGGTGTGTGCCTCGACGCGGTTAGACAGCGGCTACACGATCATATCTCGATCAGCTCGAAGTCGTTCTTGGCCGCGCCGCACTCGGGACACTTCCAATTTTCCGGAATGTCTTCCCAGAGCGTCCCCGGGGCTATTCCTTCCTGCGGCAATCCTTTCTCCTCATCGTAGACAAAACCGCACACCACACACATGAACGTTCGCATGATTATTTTGACACCCAAATGGCGATGAATCGAAACGCAACGGGGCCGCTCCCAACCGGCCCCGTTCCTCGCGGGGTCGGATTGTCCCATGTTCAACCCAAATGGTGAAACCGGCAGGGGGGCGTTAGAATCCGCGGTTCACTCGCCCCGCCATGAATCAACGATCCGCCGTCGTGCTGCTGAATTTGGGAGGTCCGGACTCCCTCGATGCCGTGCGGCCTTTTCTCTACAACCTGTTCTCCGACCCGGACATTTTCAAGCTGCCGTTGGCGCGCCTGACGCAGAAACCGTTCGCGTCGCTCGTCAGCCGGCGCCGCGCGCCGGAGGCCGCGAAGGGTTATGCCGCGATCGGCGGTAAATCGCCGCTGCTGGAAAACACTCAGGCTCAGGCGCGCGCGCTGCAGCAAGTGCTCGATAACGCGGGCGCGCCCATCGATGTCCATGTCTGCATGCGCTATTGGCACCCGATGGCGCCCGCGGTGGTCGCCGAATTGAAACGGCGCGGTTACCAACGGGTGGTGCTGCTGCCGCTGTACCCGCAGTACTCGGTCACGACGACCGGCAGCTCCGTGCACGCGTTCGAGCACGAGTGCGCGCGCCAGCGCTACCGGCCGCAGGTGCGTCTCGTGCGCCAGTGGTACGATGAACCGAACTATCAAGACGCCATCGTGCGGACGCTTAAAAACGAACTCGCGCGCTTCCCCGATCCGCGACCCGGACACGTCGAGCTGCTGCTGTCGGCGCACGGTCTTCCGCGCAAAATTGTCGACCGCGGTGATCCGTACGAACAACAAATCGTCGCCACCGCCGACGCCGTCCGCGCGAAGCTCGCCTGGCCCAACGTGACGCTTTGTTACCAAAGCCGCGTCGGCCCGCTCGAGTGGCTCAAGCCCTACACGGACGAAGTGATCCGCGAGAAAGCGCGCGCCGGCGTCGGACAACTGTTGGTGTATCCGATCGCGTTCGTCTCGGATCACGTGGAGACGCTTTATGAACTCGGCATCACCTACGCGGCGATTGCACGCGAATGCGGCATCGAACACTATCGAGTCGCGCCGGCGTTGAACGCCGACCCCGGCCTCATCGCGGCGTTGCGCGACTGTGTCATGCGCGAATGCCGCTGACATGAGCCCGCCGGTTGTGATGCTGTTCGGCGGCACGGATCCCACGGGCGGCGCGGGTCTCGCCGCCGATGTCATGACGGTCGCGAGCCTCGGCTGCCATCCGGCGCCGGTGGTGACGGCGATCACGGCGCAGGACACGACCGGCGTTAAGCAATACCTGAGCGTACCGACGGAGCTGGTGATCGCGCAGGCACGCGCCGTGCTGGAAGACATGGCGGTCGCGGCGTTCAAGACCGGTGTGTTGTGCACTTCCGAAATCGTCAGCGCGGTGGCGAGCATCGTAGACGACTACGGCGACATCCCGCTCGTCGTCGATCCGGTACAGGCCTCGGGCAGCACCCACGATCCGCTGAGCGAAGAACCGCTCGACGACGCGTTGCGTGCGATGTTGCTCCCGCGCGCGAAGCTTGCCACCCCGAACACCGAAGAGGCCAAGCGACTCGCTCCCGGGGGCGATACGCTCGACGCGTGCGCCCAGGAATGGCTGTCGCTCGGCTGCGAATTCGTGTTGATTACGGGGACCCACGAGGCGACGCCGAAAGTATTGAATCGTCTGTACGGCAACAAGCGTCTACTCGACACCTTTGCGTTTGAGCGTTTGCCGCATCGCTATCACGGCTCCGGCTGCACCCTCGCCAGCGCCTGCGCCGCCGCCTTGGCGCACGGGCTAGATCCCGCGAACGCGGTGGCACAGGCGCTCGACTACACCTGGCGCACCTTGAAGCACGGTCTTCGGCTGGGAATGGGGCAGCATCTGCCGAACCGTCTTTACTGGGGCCAGATGAGCGACCCCGCCAAGAATTCGCGATGATATCGGCGGCGGCGCGAATTCGCGGTCTTTATGCGATCGCGGATACGGGGTATCTCGACGACGCGCGATTGCTGCCCGCGGTCGACAAAGCACTACGCGCGGGGGCGTCCGTTATTCAGTACCGCGACAAAACGCACGAGGCCGCGGCGCGCGAGCGCCAAGCGCGGCAGCTGCGCGAGCGCTGCAGCGCGTTTCGGGCCTGTTACATCGTCAACGACGATGCCGAACTGGCGCGAGCGGTGGCGGCCGACGGCTTGCACCTCGGGCGCGAGGATGCTTCGATCGAGGCGGCACGAAGCGTGTTGCCGGCGGGTGCGATTATCGGCGTGTCGTGCTACGACGATCTCGCGCGCGCGGAAGCGATGGTGTCGGCGGGGGCCGACTATGTCGCGTTCGGCAGCTTTTATCCGTCGCGCACGAAGCCGCGGGCGGTGCGTGCCAACCTCGAACTCCTGCGCGCGGCACGGGCCCGGTTACCCGTACCGCTGGTTGCGATCGGGGGAATCACGCCGGAAAATGGCGGCGCGCTGATTAACGCCGGCGCCGATGCGCTCGCGGTGATCTCCGGGGTATTCGATCAACCTGACGTCGAGGCGACGGCCCGACGCTACACCGAGCTATTCACGAAATCCGGAAGATCCAACTGACAGCTTGAGAATCGATTTTTCCCGTTGAAGCCATGAATCCTCGCGTTCGTTCGACCGCCCTTTTTGCCGAAGCACGCCGGCATATCGCCGGCGGCGTGAATTCCGCCGTGCGCGCTTTCAAGGCGGTCGGTGGCGATCCGGTTTTCTTCGAGCGCGGCGCGGGCGCCTATCTCTGGGACGCGGACGGCAATCGCTACATCGATTACGTCGGCTCGTGGGGGCCGGCGATCCTCGGTCATGCGCACCCGGCGGTGGTCGCCGCGGTGCGGCAGGCGGCGGAAAAGGGATTGAGCTTCGGCGCGCCGACGGCGCTCGAAACGCAGATGGCCGAACTCATCACGGAATCGATGCCCTCGATCGAGAAGCTGCGCATGGTGAGCAGCGGCACCGAGGCAACCCTGAGCGCGATTCGGCTGGCGCGCGGCGTTACCGGACGCGACAAGATCATCAAGTTCGAGGGTTGCTACCATGGTTCCAGCGACTCGCTCCTGGTGAAAGCCGGATCGAGCGCGCTGACGCTCGGTGTGCCGAGTTCACCGGGCGTGCCGAAGGCGTTGGCGGAACTGACGGTCACGCTCGAATACAACAACGCCGATCACGTACGCGAAGCGTTTCGTGCGATCGGGCGCGACATTGCCGGCGTCATCGTGGAACCGGTCGCGGGCAACATGAACTGCGTGCCGCCGGTACCCGGTTTCCTCGAAACGCTGCGCGAGGAATGTACCCGCCACGGGAGCCTGCTGATCTTCGATGAAGTGATGACCGGCTTTCGCGTCGCCCGCGGCGGGGCGCAGGGGCTATTCGGTATCACCCCCGATTTAACGACGCTCGGAAAAGTAATCGGGGGTGGGATGCCGGTCGCCGCCTTCGGCGGCCGCGCCGACATCATGGATCGCATTACCCCCGATGGCCCGGTCTTTCACGCGGGAACGTTATCGGGCAATCCGATCGGCATGGCCGCCGGCATCGCCACCTTGAAGCTGGTAACAGGCCACGGGTTCTTCGAGGCCCTAACCGCACGGACCGCCCAGCTAGCGCGGGGTTTCCAGGAGCGAGCCCGGGCCGAGGGCGTGCCGCTCCTGGCGCAAGGCGTCGGCGGCATGTTCGGCATATTTTTCACGGAGGAGTCGTCGATAACGCGATTCGCCCAGGTAATGGCTTGCGATGTCGAACGCTTCAAACGGTTCTTTCACGCCATGCTGGACGGGGGAATATATCTGGCACCGTCCGCCTACGAGGCCGGTTTTGTCTCGGCGGCCCATACGGATGCCGATATCCGCGAGACCTTGGACCGGGCCACGGCGGCATTCGGCCGAATCTAGGAGTTTGTTTTTCAACAAACCCCTAGAAATAAAAAAAGGGCCGGGGTTTACCCCCGGCCCATGCACCCCGCACGCCATTCGGCGTGCAGATCAGGAAATCGTCAGCTAACGAGTATGTTCTCCGAGGCGAACCGCACCGTGGCGGCTTGCGGATTCATGGCTTCGTCGTTCAGGGCGATATCGATCCCGAGGATCGCGATGACATCGTTGTGGTCGCGCACGAAGGGGAGCTCTTCGCGCAGGTAGCCGTAATGGGTCTCGTTCATGTAGACCACGTTCGGGCGCACACCGTGGTTGCGCTCGTAGCTGTTCATCAAGGTCACTATGTGGCTAAGCATCTTCTTTGCTCCTTCAGCCCTCTCGGGGCCCACCGCCGGTTCCGTTCGTTGTCCGGCCTCTCGCTGATAGGAAGGAGCAATACTCATGCCACGATGGTCTGGCACCTGTAAATACCTAATTAGATTAGAGTTCTCATATTCCAGGGGATAAGCAGGCGGTTGGATAGTCGGTACCCAGCTGCCGCTTGAGGGTGATACGTGACTGGCCGCGGCAGGCGCGGATGAGCGGCGCGTCGCAACGCCGACCGTCAAGAAGGGCTAATGCAGGCCCGATAGGTACTCGGAAATGGCCCGAATGTCGGCGTCGGTCAGGCGCGAGGCAATGCTTGGCATGGCCGGGTCGATCGAGGCGCGGCGCTGCGCTCTAAAGTCCGATAACTGCTTTTGGACGTACGCGGCGCTCTGGGAATCGAGTCGCGGGTAGTGCGGCGGAATGCCGTGCCCCGCCGGTCCGTGGCAGCTCATGCAGGCCGGTACGCCGGTGTCGACAATTCCGCCCCGATAGATGCGCTGGCCGCGCAGCGCCAGCGTCTTGTCGTTGGCCGTGCCACGCTTCATTGCTTGCGCCGCGTAAAAGGCGGCAATGTCCCGCATGTCCTGATCCGACAGCGTGGACGCCATCCCTTTCATGATCGCATTGTCGCGGGCTCCCGATTTGAACCGCTGCAGCTGGGTAACCAGATACTCGGGGGTTTGGCCGGCAAGTTTCGGCCAGGTTGGATCCGCGCCGCCGTTGCCGTCCGCGCCGTGACATCCGGCACACAGGCCGGCCTTGGCCTTGCCCGCGTCGGCGTTGCCGACGCTTGCCGCCGCCAGAGGGAACGGCGTCGCGATAATCCAGGCTGCCAACAGCGTGAGTGCGCAAACCCGTGACTGCATCAATCCCCCAATACCCGCCGTGAAAAGGAGGCCGCCTTATACCAAAGAGCCGCAAGCCGGGTCAATTTAACGACGAGCACCTTGGCCGGGCACAAAAAAAGCCCCGGAAACAAGGGGAGAGAGTCCGGGGCTTAACAACGTTCCGGAACAATGCTCCGGAACTTCCCCGCTCAGGGAGGAGGAGCGGGGAGAACGATCTAGCAACCGTTCACCGTGATAGACCGATGAGTCTGTTTTTGGTTCATCGGTCAATTTGAACCCCGCCATATCGCTACGTCTGCTCAATGCGCATCGCCCCAATTGTCGCCGACACCGACGTCGACGACTAAAGGCACGGCGAGCGTCGCGACGCGGGTCATACAATCCCGCACGGTCCGAACGGCTTCCTCCACAAACGTTTCCGCCACCTCCAGCACGAGCTCGTCGTGAACTTGCATGATCATGCGCGCCGGCGCGTTTGCCGCGCCGATCCATCGATCCACCTCCAGCATCGCGCGCTTGATGAGATCGGCGGCGGTGCCTTGCATGGGCGCGTTGATCGCGGCGCGCTCCGCCGCCTGGCGGCGGTTAACGTTGCCGGCGTTGATGTCCGGCAAGTGCAATCGCCGCCCGAAAAGCGTTTCCACGTAGCCCTGGCGGCGTGCCTGCTCGCGCGTGCGATCCATGAACGCCTTCACGCCGGGATAGCGCGCAAAGTAGCGTTCGACAAACTCCTGTGCCGCGGCCCGATCGATCTTCAGTTGACGCGACAACCCGAACGCGGACATGCCGTAAATCAAACCGAAGTTGATCGCCTTGGCGTTGCGGCGCATCTCGTCGGTGACGCCGTCGGGCGCGACCCCGAACACTTCGGCGGCGGTGGCACGGTGAATATCGGCGTCCTCGGCAAACGCGCGAATCAATCCGGGGTCGCCCGAGAGGTGCGCCATGATGCGCAACTCAATTTGCGAATAGTCCGCCGACACGATCCGAAACCCTTGATCCGCGATGAAAGCCTGGCGGATACGCCGGCCTTCGGCCGTGCGGATCGGAATGTTTTGCAGGTTCGGGTCGGATGACGACAGCCGGCCGGTGGCGGCGACCGCTTGGTGATAGGACGTATGCACGCGCCCGGTCCGCGGATCGATCATCTCCGGCAGTGTGTCGGTGTAGGTCGACTTGAGCTTCGCGAGACCGCGGTACTCGAGCAGTAAGCGCGGGAGCGCGTAGTCGAGCGCAAGCTCGACCAGCACGTCTTCGCCGGTGGACGGCTGGCCGGTCGGCGTCTTGCGCAGCACCGGCAGGTTCAATTTCCCGAATAGCACCTCTTGGATTTGTTTGGGCGAATCGAGATTGAACGCCTGGCCGGCCGCCGAGTGCGCCTCGCGCTCGATCTCGAGCAGACGGCGGCCGAGTTCGCCGCTTTGCGCCCGCAGCATGTCCACGTCGATGCGCACGCCGGCGGTTTCCATGCGCGCGAGCACCGGCGCCAGCGGCAATTCGATGTCGCGAAACAACGCGGCGAGCGCGGGATTCTGTTGCAGCCGCGGCCATAAGTGCTCGTGCAGCCGCAGCGTCACATCGGCGTCCTCGGCGGCGTAGGTCGTCGCCCGGTCGATCGCCACCTCGCTGAAGTTGATTTGCGCCTTGCCCTTGCCGGTCACGTCTTCGTACTCGATCGTCTTGTAACCGAGATACTTGAGCGCGAGGCTGTCCATGTCGTGGCGCGAGGCGGTCGAGTCGAGCACGTAGGACTCGAGCATGGTGTCGTAGCCGATACCGGCCAGCGCGATGCCGTCGCGCGCGAGCACCTGCATGTCGTACTTGAGGTTGTGGCCGACTTTCGTCCGACTCGGATCCTCGAGCAGCGGTTTGAGCTTCTCCAAGACCGCCGCCCGCGGAAGCTGCGACGGCGCGCCGGGGTAGTCGTGCGCGAGCGGGACATACGCGCCGTGCCCGACGCGGTCGGTGAACGACACCCCGACGAGTTCCGCGCGCTGCGCGTTAATCGACGTAGTCTCGGTATCGATCGCGAATACCGGCGCGGCGCGCAGCCGTGCGATCCAGGCGTCGAGCTGGTCGTTTTCGAGAACGGTGTCGTATTGCGCCGTGGGCGGTGTCGCCGCTTCCGCGGGCGCCGGCCGATTCACCCCTCCGAGCTCCGCCAGCCAGGATTTGAACTCAAGCCGCGCGTACAGCTCGCGCAGGCGGTCGTTATCCGGCGGTTGGCGTTCGAGATCGGTCGGCGCCTGCGCCAGCGCGACGTCGCACTTGATGGTCGCCAGCGCGCGCGCGAGCGGCAGCCGCGCGAGTCCGGCGCGCAGATTTTCCCCGACCTTGCCGCCGATGGCGTCGGCCTGCGCGACCAAGGCGTCGAGCGTTCCGTACTGCTGCAGCCACTTGGCCGCGGTTTTCGGGCCGACGCCGGGGATGCCGGGGATGTTGTCGACCGAATCGCCGACCAGCGCGAGGTAGTCGACCATGCGCTCCGGCGGCACGCCGAATTTCTCGATCACGGCATCTCGATCGAGCCGCGATTCGGTCATCGTGTTCACCAAACTGATGTTGTCATCGACCAGTTGGGCGATGTCCTTGTCGCCGGTCGAGATGACCGTGCGCATGCCGCGCGCGGCGGCTTGGCGCGCGAGCGTTCCGATCACGTCGTCGGCCTCGACATCCGCCACTTGCAGCAGCGCTAGACCCATGGCGCGAACGATGGCGTGGATCGCTTCAATCTGCTGCGCGAGCTCTTCCGGCATCGGCGGGCGGTTGGCTTTGTACTCGGGAAAAACATCGTCGCGAAACGTCTTGCCTTTCGCATCGAACACGACCGCGATATGGGTCGGAGCGTAATCGGCAAGCAGCCGGCGCAACATGTTGATGACGCCGTAGATCGCGCCGGTCGGCTCGCCGCGCGAGTTGCGCAGGTCCGGCATGGCGTGAAACGCACGGTAAAGATAAGATGACCCGTCGACCAGAATCAGCGTGTCCCGCCGCGCGGCGCTTGCCGGCGGCGGCGAAACGGAAGTGTTTTTATCGACGGGAGCTTTGCGAGCCATTTTTGTAATCGTAAGACCGGACCAACCGAGCGGCGCTCATGGCGCCGCGATGTTATCGCGCAGTCTATGAGCAACAACCATCAGCGCCCGCGGCGCGTATCGCGCCCCGCGCTTCCCGAGACCTCGGCCAACGTGATGTCGCGCGAGTCGTGGAAAGTTTTCCAGATCATGGCGGAATTCGTGCGCGGCTTCGAGCAGTTGTCGGAGATACAGCCGTCGGTCAGTTTCTTCGGTTCGTCGCGCCTCGCGCCCGGGCACCCGTATTATGCCCTGACCGAACAAATCGCGCGCAAACTTTCCGACGCTGGCTTCGCGATCGTGAGCGGCGGCGGACCGGGATTGATGGAAGCGGCGAACAAGGGCGGCTTCAACGGCAAGTCGCCGAGTGTCGGGCTTAATATCGTGCTGCCGCGCGAGCAAAAGGCGAACGCCTACCAGGACCTGAGCCTCACGTTTCAACACTTTTTCGCGCGCAAGGTCATGTTCATCAAGTACGCCAAAGCCTACGTCGTATTGCCCGGCGGCTTCGGCACGCTCGACGAGGTGATCGAGGCCCTGACCTTGCTGCAGACCGGCAAGAGCGTGCGCATGCCCATCGTGCTCGTGCACCGGCCATTCTGGAGCGGGCTGATCGAGTGGTTCAAATCGAGCCTGGTCGCGCAGGGCATGATCGGCGCGGAAGACCTCGACCTGTTTGTGCTGGCCGACAGCGCCGATGAAGTGCTCGATATCATTTTCCGCTACTACGAGCGCGCCGGCTTCGAACCGTCGTCCGAAGAGCAAGAGATCAAACTGAATCTATAGGACCGCCATGACGTCGTCGCGCGTTCGTTTACTGATGGTTGCCCTTCTGGGAGGCGTGCTGGTAGTCGCGGACGCGGCGGAAAAGAACCCGCCGCTCCCGCCTCCGCCGCCACTGCCTAAAGGTCCGGCCACCACGGCGCCGCCGCCGCCCGAGGGCGCCATCGAACCCGAGATCACGATTACCTCGGAGCGCGACGAAATTCACGAAGAGTACCGCCACAACGGCGTGCTCTACATGGTAAAGATCATCCCCGCCGTCGGCCCGCCGTATTACCTGGTGTACGACGACCGCGGCCGCGCCCGCCGCAGCGATCTCGAGCCGGACATCATTGTGCCGCAGTGGGTGATCAAGCGGTTCTAGGGAGCGCAATGACCACATGCGTTTACGGCGGCGCCGGGCTTGCGGCCTACGGTTTTCCCGACGGCCACCCGTTCGGCCCCGATCGCTTCGACGCCTTCTGGCGGGAATTTCTCAAACGCGGACTCGATCGCAAGGTGCGCGTCCGCGAGGCGGTACCGTGCAGTCGCGGTGAGTTGCTGCGCTTTCACAGCGCCGCCTATGTCGATCGGGTCGAAACGCAATCGCGCACCGGCGAAGGCTACCTCGATTACGGCGACACGCCCGCCTATGTCGGCGTCTACGACGACAGTCGCATGGTTGTCGGTACCGTGCTCGATGCCGCGCAAAAGATAGTCGACGGCGAGTGCGCGCAGGCGTTTGTTCCGATCGCCGGCCTTCACCACGCCCGGCGCGACGGCGCCGCCGGGTTTTGCGTCTTCAACGACATCGGCGTGCTGATCGAGTGGCTGCGCGCGGAACGGGGGTTGGGTCGCATCGCCTACGTCGATATCGACGCACATCATGGCGACGGCGTTTTCTACAGCTTCGAAGACGATCCCAATCTCGTATTCGCCGACATTCATGAAGACGGCCGCTTTCTGTATCCCGGTACCGGCGACGCTTCGGAAACGGGAACCGGTCCGGCCAAGGGGACCAAGCTGAATATTCCCATGCCACCGGGGGCGGATGACCGACAATTCCACGCGGCCTGGCCAAAGCTGGAGGAATTCATCCGCGCCGGGCGACCGGAATTCGTTATCCTGCAAGCCGGCGCGGATAGTGTGGCCGGAGATCCCATCACGCACATGCGGTTCTCTCCCGCGGCGCACACGCACGCGGCGCGGCGGCTGAGCATGCTCGCCTTGGAATTGTGCGGCGGGCGCTTTATCGCGACCGGCGGCGGCGGTTACAACCGCGCGAGTTTGGCCGCGGCGTGGTGCGGCGTGGTCGAAGGGATGCTCGGATAGCCGCGACGGTCGCGGCGAAACGCGATCGGTCGGTGAGCGGCTATTGCGCGGCGGCGCGCGTCGCCTTTTGCACGGCGACGAGATTTCGTCCTCCTGACTTCGCCTGATAGAGCGCGCTGTCCGCGCGCGACAACAGCTGTTCGAGATCTTCACCCTTGCGGAACTGCGTGACGCCAATGCTGATCGTCGCCTTCACCTTCGCCGTGCCCAGATCTATTTCGGTCTTTTGAACTTCACCGCGCATGCGCTCCGCGATCTTGCGCGCCTGTGCCAGCATCGTGTGCGGTAAAATCACCAGGAATTCCTCGCCGCCGTAGCGCCCCACCTTGTCCGGCATGCGCAGCGCGTCGGACAGCGACGCGGCGATCTGCGCCAACACTTTATCCCCGGCCTCGTGGCCGTAGGTGTCGTTGACGCGCTTGAAGTGGTCCACGTCGCCCATCGCAATGGACAGCGGCGTGCCGTAGCGCTCGGCCTGAGCCATGGCGTCGAGCAGGCTGACCGTGATTCCACGGCGATTCATGATGCGCGTGAGCGAGTCGGTAATGGCCAGCTGGGTCAATTCAGCGCCCAACTGTTCGGCTTCGCGGCGCTTCTCGTATTCAAGGCGCAACGGCCGCAACACCAGCCAATAGACCGGGGCCGCCAGAAATACCGCGAGCAGCGCCGCATCGAGCAGCGCGGCGAGGATGGGCGTGTTCGGGCCGCCCAACGTGCGCAGCACGAACATGATGATCAGCTCGACGACAAAAGCGATGCCGACGATGGCAAACACCGCCCGCGCGGCGATCGCAGAATTGTCGGTATTCGGTTTCACGCCATCCCCGCTAGCGGCATGAAGATTTTAGTTGTCGCTGCCACATCCAACGCAGACTCCTCGCGAACGAAGGACACTGTCACCCGAAACACAATCATGCACCACGCGCTGCATCTTGGCATAGGGCTCGCGTCTTTACACGCTTTGTAGACGCGCGTACGCGAGGACCAGCCACTTGGCGCCATTATTCTCGAAGTTCACCTGCACGCGCGCGTGCGCACCGGCGCCTTCGTAGTTCACGACGACGCCTTCGCCGAAGGTGTCGTGGCGCACCCGGCTGCCGAGCCGCATACCGGGCGACGCCGGGCCGTCCGCCGTGCCGGACGCGTCGGCGCCGGTCGTCGCCCGCGGGCGGGTAAGCACCGGCTGCGCGCGCAGCTCCCTGATCAGCGACTGATCGATCTCTCCGAGGAAGCGCGACGGACTCGTGTAATGCTCGCTCCCATGCAGCCGCCGGATCTCGGCCAGGGTCAACACCAGGCGCTTCTTGGCGCGTGTCATGCCGACGTAGCAGAGCCGCCGTTCTTCCTCCAAACGCCCCGATTCTTCGAGCGAGCGTTGGTGCGGAAACAAGCCTTCCTCCAAACCGGTCAGAAAAACCAACGGGAATTCGAGCCCCTTTGCCGAGTGCAGGCTCATCAGCTGGACGCTGTCCTCCCACGCCTCGGCCTCGGCGTCGCCGGCTTCGAGCGCGGCGTGCGCCACAAACGAGGTCAGAGGATCAAGGCCGTCGACTTCGTCGGGAACGTAGTTGCGTGCGGCCGTCACGAGTTCTTCGAGGTTTTCCACCCGGGCCTCGCCGCGCTCGCCTTTTTCCTTCTTGTAATGGTCCACCAACAAGCTGCGCGCCAGCGCGTGTTCCACTTGTTCCCCCAGGGTGAACGCCCCCGTTTCCTGAGCGAGCCGATCGATCAGATCGAGAAAGCCTTTGAGCGCCTGCGCCGCCCGACTGGTCAGCGCGTTGGTCGTCATCGCGCGTTCGGCCGCTTCCCACAGGGACAGATCCGCGGCTTTGGCCAGCGCGCGCAGGGTCTCCAATGTTTTCAAGCCGATGCCGCGCGTCGGTACGTTGGCCACGCGTTCGAACGACGGATCGTCGTGACGGCTCGCTATCAGTCGCAAATACGCGAGGGCGTCCTTGATTTCGGCGCGTTCGAAGAAACGCAAACCACCGTAGACGGTGTACGGGATGCCGGCGTTCATCAGCGTTTCTTCGAAAACGCGCGACTGCGCGTTCGAGCGGTACAGCACGGCGATCTCGGCGCGCTTGCCGCCGTGACGCTCCCAGTCCTGGACGCGCTCGACCACGAAACGCGCTTCTTCGAGATCGTTGTAGGCGACGTACAGCTCGATCGGCTCGCCGTCGCCATCGGCGGTCCAGAGCTTCTTGCCGAGCCGTCCGCTGTTGTGGTCGATGATGCTGTTCGCGGCCCGCAGGATATTGCCGGTCGAGCGATAGTTCTGTTCGAGCCGAATGACGCGCGTGCCGGGATGGTCGGATTCGAAGCGCAGAATGTTTTCGACCTTGGCGCCGCGCCAACCGTAGATCGACTGATCGTCATCGCCGACCACGAACAGATTGTCGTACGCGCCGGTGAACTGCTTGAGCCAAGCGTATTGAATGCGGTTGGTGTCCTGGAACTCATCGACCAGCACGTAGCGAAACCGAGCCTGGTAATGGGCACGCACGGTTTCGTTGTCGCGCAGCAGTTCGTACGCACGCAGCAACAGCTCGGCGAAGTCGACCAGGCCGCCGCGCCGGCAGGCTTCCTCGTAGGCTTGATAGATGCGCACGTACTCCCGGTTTTGCGGATCGGCGACTTCGCCGAGCTGCGCCGGCCGGCGGCCTTCTTCCTTGTGGTGATTGATGTACCACTGCAGCTGGCGCGGCGGCCAGAAACCTTCGTCGAGATCGAGGCTTTTCAGTACCCGCCGGATCAGCCGATACTGATCGTCGCTGTCGAGAATCTGGAAGCCCTGCGTCAGCCCGGCGTCGCGCCAGTGCAACCGCAGCAACCGGTGCGACAGACCGTGAAAGGTTCCGATCCAGAGTCCGCCGAGCGGCGCTTGCAGCATGCGCTCGATGCGCGCGCGCATCTCCGCCGCCGCCTTATTGGTGAAAGTGACCGCGAGTATCCCGTGCGGCGACACGCCCTCGACCCCGACCAGCCAGGCGACCCGATGGGTCAGCACCCGCGTCTTTCCGCTGCCGGCACCGGCCAGCACCAGCAGGGGTCCCGGCGGCGCGCCAACGGCCTCGCGCTGCGGCGGATTCAGATCGTTTAGGAGATGGGAGACGTCCACGCTACGTGATTTCGGGCTGCGGCCGACATAAGCCAAACACGAGAAGCCCGAATAGTATCAGGGGCCTGCGACCCGAGGGAGCGTCGGCACGGCGGGATTCAACCGTATCTGCCTTTCCTTTAAGGGAAAAACCGTTTATAAAATCGGCACATCCGGTCAACCCGGGATGCAGGGGGATACCAGCGACACTGCACAAACGCCTCTTGGAGGGTACATGAAGAGCGAACGCCGTGACACACCGCGCATACCAATAACGCTCGAAACAATCGTCAACTACAACAACCAGAACTTTCAGCACTCCACCACCCGCGACATCAGCCTGGACGGTGCTTTTGTCGAATCGAAGACAGGAAATCTTCCGAGAAAGGGGACGATGGAACTCGCGATCAAACTGCCCGTGGAAGGAACCCCGCGCTACCAGCGCTTTCACGCGCAGGTCGTGCGCCTAACCAACAACGGTGCCGGACTGGTATTCGATCGTGTCGATACCGACTCCTATGCGGCCCTACTGGACTTGGTGTTCTCCCGTCAGGGGCGGGGGCTTTGGTAAGCGCTCGATTCAGCGACCGGTACACTAGCTCGCACTACGCGATAGCGCTCAGGACCGAACGTGGCTGCTATCGCGCGCCAAAATGGAAGCGCGCTCCTTCATGGCAGCGACGAGTCCTGCCGGACAAAACCCGCTTGTAATTAGGTACGCCGCGACCATCCGCACGATCCGGGCCACATCGGCCACCGGACGGAAATGGCTCGGGCGGGCGGCAGTCGGATAGATCGCCGGAACAGTCACCGGCAACACTCGAAAACCGAGGCGTGCAGCCTCAATGACCACCTCACTTTCAAATACGAAACCGTGCGCGCGATCGTGACAGACGGTCAAGCTTCGTACGAGCTCGGCGGGGTAGAGGCGGAAACCGCTTTGACTGTCGGGAACCCAGTGGCCGGCGGCCCAGGAAATCCAGAAATCGGCAAACCGGTTGGCGAAACGGCGCAATCGAGGCGCCGCTCTCGCCGCTACCAGCCGCGCACCGATCACCAGAACGTCTGGGCGCTCACGATGGGCTGCGACCAGCCGCGGGATGTCTTGCGGCCGGTGCTGTCCGTCGGCATCGAGCGTCACGATTGCGGTGGCGCCACGTTCGAGGGCGATCTGCATGCCGCGCCACAGGGCGCCTCCCTTTCCCTGATTAGAGCTATTGCGCAACAGCGTAACTGGCAGGCCCTCGAGCGCTGCGGAAGTACCGTCGGCCGATCCATCGTCTACGACAATGACGTCCGCGACGTGTGCGCGCGCGCCGGCGGCGATCTGCCGGATTGTCCGTTCCTCGTCATAGGCCGGTATCACGGCCACTACTTTGGCGGACTGCGTCATTTTGCGCGACGCTTCTTGCGCTGATCGATGCGGACCTTCACGCCATTGCGCCGTTGACCGAAATAACCTGCCCAGAGATATACCCAGCTTTGTCGGACGCGAGAAATGCCACCAGCTCGGCGACGTCGCCGGGTTCGCCCGCGCGCTGCATCGGCACCAGCGCCTTGATCCGCTCCGGCGGAAAAACCGATTCCGTCGTGGGAGAGGCGATGATGCCGGGCGCCACCACGTTCACCGTCACACCGCGGCTAGCGAGCTCGATCGCAAGCGAGCGCGAAGCGCCGTGCAGCGCCGACTTCGCCGCGCTGTAGTTGACCTGCCCGCGGTTTCCCGTGATGGCGGCGACGGAGGAGACGTTGATCACCCGCCCCCAGCGCGTGCGCATCATCGGCAGCAGGAGCGGGCGCGTGACGTTGAAAAAGCCCTGCAGCGTTACCGCGATAACGCGATCCCACTGCTCATCGCGCATCCCGGCCAGCGGCGCGTCGTCGTGCACCCCGGCGTTGTTGACGACGATTTGAATCGGCCCCGCGGCGAGCAGCCGGTCGAGTTCGCGCTGAACGAGCTCCCGGTCCGTGACATCGAACACCGCGGCTTCGGCGGAAAACCCGGCCGCGGTCAGCTCGGCAACGAGGGCGTGCGCGCGTTCCGGTTCGCGATTCGCGTGGACAATGACATGCACGCCGGTGGCGACGAGGGTGCGACAAATCGCGGCGCCGAGAGCGCCGCTGCCGCCGGTGATCAAGGCTCGCTTCATGCGCCTAGTCCGGCCGCAACGCGACGGTCGCGCGGCCGCTGATCAAAAGCTTGCCGGCGTCGCGCAGTTTGAATTCGTAAACCATGCCTTCGTTGCCTCCCAAGAGCCGGCGCGCTTCGATGATCAGGGTCGGGCCGATGTTATCCAGCCGGTCGACATGCAGCTTCAGCTCGCGCACCCCGGCCAGGAACCCGGCGCCGACCGCGCGTTGCAACACCAAGGCGCCATGCACCGCCATCGCCTGCCCGGCGTACTCAACGCCGCAGACCGCGGGCAGGCGGTCGTCCTCGCGCAACGGATGGTCCGCCGCCCGGTGATTGGTCGCGCTGCAAACGATTTCTTCCTCGGTCCACGAAACCACTTCATCGAGCAAGCACATGGCGCCCGCGTGCGGAATCAGCGCACCGATCGCCGTTGCCTTTAGCGTCATGGCCGCACCTCCAGTTTCAGGCTCATGGTTTCCAGATAATCGAGCGCGACAGTGTCCGGTTTGGATCTCGCCAAGGCGCTCAACAGCGGCAACGATCGCGCCGCCGGAATTTGGCGCCGCAGCGCTTCCAGTTCCGGCACCGCCAGTTCCGTCGCCGGCCGGTTGCCTTCGACGCTGACGCGTAACCGGCCGCGCGCCGGCGCCGGCGCGCGCGCGGACAGAAGCAAGCTCACGCCGAACGGCGCCGGCAGCGGGCGCTTGGCGTGCAGCGGCTCCGGCGCCGGGCAATCGTAAGCGACCAACAGCACCGCGTCCGCTCCCGCGTGCGCCTGGCACAGCGCTTCCAGCAAGCCGGCGGCGAACGTGCTGTCGTACGCGGAAATGCTGGTCGACGGCGCGCGTGAACCGGTCGCGATACTCCAATAGCCGGCGGCCGCATTGTGCACCGAATTGTGAAAGCGCGTCGGCGAAACCATCTTCTCCGGTTGCGCCAGCGCGAGGCAAAGCTCGTGTGCCGTTTGCAGGTCGCCGCCGGACGTTGCAAACACGGTTGGCACGGAGTCAGCCTGAACACCTTGCATCGCTTGTTGCGCGACGTGAACCGCAAGCTGCACGGTGCGCCCGGCGCGTCGGCGTTCGGTCGCCGGCAACAGCGCGGGTTCGAGCGCGGGCAGCGCGGTATCGCGGTAAGGCGCCGCGGCGCCGAGCAAGGCGGCGCTGCTCGCCCAGCCCGCGAGTCCCGGGCCGAAAATGCCGATGCCGAGCACCGTCGCTTCCATCATGTCCGCCCGAAAACCAGGCTGCAGTTGCTGCCGCCGAACCCGAATGAGTTGGTCAACACACGCGTTACCGGTCGCGCTTCGTTCTCGACAATCACTCGGCTCGCGAACGACGGGTCAACTTGGGTCGTGTTCAATGAACCTGGCGTGAAACCGTGCTCCAGGCATAGACAGCTGATGACGGCTTCGATGATGCCCGCCGCACCCAAGGTGTGGCCGGTCCAACCTTTGGTCGAGCTGCACGGCGTATCGGCGCCGAAAAGCCGGGCGACGGCGCGGTCTTCGACCGCGTCATTGATGCGGCTCGCGGTGCCATGCAGGTTGA
>DASWLD010000006.1:0-11973 GCA_036396275.1 Burkholderiales bacterium
CGATCGTCACGGCTGAAAACTATAACGACTGGGCGCTAAAGCCATATCAAAGCAAGTGTCCTGGATTACGCATGGATAGATCGTTCCAACTAACCGGCACCGATATCGCGAGCGGTGGCATGCCCAAGGATGACGCGGACGCTGAGGCCCGGGCAATCAGTATTACCGTGGGCGAGCGTAACTTTCAGCTTTTCAAGGTCGACATCGATAACAATCCCAAGAATGGGCAAGAGTATGTGCTGTATTACGAAGGTAGGCACGAAGAAAAAAGCGACACGCGCCATCCCGCGGATCGGGTTTATCAGGTGGTCGATCTTGATCATTGCGAGATGAAGATCGGTACGACTTTCAACCAAAACGAAAGCGCGACATGGACCCGCAACGGCATTGTCACCTACAAGGGCAAGAACATGATCTACGAACTCGTCGCAGCGGGTCAGAGAGAATATTGGAGTCTGACAGTAGAAAGTTACATAAAGAAGCTTAGACACATTGCACCTGTTTGTACCTACTACAAGGCTCGCTGACAGCGAGGAGGGAACGGCTATGACAATCGTGACAAATCGAATCGACGATATCGGGGCATATGCAGATGCGGTCTTTGGCTTGCTTAGGCGAGAAGAAAAGTCGATTCCGCGTGTTTATAGCGATTCACGCGGTATTCCCACCTTAGGCGTTGGATACGCGCTGCTCGTCTTAAATAATCAGACTGGCTTGTGGGAACGCAAGCAAAGCTTGACCAGCGATCTGGCGGCTGCAGGTATTACATTTGTGCCAGGAAGCGCGGATGACCAGTTACTCAGTATCTTGATGAACAACCTAAATGCCGGTTCGCTCCCAAGTGTCAATCAGGGTCTGGTGCCTACGGCTACGTGGGATGCCAACGACGAAGAACCGCTGTCGTCGGCAACAATAAATAACAAATTCAGTTTTCCGCTTCTTTCTCCCACCAGCGTACGGCAGCTTTTCGATATCAGTATTGCCAGCGCACGACAAGCAATGCGAGCGCAGTTCACCAAACACTTAACCAAACTTGCCGCGAGCGATCCGAGCATAGGAAATCCAGCCATCGCCGCTGACAATCTCTTTGTAGCTCTCGACCAAAGCCAAGAAATGATGGCGCTGTCGTCGATGGCGTTTAACGGCCCCGGCCTGGTTGGCCCGTTGCTCACCCGCTCTCTTTACTACGGGGATCGCGCCGAGGCTTGGTACGAGATCCGCTACAACACAGATACGCAATACGCGCGCCGCTTTCTGGAGGCCGACACCTTCGGTATCTACAACGAACCGAGCGCACGATCCGAACAGGACTTCATAGGCGCCTACCGGATGCTTACGCGTCATCGCGGCATGCTGCTCGGAGCGGATAACGTCGGCGATACGGCAGACGACTTCGATCAGGTACACCAGAGCGCCTTGACGGATGCCGTCAATCTCGGCGCCCCGCTGGCGATTACCGTTCAGTCCCTCTCCGACAGTATGGTGCTCGCCTACACGTACCTGGTCGACAAATACATCACCCAAAAAGGACTGTCGACTAACGTTGCCTTGTATGACATTTACGTCGGCGAAGACGACGGTAGCACCGCCGGTGACTTCGACACGCGTTACTACCGCGGCACCGACGTCGACTTCCTCATCGGTTCCACCGACAACGACCTCATCTTCGGCGAAAGCGGCAATGACACGCTGTTCGGCCGCCTCGGCGACGACGTGCTCTACGGGGGTTCGGGCGTTGATACCTACCTCTACCGCCCCGGTGACGGCAACGACATTATCGTTGATAGCGATGGTAAGGGTCGCTTAGTGATTGCCAATCCCGCGACGGGCGACGAAGAAGTGGTTCTCTGGGGCGGTACGCGTACCGGCGGGAGTGGAAGCTATTTATCTAGTGACAATCGGTACACCTTCACCCCAAACGGCACAGATCTCGTCGTTACTTCCACGGATTTTGCCGGCCAGATCACCATAAAAGATTTCGATCCCGCGGCCAAAACCTTAAATATCAATCTCTTTGACCTGAACGTTGCCGATACCACCTTAATACGAATAAAGGGGTCAGACCCCTTTTACACCGTACCTTTTACACCGTACTTTTACACCTTAAATCCTGGATTCCGGCTTTCGCCGGAATGACAGACTTGTTCAGAGGTTCCCTAGCAACCTTCGAGAGGTCATCTTGTTCTTCACTTTAGATGATGTTTTCCGGGCGCTGAAAAAAGAAAAGGACTCAATAGAGTCCTTTTCTTGCACTCGATTGCTGAGAGTCGATCAGGCCAGCAGCTTATCCTTCATCACCGTCAGCGCCTTCGCTTCGATCTGGCGTACGCGCTCGGCGGAGATGCCGTATTCATCGGCGAGTTCGTGCAACGTCGGCTTGTCGTCAGTTAACCAGCGGCGCTGGATGATGTCGCGCGAGCGTTTGTCGAGCGAAGAGAGAGCAGTGCCGAGTTGTTCTTCGCGCGAGGCTTCCTGATCGGACCGGGTCGCGACGACCTCGGGGTTGTAGCGCATGTCTTGCAAATAGCCGGCCGGGGAGGCGTGGAAGTCGTCGTCGTCCGAATCGACGTCGCCGTCGAAGGAAACGTCGGCGTAGGCCATGCGCGATTCCATTTCCTTCACGGTTTCGGGCGCGACGTTCAAGTTCTCCGCGAGTGTGTCTACCTCGCCTTGGCGCATCCAGCCCAAGCGCTCGCGCGACTTGCGCAGGTTGAAAAAGAGTTTGCGCTGCGACTTGGTGGTCGCGACTTTGACGATGCGCCAGTTGCGCAGAATGTAGTCGTAGATTTCGGCGCGGACCCAATGCACCGCGAACGACATCAGGCGAACCTTGTGCGCCGGGTCGTAATGTTTGACGGCTTTCATCAAGCCGATATTGCCTTCTTGGATCAGGTCGGCTTGCGGCAGGCCGTAACCGGCGAAGCCGCGGGCGACGCGCACGACGTGGCGCAGGTTGCCGAGAATCAGCTGGCGCGCGGCATCGAGATCGTTGTGCTTGCGGTATTTCTTCGCGAGCTTAATTTCGTCGCCCGCGCTCAAAACCGGCAGCGCGTTGACCGCGCGAATGTAGGCGGCCATGCCGCGCTCCGGATGGAGAGGAATCGGGATGAGAAAAGTCTGTGTCATTTCGGCTTGGCTCCCGTCTTCAGTTGATAGCAATTTTAGCACTCGGTACTTTAGAGTGCCAAAGGCGCCGGAGTTCCCCAAACCGTGATTAAACCACTGGAAATAAGGGTGTTTAGCTCGGTTCGATGGCCCGTAGATGGCGTTGAACGGAGACACGGGACCCGATCCAGCCGAGCAGGGCGCCCAGGGCCAGCAGCACGCCCGCATCGGCGGCTGAGAGCCCCTGGACGCGCAAATCGCTGCCGTACAGGGCCGCCAGGTCCGATATCGCGCTATCCAGGAGCCAAAGCACCAGCGCCACGATCGCCCAGGCCATCGCCGCGCCGAGGAAACCCTGGAAAACGCCGGCATAGAGGAAGGGTCGGCGGATGAAGGTGTTGGTTCCGCCCATGAGCTTCATCACTTCGATCTCGTCGCGGCGGTTCATGATCGCGAGGCGGATGGTGTTGCCGATGGTGAGGAGCACGGCGAGGCCGAGCAAGCCGGCGAGCACGAATACGCCGCGCTCGGCGATGACCAGCATCGCGTGCAAGCGCCGGACCCAGTCGAGATCGAGTTGCGCGAACTCGACGGCATCGATACCGCGCAGTTGGTCGAGCAGCTTCTCCACCGCCTCGGGTTCGGCGGCGTTGGTCGGGTGCACCGTCAGCACCGGCGGCAGCGGATTCTCGTTCAGCAGATTGAGCGCGTTGCCGAAACCGGACAGATTTTTGAATTCGGCCAGAGCCTGACTCCGCGAGATGTAGTCGACGCGCGCGACGCCGCGAATGCGGCGAATGCGATCGGCCAATTTCTCCGCCGCGGAGTCCGCCGTGTCGCGCTTGAGGAACAGCGAGATCTGTCCGCCCGCGTCCCAACCGCGGCTGACGCGCTCGAGATTTCCAATGACAACATACAAACCGGTCGGCAAGGCGAGTGTGATGCCGATGACGGCGATGGTCATAAGCGACGCGACCGGCGCCCGCACCGTCTGCGCGAGCGTGGTACGCAGCACGTGTGCGTGGCGCCGCGAGTAGGTGCGCAGGAATTCGATCATTGCCGAACGTCGACGCTATCGAGCGTGTCGTGCGCGACTTCGCCGTGCTTCAGCACGATCATGCGCTTGCCGGCGCGGTTGATGAGCCGCTGGTCATGGGTAGCGATAAGAACGGTGACGCCGTGTTGGTGAAAATAAAGAAACAGATCGAGAATTTCCTCGGACAGGACGATATCGAGATTGCCGGTCGGTTCGTCGGCGAGCAGTACCGTCGGCCGATGCACGATGGCCCGGGCAATGCCGACGCGCTGCTGCTCGCCGCCGGAAAGCACGATCGGGTTCAGCTTCTCTTTGTTTAGAAGGCTGACCTTATCGAGCGCGGCGCGCACGCGCTTGCCGATGTCCCGAGCTTCAAGTCCCATCACGACGAGCGGCAGGGCGACGTTGTCGTACACCGAGCGGTCGAACAGGAGTTTGTAATTCTGAAACACGATGCCCATGTCGCGTCGGAAATACGGAACGCGGTGCAACGGCAATCGTCCGATGTTCTTGCCGTTGACCACGGCTTGGCCGCGGGTCGGACGCTCGATCAGACTGATGAGTTTAAGCAGCGTGGTCTTGCCGGCGCCGGAATGTCCGGTGACGAACACCATCTCGCCGCGCTCGATCTTGAAATTGATGTCCTTAAGCGCGTCGTGCTCGCCGGGGTAGCGTTTAAAGACGTGGTTAAATTCGATCATAGAAATTTAGATGCAAGAGACAAGATGCAAGATACAAGTGGATGCGTGGCTATGCATTAGGTATGTGTTCTCTTGTATCTTGTCTCTTGCATCTTGCTACTGATTTTCAGGCAACAACGCGTCCACATACGCCTCGGGATCGAATTCTTGAAGATCATCGAGCGTCTCGCCGACGCCGATATAGCGAATCGGCAGGCCCGATTGTTTGGCGATCGCGATAAGTATCCCGCCTTTGGCGGTGCCGTCGAGTTTTGTCAGCGCGATGCCGGTGACGTTTACAGCGGCGCCGAAGTGTTTGAGCTGGGCCAGTGCGTTTTGTCCGGTTCCGGCGTCGAGCACCATGAGCACTTCGTGCGGCGCGGTGGCGTCGGCCTTGGCAATGACGCGGCGGATTTTTTTTAGTTCGTCCATCAGGCCGCTGTGGGTGTGCTGTCGGCCGGCGGTGTCGATGATCAGGACGTCGGTTCGGCGCGCCGCAGCGGCGCTCATCGCGTCGTGCGCAACGGCGGCGGCATCCGCGCCCGAGTGCTGGGCGATGACGGGTACGCTCAGCCGGTCGCCCCAGACTTTAAGCTGCTCGATCGCCGCGGCGCGGAAGGTGTCGCCGGCGGTCAGCATCACGCTCAGTCCGGACCGTCGAAGATGGCCGGCCAGCTTGCCGATGGTGGTGGTTTTACCGACGCCGTTGACGCCGACGACCATGATTGTGAAGGGCCGGGGTGTCGCCGGGATGACCAGAGGTCGGCCGGCGGGCTGAACAATGGCGAGAATGCCCTGTCTTAGCACGCGGTAGGCGGCGCGCGCATCGGTGAGTTCGCGGCGCTCCAACCGGGCCGTCAGATCGTCGATCAACCCACGAGTGGTCTCGACACCGACATCGGCGCGCAGCAGCGCGGTTTCGATGTCGTCGAGTAAATCTTGATCGAGCGCACGAGTGCCGTGCACCAGCGTGTCGACGCCTTGTCCAAGCGTGCGCTGTGTGGCGGCCAGCTGGTTCTTCAGCCGCGCGAAAAAACCTGGGCGCTTGGTTTCGGCCGGTGCGGTGGGATTGGATTCCGTCAACTGATTACTGAGTCCGGTCGCTGAGCTATGCTAGGCGGCCATTATAAAAGGGAACGCGATGTTTCACACACCCATGAGTTACGTTCGCGCCGGCATGCTCGGCGTGGCGGCTTCATTACTTCTGACAGGTTGCGACGATATGCATGACACCACTCTTGCCAACGGTATGCGCGTGATTGTGAAGGAAGATCATCGCTCGCCGGTCGTGGTATCGATGGTTTGGTACAAAGTCGGCAGCATCGACGAGCCCAAAGGACTTACCGGCGTCTCGCACGTGTTGGAGCACATGATGTTCAAAGGCACCAAGAACCACGGGCCGAACGAGATGTCGCGGATCATCGCCGAGAACGGCGGGCGCGAGAACGCATTCACCAGTTCCGACTACACGGCGTACTTCCAGCAATTGGAAAAATCGCGGCTGCCGATTTCGTTCGAATTGGAAGCCGATCGCATGCAAGGCCTGACGCTCGATCCGGAGGAATTCAAGAAAGAGGTGCAGGTCGTGATGGAGGAGCGGCGGCTGCGCACCGACGACAAACCCGAATCGCTCACGTACGAAAAGATGCTGAGCGTCGCGTATCAAGCGCATCCGTACCACCATCCGGTGATCGGTTGGATGGACGATTTGCAGAAGCTCAAGATCGACGACGTGCGGGACTGGTACCGGCGCTACTATCGCCCGAACAACGCGACGCTGGTGGTGGTCGGCGACGTCAAGCCGGCGGACGTGGTCGAACTGGCGAAGAAATATTTCGGCCCGATTCCGGCGCGCGATTTCAAGCGGCCGCCGATTCCAAACGAACCGCCGCAATCCGCCACCCGGAACACCGACGTACGCGCACCGGCGCAAGTGCCGTATCTGCTGATGAGTTATCACGTGCCGGTGTATTCCTCCGTCGAAACGAAGAAGGACGACTGGGAGCCCTACGCGCTGTCGGTATTGGGCGGTGTGCTCGATGGCGGTCAGAGCGCGCGCTTCGAGCGCGAGCTGGTGCGCGAGAAAAAAGTGGCGGTTCGCGCCGGCGCGGGATACGACGCGATCGGGCGTGCGCCGACATTGTTTATTTTCGACGGCACCCCCGCGGCCGGCAAGAGCACAAAGGATTTGGAGCAGACGATACGCGCGGAAATCGAGCGTATTAAAAGGGAGCCGATCTCCGCCGAGGAACTGGCGCGCGTGAAGGCGCAGGTGGTGGCGGGCGACGTGTTCCGGCGCGACTCGGTGTTTTATCAGGCGATGCAGCTCGGACAGCTCGCGGTGTCCGGACTCGATCTGGATTTGATCGACGAGCGCGTGCGCCGCATCAGCGCGGTGACGCCCGAACAAGTGTCGGCCGTGGCGCGCAAGTATTTGGTCGATTCGAATCTGACGGTCGCGGTTCTCGATCCGCTGCCGATTTCATCGAACGCCAAACCGCCGGCCGCACAGAGAGAGTCGAATGCGCACTAATGCCATGGTCGCCGGGATGACTTTATTACTCGCCAGCGCTACCGCGGGCGCGGTGCCGAAAATCGAACAGTGGACGATGGCGAACGGCACGCGCGTCTACTTTGTGCGCGCCACCGAATTGCCGCTGGTGCAACTGCGCGCGGTGTTCGACGCCGCCGGCAGCCGCGATCCCGCGGACAAATCCGGTCTCGCGCGCATGACCAACACCATGCTCGCGCAGGGCGCGGCCGATCTCGACGTCAATCAAATCGCGGCCGGCTTCGAGAACCTGGGCGCGGAGTTCGGCGCGAGTTCCGAGCGCGACATGACCATCGTCGAGCTGCGCAGTCTTTCCGATGCCGGTTTGCTCGACCCGGCGCTCGATCTGTTCGCCAAGGTGGTCGGGAAACCCACGTTTCCCGTCGATGCGCTCGAGCGCGAACGCGCGAAGGCGTTGGTGGCCCTGCAGCTCGACCTGCAATCGCCGGGCGCGATCGCCCAGAAGGCATTCATGCGCGCGCTCTACGGCGACCATCCGTACGCGAACGATCCGGCGGGCACGGCCGAGTCGCTCGGAAAAATAACGCGCGGCGATCTCGTCAATCATCACAAGCGCTACTACACCGGTGCCACCGCGTGGCTCGCCATCGTCGGCAACGCGACAACGGCGGACGCCAAGGCGATCGCCGAACGCGCGCTCGGTCGATTGCCGCGCGGCGAGGCGGCACCGCCGCTGCCGGCGGTCAAGCCGCTCACCAAGGCGAGCCGCGAAGTCATCGCATTTCCGGCGCAACAGTCGCATGTGCTCATCGGACAACCTGCCATCGCCCGCGACGATCCCGACTATTTTCCGTTGATCGTCGGCAACTACAGCTTGGGCGGCGGCGGATTGGTGTCGCGGCTGTCGGATGAAATACGCGAGAAGCGCGGTTATTCCTACAGCGTATACAGCTTCTTCCAACCGACGCGTGTCGCCGGTCCGTTCACGCTTGGGCTGCAGACGCGCAACGCCCAACGCGACAAAGCCATCGCCGTGGCGGAAGAGGTGCTCGGCGACTACGTCAAGAACGGGCCGACCGCGCAGGAACTCGAAGCCGCGAAGCGCAACTTGACCGGCGGTTTTCCGCTGCGACTCGACAGCAATAAAAAGCTCGCCGAGAACCTCGCGTTCATCGGCTTCTACGGTTTGCCGCTGACGTATTTCGACGATTTCGTCGCGCGGGTGGACGCGGTGACGATCGAACAGATTCGCGCCGCATTCAAGCGCCACATTCATCCAAACCGGGAAGCGACGGTTGTCGTCGGTGGCACGAGCTAGGTCGACGTCGCGTGCGAGCAGGGCGTCGCGGCGCACCGGCGCCTATCCCGGCGCTATTCGCATCATCGGCGGGCGCTGGCGCAGCCGGCGGTTGCCGGTGCTGACCTCCGAAGGGCTGCGGCCGACGCCGGATCGCGTGCGGGAAACGTTGTTCAATTGGCTCGAGCCCATTATCGAGGGCGCGAGTTGCCTGGATCTCTTTGCCGGAACCGGGGCGCTCTGCCTCGAGGCGCTGTCGCGCGGCGCCGCAACGGTCGTGATGGTGGAGCGGTCCGCAACCGCGCAGCGCCAGCTGCGCGAGAACGTGGAGCGGCTCGGCGCCGCGGGTGCGCAAGTCGTTGCAGCCGACGCGTTCGACTATTTGGGCGGCACCCCGCGTGCATTCGATATCGTTTTTCTCGACCCGCCGTTCGCCGTCGCCGCCGAGATGATTTCCGACTGCGGCGCGCGCTTGGCGCGGGGCTGGCTTCGTCCCGGTGCGTTGGTCTACGTCGAAGCGCCGCGGGCGATGCGCACGCCACCGGTACCGGGCGAGTGGACGCTCAAGAAACGGGGACTTGCGGGGCAGGTGAACTATTTGCTGTTCCAGGCGCCGCCTGCGCCAGGGTAGGGCGTGCCGGCGGTAGCGGCTATACTGGCGCCATGCAGGTGACCGCCCTCTATCCCGGAACTTTCGATCCGATCACGAACGGCCATGCCGACCTCACGCGCCGGGCCGCGCAAATTTTTGAAACGGTCGTCGTCGCGGTCGCGGCGAATCCCAAGAAGACCCCGCTCTTTCCACTCGCCGAACGCGTTGCATTGGCCCAGGCCGTGCTTTCCGATGTGCGCGGGGTGAGTGTCATCGGCTTCGACTCGCTCTTGATCGATTGCGTGCGTCAGCAGGGCGCGCGCGTGATCTTGCGCGGGCTGCGCGCGGTGTCGGACTTCGAATTCGAATTTCAATTGGCCGGGATGAACCGCGTGCTCGCACCGGAAATCGAAACGGTATTCATGACCCCTTCGGAGCACGAGATGTTCATTTCCGCGTCCTTGGTGAAGGAAATCGCCTCGCTCGGCGGCGATGTGTCGGGGTTCGTCGACCGTGGCGTCGCGACCGCGCTGGCGACCAAGCTGAGATAGCGCTTCCCCGCCGTCGTTCGTTGTTACGCCATGGCTCTATTTATCACCGACGAATGCATTAACTGCGATGTTTGCGAGCCCGAGTGCCCAAACGGCGCGATCTCGCAAGGCGTCGAGTACTACGTCATCGATCCGACGCTTTGCACCGAGTGCGTCGGACACTTCGACAAGCCGCAGTGTGTTGAAGTCTGTCCCGTCAACTGTATTCCCCAGGATCCCGATCGCCCGGAAACGCGCGACCAGCTGTACCGCAAGTATCTCGCGCTGACCGGCAAGAAGGCGTCGGCCTGATTTCGTCGCACGACGAGTCTGCATCGATGCGTTTTCGTTTTTTCGTTTTTCTCGTCGCGTTCGTCGCCTGCGTACCGGCAGGTGCCGCCGAACGGCCGCCCGCCGCGGCAATCGCGAGTGCCCAACCGCAAGCGACCGCCGCCGGCCGCGAGATTCTCGCCGCCGGGGGTAACGCGTTCGACGCGGCCGTCGCCGTTGCCGCCGCTCTGGCGGTGGTCGAGCCCTACAGCTCCGGTCTCGGCGGCGGCGGCTTCTTCTTACTGCATCGCGCCGCGGATGACCGCGACATCATGATCGACGCGCGCGAACGGGCACCGCTCGCCGCGCGCGCCGACATGTATCTCGACGCCAACGGCGATCCCATTCGTCGACTTTCGCTCGACGGTCCGCTCGCCGCCGCGATTCCCGGGGCGCCGGCGGGTTTGGTGTATCTCGCCCGACACCATGGAAAGCTGCCGTTGGCGCGTTCGCTCGCGGCGGCGATTCGGCTCGCGCGCGAGGGGTTTGCCGTGAGCCCGCTCTATCGTCGGCTGGCTCGATATCGTCTCGACGCGCTGCGCAAATGGGGCACGGGTTCGCCGTTTCTGGACGGTGATGAAATTCCGGCGTTGGGTTACGTGATCCGCCAGCCGGACCTCGCGCGCACGCTCGAACGACTGGCGCACGACGGTGGCGAAGACTTCTACCGTGGCGAAACGGCGCGGCGGCTCGCCGACGGCGTGCGCGCCGCGGGCGGCATCTGGACCGCCGCGGACCTTGCGAAATATCGCGTGGTCGAGCGTGAGCCTCTTCGCGGGACGTATCGCGGCGCCAAAATCGTGACCGCCGCGCTGCCCTCGTCCGGCGGGGTCGTCCTGTTGCAGGCGCTTGGGATGCTCGAACGCCACGATCTCGATCGGCTTGCGGCTCCCGAGCGGGCGCACGTCGTGATCGAAGCCATGCGCCGCGCCTATCGCGATCGCGCCGTGTTCATGGGCGATCCCGACTTCGTTCCCGCCGATACCGTGACCAAACTGCTCGATCCGACACATCTCAACAAAATGGGCGGCGGCATCGATCTCGATCACGCGACGCCGAGCGCCGCTCTGGCGCCGTCGTGGTTATCGCCGAAATCGGAAGGAACGAATACCACGCATTTCTCGATTCTGGACGCCGCCGGAAATCGCGTCGCCGCGACGTTGAGCATCAACACGCTCTTCGGCGCGGCATTCATTCCGCACGGCACCGGGGTTCTGCTCAACAACGAGATGGATGATTTCGCGGTCGCGCCGGGCGCGCCCAACCGGTACGGATTGGTGGGCGCCGACGCGAACGCCATCGCGCCGGGCAAACGGCCGCTGTCGAGCATGACGCCGACGTTCGTCGAAACGAAGGATACGATCGCGATTCTCGGCACGCCGGGCGGCAGCCGGATCATCTCGATGGTGCTGCTCGCGACGTTGGACGCGGTTGACGGTCGCGGGCGCGTCGCCGACTGGGTGGCGCGGCCGCGATTCCATCACCAGTTTCTACCCGACCGCGTTCAATATGAACCGCTTGCGTTCAGCGAGGGCGTTGCTGCGGCGCTCGCGCGCAAGGGTCACGCGCTGTACGACGTGAAATCGGGCTACGGCAACATGCAGGCGGTATCGTGGGATCGGTCACGCAACCGCGTCGAAGCGGCGTCCGATCCACGCGGCGAAGGGGAGGCGATGGTGTTACCCGTCGGCGCGGATCGCGCGAACGGTAAGCGCATCGGGACTCGGTAGGCTCGCGCTAGCCGGCTCGGCCGGCGCGCGAATGCAGCGCGTCGGCGGCGTCGAAGTCGAGCAGTTTCAGCACGCCGCTCAGGCGTTTCTCCAGACCGCGCTCGTGTTCGTGAATCCCTTCGCGAATCTGGTCGAGTTCGCCGATGCGATCTTCCAGTGTG
>DASWLD010000007.1:0-1708 GCA_036396275.1 Burkholderiales bacterium
CCGGTGCTCGAGCAGCTGCTGCCGCTCAGCGGCGAACGCATGGGCGCGCCGGGGCATAGCTGGGACTATATCTACGAGCCCGACGCGCGGGTCGTGATCGACGAATTGCTGCGCCGTTACGTCGAGGGTTTGGTGTACCAGTCGCTCGCGGAGAACATGGCGTCGGAACAATCGGCGCGCATGGTGGCGATGAAGGCCGCGACCGACAACGCCAAGAACGTCATCGACGAGCTGCAGCTCGTCTATAACAAGACCCGCCAGGCGGCGATCACGAAGGAAATTTCCGAAATCGTCGGCGGCGCGGCGGCCGTATGAATAATCGCGCATCAGCGCACCAACCCCCCCTCTCCCTTCGGGAGAGGGTAAGGGGTGAGGGATGTCAGGGACGCCGTGCAGATGATTAGCAGCCCTCACCCTCATTCCCTCTCCCGGAGGGAGAGGGAGGCGAGCCGAGCGCGCAGCGCGCGACTGTTTAATATTTGAGGATACAACGATGGTTCAAGGCGAAATCGTTCAATGCATCGGCGCGGTCATCGACGTGCAGTTCGAGCGCGCGCAGATGCCAAAAATATACGACGCCCTCGTGATGGAAGGATCGGACCTGACGCTCGAAGTCGAGCAGCAACTCGGCGACGGCGTGGTGCGCACGATCGCGCTCGGATCCTCGGAAGGTCTGCGGCGCGGCATGAAAGTGAAAAATACCGGCGCGCCGATCCAGGTGCCGGTCGGCAAAGGCACGCTCGGCCGGATCATGAACGTGCTCGGCCAGCCGATCGACGAAGCCGGACCGGTGAAGAGCGAGGAAAAGCGCTCGATTCACCAGAAGGCCCCGAGCTTCGAGGAACTTTCGCCGTCCACCGAGCTGCTCGAAACCGGCATCAAGGTGATCGACTTGGTGTGTCCGTTTGCGAAAGGCGGCAAGATCGGCCTCTTTGGCGGCGCCGGCGTCGGCAAGACCGTCAACATGCTCGAGCTGATCAACAACATCGCGAAGGAGCACTCGGGTCTTTCCGTATTCGCCGGCGTCGGCGAGCGTACGCGCGAAGGCAACGACTTCTATCACGAAATGTCGGAAGCCGGCGTCATTCGGCTCGACGACTTGTCCGAATCCAAAGTGGCGATGGTCTACGGCCAGATGAACGAGCCGCCGGGCAATCGCCTGCGCGTAGCACTTTCCGGTCTCACCATGGCGGAATATTTCCGCGACGAAGGCCGCGACGTGCTGTTCTTCGTCGACAACATCTACCGCTTCACGCTTGCCGGCACCGAGGTATCGGCGCTGCTCGGCCGCATGCCGTCCGCGGTCGGCTATCAGCCGACGCTTGCGGAGGAAATGGGCCGCCTGCAGGAACGCATCACGTCGACGAAGAAAGGTTCCATTACGTCGATCCAAGCCGTCTACGTGCCGGCCGACGATCTTACCGATCCTTCGCCCGCGACGACCTTCGGCCACTTGGACGCGACCGTCGTGTTGTCGCGCGACATAGCCGCGCTCGGTATTTATCCCGCGGTCGATCCGCTCGACTCCACGTCGCGCCAGGTCGATCCGCACGTTATCGGCGACGACCACTACAACACCACGCGCGCGGTGCAAGCGACATTGCAGCGCTACAAAGAACTGCGCGACATCATCGCGATTCTCGGCATGGACGAGCTATCGCCGGAAGATAAGCTCGCCGTCGGGCGCGCGCGCAAGATTCAGCGCTTC
>DASWLD010000008.1:0-14157 GCA_036396275.1 Burkholderiales bacterium
GTTTCTCAAAGCCGGCGTCGCCGGCTCCGCCCTGCTCTTTCTCGGCCGCTGGCTGCCGCCCGCGCACGCGGCGGATTCGAGCGCCGCGAAGGAATCGACGTTCGCCTACCTCACCGCCGCCGACGCCGCCATGCTGGCGCGCGTGGTGCCGATCATGCTCGAAGGGGCGCTGCCGAAGGATCGCGCGCAGTTCAACGCAGCCGTCGGCGAAATCCTTCACGGGATCGATGTCACCCTCGCACATCAGGCGCTCAGCGTGCGCGGCGAGATTCAGGGTTTGTTCGGCGTCCTCACTAAAACCATAACGCGCTCGCTCGTCGCGGGCATTTGGACGTCGTGGGACAAGGCGACCGATCAGGACATTCGCGATTTCCTTTCGAGCTGGCGCAACAGCCGCCTCGACACGCTGCGCACGGGTTACATCGGCTTGAACAATCTCATCGTCGGCAGCTGGTACGGCAACCCGAAGTCGTGGGCGCGCATCGGCTACGGCGGCCCGCCGGCGATCGCGTAAGGACGCGGCCATGGCAAACACGGACAACGTAATTCACGGCTCCAAGCTCGACAAGGATCTGACGCTGCGCGCGGACGTCGTCATCATCGGTACCGGCGCGGGCGGCGGCACCGCCGCGGAAATTCTCTCTGCCGCCGGGCTCAAGGTCGTCATGCTCGAAGAAGGCGGCTACTACCGGGCCACGGATTTCCGCATGCAGGAAGCCGATGCCTATCCGAACCTTTACTACGAAGTCGGCGCGCGCAAGACGAAGGACAAGAGCATCACTATCTTGCAAGGCCGCGCGGTCGGCGGTTCGACGACGGTGAATTGGACCAGTTGCTTTCGCACGCCGACGGAAACGTTCGCCTTCTGGACCAAGACGTTCGGCGTGAAAGGTTACGGCGACGCGGACATGGCGCCGTGGTTTGCGCGCATGGAGAAGCGGCTGAACATCGAACCGTGGCCGATACGCAACCCGCACAACGACGTGCTCCATCGCGGCGCGAGGAAACTCGGCTGGGTCGTCGAGGCGATACCGCGCAACGTCAAGGCCTGCCGCAATCTCGGCTACTGCGGCATGGGCTGCCCGGTCGATGCCAAACAGTCGATGCTGGTTACGACGATTCCGGCCGCGCTCGCAAACGGCGCGACCCTGGCGGCGCAGGCGCGCGCGCAGACCTTGGAGATCAAGGGCGATCGCGTCGTGGCGGTGAACGCGATCGCGCTAAAGCAAAATTCGGTCGACCCGACCGGCAGAAGGATTCGCGTCGAAGCGCCGCACATCGTGCTGGCGGGCGGCGCGATCAACAATCCCGGCTTGCTGCTTCGATCCGAAGTGCCCGACCCGTACGAGCGCATTGGCAAGCGCACATTCCTGCACGTCACGAGCGTGAGCACCGCGATCATGCCGGAGAAGATAGAACCGTATTACGGTGCGCCGCAGTCCGCGTACTCGAACCAGTTTTTGTTTCGCGACGGCGTTGCCGGGCGGCTCGGCTACAAAATGGAAGTCCCGCCGTTGCATCCGATCCTCACCGCGGTGAGCACGCTCTGGTTCGGCAAGGAACACGCGGACGTCATGGCGCGACTGCCGCACTTGAGCGCGGTGATTGCGCTGATGCGCGACGGCTTTCACGACGACAGCCCGGGCGGATCGGTATCGCTCTTGAGCGACGGCAGTCCGGTGCTCGACTATCCGCTGACCGATTATTTATGGGACGGCATCCGCCACGCGTACGCATCGATGGCGGAAATTCAATTCGCCGCCGGCGCAAGCCGCGTGACGCCGGTGCACATGGACGCGCGGCCGGACGGCTACGCAACCTTGGCGGATACAAAAAAGGCGATCGCGGACCTGTCGCTCAAGGCGCTGCGGACGCAACTGTTTTCGGCGCATGTCATGGGCGGCTGCGGCATGGGCGCCGATCCGAAGCATTCGGTGGTCGACAGCCACGGCAAGCATCACCAGCTGGCCAACCTGTGGGTTTTCGACGGTTCCCTCTTCCCCACCGGTCTCGGCACCAACCCCTCGCTCACGATCTACGCGATGGCCGCGCGCCTGGCGACGCAGCTGGCCGAGGCGGCGGGCGGCAAGATCAAGCCGACAACCTAGCGCCGCGAGCGACGGGCGGCCCCGGTCCGCATCGACGCTGCCCGCCGCCGGAGGTAGTATGCGCGCATGCTCGAAGTCACTCTCGCGGCACTTCACTTGATTGCGCTCGGTTTGGGACTGGGCGCCGTAATTCAACGCGGAACCGCGCTGCGCGACATACCGGACGTGCTTTCGGCGCGCCGCGTTTTTCGCGCCGACACGCTGTGGGGCATCGCCGCACTACTGTGGATCATCACCGGTGTCATGCGCTACACAGGAACGTTCGAGAAGGGCAGCGCGTACTACAACGGCGATTCAATCTTCCAGGCGAAGATGGTCTTGCTTCTGGTCATTGTCGTTCTCGAACTTTGGCCGATGGCGAAGCTGATGCGCTGGCGCAAGGAGATTCGCCGCGGCGGCTCTCCCGCCGTCGTTCTCGTGCCGGGCACCGCACGCATCATCGCCACCATCAGCCACGTTCAGGCGCTCCTTGTCATTTTAATGGTGATAGCCGCCACCGCCCTGGCGCGCGGTTACAGTCTCTGACGCGCACCGCATCGTACCAACCAACGCTCAGATGACCGCCGATCGCGGCCGCCGCGATTTTTTGCGCGCCGCAAGCGTGGTCCTCGCCGCCCCCGCGATTGCGCTCAACGGCTGCGCGCGCACGCGTATCCATGGCGATCCCTTTACGCTCGGGGTCGCGTCCGGCTCACCTTTACCCGACAGCGTCGTCCTTTGGACGCGGCTTGCGCCCGACCCGCTGCACGGCGGCGGCCTCGCGCCGGCGGGGGTAAACGTGCAATGGGAAGTGGCGGCGGACGAAAACTTTCGGAAGATCGCGCGGCGCGGCATCGCCGCCGCCGAACCGCAATACGCGCACAGCGTGCACGTCGACGTCGACGGGTTGGAACCCGACCGCTGGTATTGGTACCGCTTCATGGTCGGCGCGGCGACAAGCCCGATCGGACGCACGCGCACCGCGCCGCCGCCGCAAGCCCTCGGTGCTTGGCGCTTCGCGTTCGCCTCCTGCCAGCAGTATGAGCAAGGCTACTACGCGGCGCATCGCCACATGGCCGAGGAGAATCTCGACCTGGTCGTGTTCCTCGGCGATTACATCTACGAGTCGTCATGGGGCCGAAACCACGTGCGCAGCCACGAAGCGTCGGAACCGTTCACGCTCGCGCAGTATCGAAACCGCTACGCGCGCTACAAGAGCGATCCCGATCTGCAACGCTGCCACGCGCGGTTTCCGTGGATCGTCACCTGGGATGATCATGAAGTCTCGAACGATTACGCCGACGACCGCTCGGAGAAGCTCGATCCGACCTTTCTCGCGCGACGCGCCGCCGCGTATCAGGCGTACTACGAACATATGCCGTTGCGCGCAAGCAGCCGACCGCAAGGCGCACGGATGCGTCTCCATAGTCACTACGACTTCGGCCGGCTTGCGCGCTTCTATCTGCTCGACGACCGACAGTATCGCTCGTACCAGGCATGCCAAACGGCCGGTCGCGGCGGGTCAAGCACCGTCGAGGTCTGTACCGAACGTTTGCGGGAAGATCGCACCATGCTCGGCGCCGAGCAGGAAGCCTGGTTACGCGCGCGTTTCGCCGATTCCGCCGCGCGCTGGAATATCCTGGCGCAGCAAACGCTGATGGCGCAGCTCGATCGCACCGTCGATGGGAACTCCCGCTTCTGGACCGACGGTTGGGACGGCTACCCGGCGGCGCGGCGGCGCTTGCTCTCGGAGCTGATCGCGCACAAGGTGCGGAACCCGATCGCGATCGGCGGCGACATTCACGCGAACGTGGTCAGCGACCTGAAACTGGACTTCGACGATCCGACCGCGCCGATCGTTGCCGCCGAATTTTGCGGAACCTCGATTACTTCTCAAGGCCCGCGGCAGTCGTTCTACGACAACCGCCGCGCGCGCAACCCCCACGTCAAGCTCGCGCGCAGCGACAAGCGCGGCTACACGACGGTGCGCCTCACCGCCGAGCGCGCCTATGTCGATTTGCGCGCGCTTGACGATGAAAAGCGCGCGGATTCGCCGATCGCCACGCTCGCGCGCTTCAACGTACTGAAGGACGTGCCGGGAGCGGCGCCGGACTGATCGATGCCGGCCGACGGCGCCGACCGCAGTGATGTTAAAATGGCGTGTCTTTCATTGCACAAGCACAACGGCGCATGCCATCGATTTTCCGCCCGTGTCCAACGTCGTTTTCGATATCGAATAAGCGACGCTGCGCGGCCGCGCAAACCATGAGCGCGCTGCCGCGCATCGCGATCGTCGGCGGCGGTGCCGGCGGCCTGGAGCTCGCAAGCCGTCTTGGGCGCAAACTCGGCCGACGCCGGCGCGCGCACGTGTCGCTGGTCGACAGTTCGCTCACGCACTTGTGGAAGCCGTTGCTGCACGAAGTGGCGGCCGGAACGTTGAATTCCTACGAAGACGCGCTCGAATACCTGGCGCAGGCGAGCTGGCGCGGATTTCAATTTCAACTCGGTCGCTTCGAAGGTCTCGACCGCAGCAACAAACTGATTCATCTGGGATCGACGCTGAGCGCCGACGACGCGGTGATCATCCCCGAGCGTGCGGTTCCGTACGATTTGCTCGTCATCGCCATCGGCAGTGTGACCAACGACTTCGGCATCCCCGGCGTACGCGAGTATTGCGCGTTTCTCGATAATCGCGAGCAGGCCGACCGGTTCCAGCAGCGGCTGCTGGAAACATTCATGCAGGTGCAGTCGCGAGGCGCTGCCGAGGGCAGCGGGATGCTCAATGTGGCGATCGTCGGCGCCGGGGCGACCGGCGTCGAACTTGCGGCGGAACTGCACCACACCGCGCACCAGTTCGTCGCGTACGGCTTCGATCAAATCGTTCCGGAAAAGGACATGAAGCTCACGCTGATCGAAGCGGCGGACCGGATTCTGCCGGCGCTGCCGAAGCGGCTTTCCGATCCCGCGCAGCGTTCGCTGGAGCAACTGGGTGTAACCGTGCACACGGCCAAGCGCGTCACCCGGGTTACGCCGAACGGCATCTACATGCACGATGGAACGTTCGTGCACGCCGCGCTGAAAGTGTGGGCCGCCGGCATCAAGGCGCCGGACTTTCTCAAGGACATCGATGGTCTCGAAACTAATCGGCAAAACCAACTCGTGGTTCGGCGGACGCTGCAAACGACGCGCGATGAAAATATCTTCGTGCTCGGCGACTGTTCGAGCTGCCCGCGTCCGGGTCACGACCGCCCGGTGCCGCCCACGGCACAAGCGGCGCATCAACAGGCGTCCATGCTCGTACGGTCGCTGGTGCGCCGCCTCGAAGGAAAGCCGCTGCCGAAATACGTTTACCGCGACTACGGCTCGCTGGTGTCGCTCAGCGAATACACCACGGTCGGCAACTTGATGGGTAAACTCATGGGCGACATCTGGCTCGAAGGCCTGGCGGCACGCATCCTCTACCGCAGCCTGTATCGCATGCATCAGCGCGCGCTGTTCGGCGGGCTGCGCACGTTATTGCTCGTCATCGCCGATTTCCTGACGCGTCCGACGCGCGCGCGAACTAAGTTGCACTGAAAACAAGGCCGCGTTAGCTTGCGGTATCGATAACGAGATCAAATTCAGATCATGAAATTCCTGCAAAGACTGTTCGACAACAACCGCGCCTGGGCGGAGGCACAGCGCTCGCAAGATTCGCAGTTCTTTCGCAGACTCGCCGCCATCCAGCACCCGGATTATTTGTGGATTGGTTGCTCCGACAGCCGCGTGCCGGCGAACCAAATTACCGGACTCAACCCGGGCGAAGTGTTTGTTCATCGCAACGTCGCGAATGTCGTCGTGCATACCGATCTCAATTGCTTGTCGGTGATTCAATACGCCGTCGACGTGCTCAAGGTGCAGCACATCATTGTCTGCGGCCACTACGGTTGCGGCGGCGTCAAATCCGCGCTCGACGGCGATCGCCTGGGGTTGATCAATAATTGGCTGCGCCACATCGAAGACGTGGGCGATAAACACCGCGCCATCATTGCAAATCAAGCGACGGCGCAAGCACGCTGGGATCGCTTGTGCGAACTGAACGTCATTGAGCAGGTCATGCAAGTGTGCCGCACGACCATCGTGCAAGACGCTTGGGCCCGAGGCCAATCGCTCGCGGTACACGGATGGATTTACGGACTCGACGACGGCATGCTGCACGACTTGGGCATGTCGCTCCAGCAGCCCGATGAAGTCGAACCGAGTTACGCCGTTGCCGTCGACCGATTGCGGGCTTCTTAGTGTGCGCCGTGCACGCGAGCGATCCCGAAGCGTGAGTGTGGCGCACGCAACGCCGATCGCGAGGAACGCACACTGCTTGCCGTTCATTCGTCGTGGCGCTCTCGGCGCGCTGTTTATCGCGCTTTCGGTATCCGCATCCGCTGGCGAAGTGACCGTCGCGGTTGCGTCCAACTTCTCCGCGGCGTTCAACAAACTCGCGCCGGACTTTGAGCGCTCGAGCGGCCACAAGCTTACGGCGAGCTTCGGCGCCACCGGCAAGCTGTACGCGCAAATTCGCAACGGCGCGCCGTTCGACGTGCTACTGGCGGCGGATGACGAGCGCCCGCGGCGCCTGGAAACGGAAGGGGTGACGGTCGCGGGGACGCGATTCACCTACGCGATCGGCCGGCTCGCGCTTTGGAGCCCGGATCCAAAAATGGTCGACGCGAACGGCGCCGTGCTGAAGAGCGACCGGTTCGCGCATCTCGCGGTCGCCAACGCCAAGACCGCGCCCTACGGCGCCGCTGCCGAGCAGACCCTGCGCCGGCTCGGCGTTTGGGAGCGACTTGCGTCGCGCCTGGTGCGCGGCGAGAACGTTACGCAAACGTTTCAGTTCGTAAGCACCGGCAACGCCGCGCTCGGTTTCGTCGCGCTCGCGCAGGTGCGTGCGCTCGCGCCCGCGCGGCAAGGATCGTACTGGATCGTGCCCGCGAAGCTGTACAAACCGTTGCGGCAGGACGCCGTATTGCTGAAGCGCGGCGCCGACAACGCGGCCGCGCGCGCCCTGCTCGACTATCTGCGTGCGCCCGACGTAAAGTCGATGATTCAAGACCTGGGCTACTTAACCCTACCGTGATAGCGCCATGAGCAGCGCCGATTGGCTGGCCGTGTGGCTGACGCTGAAGCTCGCTACCGTCACGACCGTCGTGCTGCTGATCATCGGCACGCCGATCGCCTGGTGGCTCGCGCGCACGCGCAGCCGGCTGAAACAACCGATCGCCGCGCTGGTGGCGATGCCGCTAGTACTGCCGCCGACCGTGCTCGGTTTTTATTTGCTGCTCTTCCTCGGTCCGAACGGCCCGGCCGGCGCGCTGACGACGTCTTTTGGCTTCGGCACACTTGCCTTTACGTTCAGCGGGCTCGTGATCGGTTCGGTTGTTTACTCGCTGCCGTTCGTGGTGCAGCCGGTGCACAACGCCTTCGAAGCGATCGGCGGGCGGCCGCTCGAAGTGGCGGCGACGCTGCGCGCCTCGGCCTGGGATCGCTTCTTCACCGTCGCGCTGCCGCTCGCGCGGCCCGGACTGCTGACGGCCACGGTGCTCGGCTTCGCGCATACGGTCGGTGAGTTCGGCGTGGTGCTGATGATCGGCGGCGCGATTCCGGGACAAACCAAGGTGCTGTCGGTCGCGGTTTACGATCACGTCGAGGCACTCGAGTATCTGCACGCGCACGCGCTCTCGGCCGGCATGGTCGCGTTCGCCTTCACGGTGCTGTTGGCGCTCTACGCGATCAATCGTCGGATGGAGCCGCTGCGATGAGCGGTCTGGACGTGCGTTTGCGCGCGCGTTTCGGTGCGTTTCAGCTGGACGTCGATTTCACCGCTCCCGGGCGCGGCATCACCGCGCTGTTCGGTCCGTCGGGCGCCGGCAAGACCAGCGTGTTGCGCTGCGCCGCCGGTCTCGAACGCGCGCGCGAGGGCCGCTTGAGCCTGAACGGCCAATGCTGGCAAGACGAAGCGCGCGATGTTTTCGTCCCGTCGCATCGCCGGGCGATCGGTTACGTGTTTCAGGAAACCAGTTTGTTTCCGCACTTTTCGGTGCGCGGCAATCTGGAATACGGTTGGAAGCGCACCGCCGCCGGCGAACGCCGCATCGCCTTCGAGCAAGCGGTCGAATGGCTGCGGCTGGGACCGCTGCTCGATCGCGGTTCCGGGACGTTGTCCGGCGGCGAACGTCAGCGCGTGGCGATCGCGCGGGCGCTGCTGACAAGTCCCGATTTGCTGCTACTCGACGAACCATTGTCCGCGCTCGACGAAGAAGCCAAAGCGGAAATACTGCCCTATCTCGAACGGCTGCATCAGGAACTGTCCGTGCCGGCCGTTTACGTCAGTCACGCCTCGGACGACGTTATTCAGCTCGCCGACCACATCGTGCTGATCGAAGCGGGGCGCGTGCGCGCGCACGGTCCGCTCGGGGAATTGCTCACGCGTGTCGATCTACCGTTCTCGCGCGGGGACGCGGCCGGCTGCATTATCGAAGCGGTCGCGGTTGAACACGAAGCGGCGTTTCGGCTGACCTACGTCGAGTTCGACGGCGGCCGCCTCGCGGTGCCCGCGTCGCCGCCGATCGGCGCGTGCGTGCGAGTACACGTTTCGGCGCGCGATGTCAGCATCGCGCTCGCGCCGCCGTCGCAAAGCAGTATTCTCAATGTGCTCCCGGCACGGGTGATCGACGTGACCGAACACGTCCCGGGCCGCGCCGTTGTGCGGCTCGCCGTCGGCGGCGCTGTATTGCTCGCGCGGATTACTCAAAAGTCGGTTTCAGTGCTCGGTCTGACGCCCGGCCAACCGGTGTACGCGCAGATCAAAAGCGTCGCGCTGCTGCATTGAATAGCGGGAAGACAACCATGGCGAGACGCGTACCATGACACAATGGTTAACCGCCAACGAGACATGGATTCGACTGCTGTCGTTTGTCGGCGTGTTGATCGCGATGGCGCTGTGGGAGCAACTCGCGCCGCGCCGGCCGCGCATTGCCGCGCGCGGCGCGCGCTGGGCGACGCACCTGCTGCTTGCCGCGATCAATACCGCGGCGGTCCGCGTGCTGTTACCGGTAACCGCGATCGGCGTGGCTTTTGTCGCCGAAGGCGCGGGCTGGGGCCTGTTCAATCGCTATCCCATCCCCTATTGGCTTGCGCTCATCGCGGGTGTCGTGACGCTCGATTTCGCGATCTATCTCCAGCACGTGATGTTTCACGCGGTTCCGGCCTTTTGGCGGCTGCATCGGGTGCATCATGCGGACCTCGACTTCGACGTCACGACCGGAATTCGTTTCCATCCGATTGAGATTTTGCTGTCGGTGCTGATTAAACTCGCCGCCATCGCCGCGCTTGGTGCGCCGGCGGTGTCGGTGCTCATCTTCGAGGTCGCGCTGAACGCGACATCGATGTTCAATCACGGAAACGTCAGCCTGCCGCGCCCGTTCGATCGCTGGCTACGGCTGCTCGTGGTGACGCCCGACATGCACCGGGTACATCATTCGGTTTTGCCGCACGAGACCAACAGCAATTTCGGTTTCAATCTGCCTTGGTGGGATCGGCTGCTCGGCACCTATCGGGATCAACCCGAAGCGGGACACGACGGCATGACGATCGGAATCGAAGGCTGGCGCGACGAGCAGCGGCTTGAACGATTGCCCGGTATTCTGCTGCTGCCGTTCGGCGATCCCGCCGGCGACCGCTACCCGATCAATCGCCGCCGGCGCTAGCGCCGGCGTGCAATGTCGCGGCTTGCGCCGAAACGATCTCGCGGGGCGCCGGTTGAGCGGCGCGCCCTTGCCGCAACCGAACTAGAAGTCCGACAGCTTCAGCTTCAACTGGAAGAACAAGATCGGCACCATCTTCGGGTCGACCTTCGGAATGTAGGTTACGTTGAGCGCCACCCGCTCGCCGCCGACCGACAGCACCGGAAGCACGCCGGGGAACGCCTGACCGCCGTTGAAGTCCCGTCGCCACATGGCAAAGGCCACCACGCCGACGTCGACATGCAGCGGCGCGCCGGCAAAGGAAAAATCCGAGCGTTTCAGCCAGCCGCCGCCCGCATAGTAGGACGGGTTCTCGTTCGAGTCGCTGAAACCGGAGGCGGTAATGAACGGTACCCAATCCGACGCGCTCCTTTCGAAATCATACTGAAAGCCCGCGCCCCAATTACTTTCGTTGTAGCGTGTGCCGGGTTGACTATCGAGATGGATTGCTTTGCCGTTGACGATCAGATGCAGCTCGTCGGCTCGCGCCGTGCGGCTCGCCGCCGCGACGACGAGCACCAGCAGTAGGAGACCCGCATAGATGATCGAATCCCGAACCCCGCGGATCCGTTCCGCCTGCGTTGCGGCCACTTCCTGTGTACGATATTCCATTTCCTCGCCCCTTCTGAACCGACGCTTCGACAGCCGGGACGGAACAACCGCGAACGAGATCTTTCCACCGATCCAGCGGGCGCAGATTCCGAGATAGCGCGATGATGCTGGTTCCGCTGCATCGGCTTAACCGCATCTGTTCCGGCAGTCCCGCTGTCCTGAAGCGCTAGCTTGGTGGACCGGTTACTTTGCGCCCTTGGCCTTTCGGCCGAGGTTGCCCCTTACAGAACGTATGCATTCAAGCCATACGATGGGCTAGCCAGCAGGCATCGTGCCAACGTCGGAAGAATGTCGGGGGGTGGGCGCGCCGAATTTTTGACGCGAGGAGAAACGAGGAAAACGGGAGATCGGGAGATGGAGCAGCGGTTTCCACCTCACGCCCTCACGGGCGTTACTAGTGTTCGCGCGTCGCGCGGAAGGCCACTTGCGGCCAGCGCTCCATGGTGAGCTTGAGATTGACCAGCGACGGCGCGAGATACACCAGATTACCGGCACGGTCGAGTGCGAGACGCGCGTCGTACTGTGCGCGGAATTCCTTGCGCCGTGCCTCGTCGATCTCGATCCAGCGCGCGGTCGCGACGTCCACCGGTTGGTAGCGGCATTCGACGCCGTACTCGTGCTTCAGCCGCCAGGCAACCACGTCGAATTGCAGCGTGCCGACGGCGCCGAGAATCAGATCGTTGCCGATCACCGGGCGAAACACTTGCGTCGCGCCCTCCTCGCTCAACTGGTCCAAGCCTTTATGCAGCGCTTTCATGCGCAACGGGTCCGCGAGCAGGACGCGCCGAAACAGTTCTGGCGCGAAATACGGAATGCCGCTGAACTTGAGCGTTTCGCCTTCGGTGAAGGTGTCGCCGATCTGAATCGTCCCGTGATTGTGCAAACCGATGATGTCGCCGGCGTACGCTTCCTCGACCGCTTCGCGTTCGCGCGCCATGAACGTGATCGCGCCGGTAACCTGCACTTCGCGCCCGGCGCGCACTTGAAAGATGCGCATGCCCTTGGTGTAGCGCCCGGAGGTGAGCCGCAGGAACGCGATGCGATCACGGTGTTTCGGGTCCATGTTCGCCTGAATCTTGAACACGAAGCCGCTGAAGCGGTCCTCGTCCGCGGCAACGACGCGGGCGCCGCCGTCGCGCGGCTGCGGGCCCGGTGCGTGCTGCACGAACGCATCGAGCAATTCGCGTACGCCGAAGTTGTTAATGGCGGATCCAAAGAACACCGGCGTTTGGTTACCGGCCAGATAAGCGTTCACATCGAGGCGCTCGGCCGCGCCTTGCAGCAAGTCAACCGAGTCGCGCAGTTCCGCCGCCTGCTCGCCCAGCACTTCGTCCAGGAACGGGTTGTCCAAACCGCGTATCACGGTGCCTTCCTGAATCCGCCCGCCGTGCGCGGGGCTGTAAAGATGCACCGCGTTCTCGATCAGGTGGTACACACCTTTGAAGCGCCGCCCGCCGCCGATCGGCCAGGTGACCGGGGCGCAGCGGATATCGAGCACCCGTTCGACCTCGTCCATCAGCTCCATCGGATCTCGCCCTTCGCGATCGAGCTTGTTGAAGAACGTCATGATCGGCGTGGTGCGCAAGCGGCAGACTTCCATCAACTTGATCGTGCGCTCCTCCACGCCCTTGGCGCCGTCGATCACCATCAGCGCCGAATCGACCGCCGTGAGCGTGCGGTAGGTGTCCTCGGAGAAATCCTCGTGCCCGGGCGTATCCAGCAGGTTAACCACGTAGTCGCGATACGGAAACTGCATCACCGACGACGTCACCGAGATACCGCGCTGCTTCTCCAGTTCCATCCAGTCGGAGGTTGCGTGGCGCGCGCTCTTGCGGCCCTTGACGGTGCCGGCCAGCTGGATCGCCCCGCCGAAGAGCAGCAGCTTTTCGGTGAGCGTGGTTTTACCGGCGTCGGGATGCGAAATGATCGCGAACGTACGCCGGCGGCGAATGGCTTGTTGCAGATTCATTGGGGTCGGTCAAAAGCGCGCGATTATACCGGATTGATTCGGAGTTGGTCGCCTGCGCGCAACAATACTAAGATTAGAAGCTATGCGACGCGACGCCTACCTATGCCACCCCTAGCGAGACACGCCCGCCGGCGGCTGGCGCACTTTACCTGGGAAACCGACCCGCACGCACAGCCACGCCTGACGGCGACGGGGATTCGCGTTCTGCGAACGGTCAACGCCGTCGCGCGCGATGTCGCGGGCGGCGAGCTGCGGTTGCAGGCGGCCGGGCTGGTCTATGCGACGCTGCTCGCGCTGATCCCGCTGCTTGCGGTGGTGTTTTCGGTTCTCAAGGCGTTCGGCTTGCACGATCTCTTGCGCCCGACGCTGCTCAATCTCCTCGCGCCGCTCGAACAAACCGGCGTCGAATTGACCCGGCAAATCCTCGATTTCGTCTCGCGCATGCGCGTCGGCGTGCTCGGCGCGGTCGGCTTCGCGCTCTTGCTCTATACCAGCGTGTCGTTGATCCGCCGCATCGAGCAGGCGTTGAACGGTATCTGGCATGTTGATCGCGCCCGCCGGCTAATCCGGCGCCTGAGCGACTACCTCGCGGTCATCGTGATCGGCCCGCTGCTCTTCTTCCTCGCCGTGGCCGCGACCGCATCGCTCTCCTCGAGCGCGTGGCTCAAGCCGCTGCACGGGTTCGTTTCGTTCGGCGCGAAGCTCATCCCCTATCTCTTGATCGTCGGCGCACACGCGCTGCTGTACGTTTTCGTTCCCAACACCAAGGTTCGCATACGGTCCGCGCTCGTCGGCGCGACCGTGGCCGGCGTGCTGTGGCAAACCGTCGGATTCGTATTCGCCGCCTTCATCGCGGGATCGGTCCAGTACCGCGCGGTCTACGCCAGTCTCGCGATCCTGATATTTTTCATGATCTGGGTGTACATCTCCTGGCTGATCGTCCTGATCGGCGCGAGCATTGCGCACTATCATCAGTTTCCAGAGCGAATCACCCGCGAGCCGCGCGCATACAGCGCGCGGCTCAGCATTCGCCGCAAGGAGCACCTCGGGCTGCTCGTGGCGCGGCGCATCGGGGCGCACCACTACGGCGGACACAAACCTTGGAGTACCGAGACGCTTTCGCGCGCGCTGCAGCAGCCGTTGATCGCGGTCGAAAGCGTTCTCACCGCGTATCTCGACGCCGGCCTGCTCACGCGCACGCAAGACTCGCCGCCCGGGTTTCTGCCGACCCGTGCCATCGAAACCGTGCCGCTCATCGATTTACTCCGTGCTATCCGTAGCGCGGACATCGATCGCGGGCCGGTCGCACCGGATACGGCGGTCGACGGCGTCGTTGCGGCGATCGATGCCGCTACGGAACGCGCTCTCGCCAACCGCAGCTGGCGCGACCTGGCATTGGCGGAGGAATCGCAGGCGCGCGACGTGACCGAGGCGCGCGTCGCCGGAACGACGGGGCGAATCGGTTAGGGAGGTTCTGATCAATTCCACAAAATATGAATGCTTGCCGCAGAGACGGTCGCTCCCGCATGCAGCCCAGGGTGCAATAAAACGCATTGCACCCGTTCGCCGGCGCGAACCCATGTTAAATGGGTTCGCGACTACCCCGGCTCACCCCTGCGGCTGCGACATTCGTGCGTCCTGCACAGCACAAAGGCGCAAAGAATGGCACGGGTAAACTGAACCCTCTTCTTCGCGTCTTTGCGTCTTTGCG
>DASWLD010000009.1:0-4869 GCA_036396275.1 Burkholderiales bacterium
AAGCAGATCCCCGGCTCTGCCACAGATGATCGAAAGCGCGCCGTCCGGCAGCACGCCCGACTTGATGACATCCTCGACCATGCGGTGAGTAAGCCAAGCGGTTGCCGTCGCCGGCTTGACGAAAACCGGTACTCCGGACAGCAGCGCGGGGGCCGCCTTTTCCCATAGCCCCCAGGCGGGGAAGTTGAACGCGTTGATGAGGACGGCGACCCCCCGAACCGGAAACATCGGGTGCAGACTTTGAAAGGACTTGTCCTTGCTGAGGGGTGTTGCGCCGCCATCTATCAAGTAGCGCGCGTTGCCGAGAGCCGCCGCCGCTCGGGCGTAGAACTTGAGCGTGAAGATGGCGCCGTCCACATCAAACGCGGTATCCGCTTCCGTAGCTCCCGAATTTGCCAGAGAGATTTCCGAGTAGGCGGCCCGATTGGCGGTGAGGACGTCGACAATGCGGCCGAGCAATGCCGCGCGCTCGGCGAAAGTGAGTGCCCGCAGCGCCGGATTCCCTTTTGTGCGTGCGTGGTCAAGCGCGGCGCCAAAGTCGATTTCTTCGGAGGACGCTCTTGCGATCTCCGTGCCTAATACAGGATCGACGAGCGCCTGTCCGGTACCCGCTCCCGCGATCCATTGTCCGCCGACGTAATTGGTAAGTTTCATACGAGTAAGTGATGTGGTGCGCTCTGTCGAAACATCCGCAGCATGATGCAAGAAAGGCCCCGTTTACGCAATAAGCTTGAAGTTCTATCGATCATGTCAACAAAAATTTCATCCGGGCCGCGAGGGAGCGCGAACGCGGATGCTCGCTCCGGAATGCGTGTCAGAAGCTAGCGCGCCTCGTACGCCGCCATGAACCGCGGTGATAATTGACGCAGACGCGCGTGATCGACGCGGCCGGAGCGCGTGATATAGCTCATGGCGAAATCGAGCGGCGCGAGCGCCATGTGCTCGCCGAAACGTTCGTACCAATCGGCGCTGGCGTCGGCGGCGGCGATAAGCTTGTCGGCAACCGGCCGTCGCGCTTGCTCGTACGCCGCAAGCGCCGCCGGAAAATCGCGCGGGTGCTCGTGCAATGCATCCGCCAGTGCAATGGCGTCCTCTAGGGCGAGCCGCGTGCCGGAGCCGATGGAGAAGTGCAGCGTTCGCAGCGCGTCGCCGAGCAGCACGCGGTTTCCGACGTACCAGTGCTGGTTACGCACCTTCGGAAAGTTGCGCCACATCGATCTGTTGGAAATCAATTCGTGCCCGTCGAGCGCTTGCGCGAATACGCGCTCGAGGTGAGCTTTGGTGTCGGTGGCGTTCATTCGGATGAGACCGGCGCGTTCGAAGGTCGCCGCGTCGGCTTCGACGATGAACGTGCTCATGTTCGGGGAGTAGCGGTAGTGGTGTGCGTTGTACACGCCGTGGTCGGTGCGCACGAAAGTCTGGGTCAACCGCTCGAAGCGCTTCGTCGTGCCGTACCAGGCGAACCTGTTGGTGAGCGATACCACGCTCGACCCAAAGGCCGTTGCCTGTGTATCGCGTACCAGGGAGTTCACTCCGTCGGCGCCGACAATGAGATCCGCGTCGTCGAGTGACTCCAGCGAGGCCACGCGCCGATCGTATTCCGGCGCAATTCCGACGGCGTGCGCGCGTTCGCGCAACAGCCCGAGCAATTCCAGGCGCCCGATAGCGGAGAACCCGACGCCGTCGATACGCACGATGCCGCCGGGATGGTGCAGTTCGACATCGGCCCACGATTCCATTTTTGGGGTGATGGCCGCGTAGGTGTCGGGGTCGTCGTCGCGAAGGAATTCCAGCGCACGGTCCGAAAACACGACGCCGAATCCGAAGGTCGCATCGGGCGCATTCTGCTCGAAGACGCGGACACGCGCGCCAGACTGGCGCCGCTTCAGGAGATAAGCGACATACAGACCCGCCGGCCCCGCGCCTACGACGGCGACATTGAGGGGCATGCGCGAGCGCTAGCGCCGCCAGGACACATAAGCCCTCACGAGTTCGCGTGCCTCCGTTCGGGGGCGTCCGATTTACGGTGCAGCTCCCGCAGCTTGAAGCGCTGAATCTTTCCAGTCGGGGTCTTCGGCAGGTCGTCGACGAACTCGATCCAGCGTGGATATTTGTACGGCGCGAGACGGGATTTCACGTGTTTTTTCAGCTCTTCGGCCAACGGCGGCGAGGCACTGTTGCCGGGTTTTAGCACCACATAGGCACACGGCTTGATCAGCCGATCGTCGTCTTCTCGCGCGATCACCGCCGACTCGAGCACCGCCGCGTGAGTGATCAACGCCGATTCCACCTCGGCCGGCGACACATACAGGCCGCTGACCTTGAGCATGTCGTCGCTGCGACCTTCGTATACGTAGTAGCCGTCGGCACGCTGCGTGTACTTGTCGCCGCTGCGCGTCCACGACCCCTGAAAGGTTTCGCGCGAGCGCTTGCGCTTGTTCCAGTAGAACATCGCGCTAGTCGGACCGCTGATCTGCAGTTCCCCGGTTTCTCCCATTTTCACCGCCCGGCCGTTGTCATCGACGATGCGCACTTCGTAACCGGGCACGGGCTTGCCGGTCGTGCCGTACTCGACGTCGCCGGGCCGGTTCGAGAGGAAGATGTGCAGCATCTCGGTCGAGCCGATGCCGTCGAGAATATCGACACCGAAGTGCGCCGCCCAACGTTTGCCGATGTTTTCCGGCAGTGCTTCGCCGGCCGAGGTGCAGCGGCGCAGGCGCAGCTCCTCGGGGCGCGGCAGCTCGGGGTTCGCGAGCATCCCCGCGTATGCCGTCGGTATGGTGCAGAATATCGTCGGCTTGTGTTTGCGCAGGCGTGCGAATATCGCCGCGGGCGTCGGGCGCTCCGCCATCAGTACGGTCGTGGCTCCGACCGAGAGCGGGAAAGACAGCGAATTGCCGAGCCCGTAGGCGAACGGCAGCTTGGAAGCGGAAAAAACCACATCGCTTTCCTCGACCCCAAGAACCCCTCGTGCATAAAGCTCGGCGGTCAGGATCATGCTCGAATGCACGTGGACCGTGCCCTTGGGCGCTCCCGTCGATCCCGAAGAATAAAGCCAGAAGCACATATCGTCCGCCACCGTAGGCGCGGGTTCGAAACGCGGTTCGGCCTTGGCGAGCAACTCGGGTAGCGCAAGGTGCGAACCGGGGTCACCGTCTGAAACTATGACATGACGCAGAAACTTCAGTTTTCCTAGAAACGGCTTGAAAGTCGGTAACAGCGCGGCCGATACGATCAATACGCGTGCACGGCTGTCGGTGAGCATGTACTCGAAATCGCTCGCCGTGAGCATCGTATTGACGGCGACCGGGACGATGCCGGCTTTTATGGCTCCGAGAAACGCGACCGGAAAGTCGACCGTGTCGAGCAAGCACAGCAGCGCGCGCCGCTCCATCTGTATTCCGAGGTTGGTCAAGGCGTTCGCGAGGCGGTTGATGCGTTCGGCCAGGTTGCCATACGTATAGGAACCGTTGTCGTCGATGTACGCGACTTTCTCGGCGCGGCCGGCTTTTAGATTGCGTTCGATTAGATCATGCGCGGCGTTGTAATCGGACGGAATATCGATGGTCGGCGGGCTCGCGCTGTGATCGGCAGAGCTTAACTTGGCCATGGCTGCACTCCTCTCATTTTCTTGGAGCCGCGATCGCTACTGGGTCTTTGTGAACTCTATCGCGCCCTGAGGTAACAGATAAAGTACGAGCGCCCTGCCGTCGCGCACGGTCGGGTAATGTGCGCTGTTCGGCTCGTAAACCACCCAGCCGGCACCGTGACCGTCGAATCTAGCGTCGGGCGTGAGCGGCATCACCATGTCGATTTCCCCGTTCGGATGCCGGTGATGCGGCCCTCGCACATCGTTCATATCGACCACATCGACGCTGAAACCGTGCAGCCTGGCATCTGGTTTGATGACGCGGCCGAACTTTATGCCATTCGCTTCGCGGCTGCACATCCATCCTGCCTCAATCGCATCGCGGCATGCCGTAAAGATGCGCTCAAATATCTCGCCGCCCGCGGGAAACGTATCGTTCAACTCCGCTTCCAAGTCTTTGTCCGGGAGTCTTCCTTGCAAATGATTGGTAATCGGCGAGATCAAATCGCCAAGTTGTTCAGGGGTCATAAGTGACTCCGGTGACTCCAATTTGCCTTGAAAAACGTTGCAAGATCAGAACACTTATCATTGCGGCGCCCGGACCTCCGATAGCGGGTCATGGGGCCGAAGATTACGCTGTCTGCCGCCCCCATTGGTTTCTTCGAAGCCAGCCCGCACCTGAGCGATGTCGAAGGGGGCGGCGCGGAGATATGCTATTTTGTGTGCCGACCGCAAAAGAATCTCACAGCGTGGAGCGCAACGCTACCCATGCTCGCAAGCCGGCTCCCGCGCTTGAGGCCGAATGCGCGGTCGCTCGACTATTGACCGATGGATAAAAACAACACCGCTGCAGGCCTAAAAACTTGCCGGCGTCAGTAGTCGGTCCTTATGAGACGTGCCGCCTTTCACCAGCCTTTCGTGAACTATAATTCTTGAATTATTAGAAATCATGAGTTATTATGCATACAATGCGTTTGTTCGCGTGACGCGAGGTAATCGAAGGAGTTCTTTGGGTGGTTCAGCCTTCATCCGTTGTTGAAGCAAAACCCACAGAGGCGGCTGCCCCGGTCGGTACGGGGCATGCGGAGTTTTTGGCTGCCTTGGGAAGAAGGGTGCGGGAGCTGCGGGAGCAGCGCGGCATGGCTCGAAAACTGCTCGCGCGAGACGCGGATGTGTCAGAGCGATATCTGGCTCTGCTCGAGGGCGGGGCGGGCAATGTTTCCGTCGTGCTGCTTCGGCGTATTGCCTTTGCGCTCGGCGTGCAGCCCGAGGATCTCATG
>DASWLD010000010.1:0-15003 GCA_036396275.1 Burkholderiales bacterium
TACGCGAGCTGGGTTCAGAACGTCGTGAGACAGTTCGGTCCCTATCTGCGGTGGGCGTTGGAGATTTGAGAGGATCTGTCCTTAGTACGAGAGGACCGGGATGGACGAACCTCTGGTGTTCCGGTTGTCATGCCAATGGCATTGCCGGGTAGCCAAGTTCGGACGGGATAAACGCTGAAGGCATCTAAGCGTGAAACCCACCTCGAGATGAGATCTCCCCGGGGGCTCGACCCCCCTAAAGGGCCGTGGTAGACCACCACGTTGATAGGCAGGATGTGTAAGCGCCGCAAGGCGTTGAGCTAACCTGTACTAATTGCCCGTGAGGCTTGACCATATAACACCCAAGACATCGGGCGGATGGTTAAGCGCGAATGCAACACCGCGCCTTATCTTCTACTTCTTGAATTCTTGTCGTCGCGCGAGCGATGGCATAAATGGTTTGCCTGGCGGCTATAGCGAGTGGGAACCACCCGATCCCATTCCGAACTCGGAAGTGAAAACGCTCAGCGCCGATGATAGCTTGGGGCTTCCCCACGTGAAAGTAGGACACTGCCAGGCTTTATTTGCGAGCCCCCGGTGAGTAACCGGGGGCTCTTTGTTTTCCCGTCCCGCCAGCCGAAGTTCGATGGTGCCGGGGGCCGTAACCGCCCATCCGCGCAGTCTTTGTTTTTTTGCAGGAGTCGGTTGATCAACAAGAAGTTATGCCCCAATTACTCTTCCGAGCGTGAACAAAAAGCGTTGCATTGGTCGGAGTAAGGGTGCTAACTCCTTCTGTTGTCTCGGTTGCGCGGTTTGCGGCAGACCCGTTGAATTGGCGGGGGAATCCGCTAAGGTTAAGTGTATTCCCCGCGCGGCTTCCAACAATAAGCTTTCCGATAATCGCCTAGATGAAAGTGTCCGCAGCCGATGTTCCTTCGAGTGGCGTAGCGCCAGGCACCGAGTCGGGCGCGGCGACCCGTCGGTTGCGACTTCTCAGTTACAACATCCAAACCGGTATTGCCAGCAGCCGCTTTCATCATTATTTGACGCATAGTTGGAAGCACGTCCTGCCGTTTCCGGAGCGCATGGACACGCTCGATCGTATCGCCGCGTTGGCGCGCGATTTCGACATCGTCGGTGTCCAAGAGTCCGATGCCGGCAGCTTGCGCAGCGGCTTTATCAATCAGACCGAATATTTGGCTGAGCGCGCGCGCTTTCCGCTTTGGTTCGACCAGACCAACCGCAATCTCGGTCATTTCGCGCAACACAGCCTCGGATTGCTCTGTCGCTTTCGTCCCTCGGAAATCTTCGAGGTACGCCTGCCGGGCATGATCCCCGGACGCGGTGCGCTATGCGTGCGCTTCGGCACCGGCGACGACTCGTTGTTTCTGATCATCGCCCATCTCGCTCTGAGCGCCCGCGCGCGCGCGCGTCAATTCGAAAGTCTCGTGGATGTGATCGTCGACAATCGCCACGTCATTTTGATGGGCGATCTGAACTGCCGCTCGGAAAGCGCCGAGATTCAACGATTGTTGCGCCGTACCGATCTCAGTGAACCGATCCACGGACTCTACACGTTCCCGAGCTGGCGCCCGCGCCGCAATATCGATCACATCCTCGTTTCCGCGTCGATCCAGGTGGATAGCGTGCGCGTGCTCAACTACACCATCTCGGATCATCTGCCCATTGCGATGGACATTACGCTACCGACCGAGGCCGCGCTGTTAAGGGCATCGGGCACCATCGAACCGCTCGCCGCCGCCGGCTTCTAGTATTACCCGCGCGTCGGTCGCATGGATGCACGTTGCCGGCTCGGGACGGAGCGAAAAGACCACCCGTCGTGATCGCGTTGCTGCAGCGTGTAAGCGTTGCATCCGTGCAGGTAGCGGGTAAACGCATTGCCGCCATCGGCAACGGCCTCGTGGTCTTTGTTGGCGTTGAGCGCGGCGACAACGAATCGACAGCCGCGCGCCTGTCTGAACGAATACTCGGTTACCGCGTCTTCATCGATGCCGCCGGTAAAATGAATCGCAGCGTTCGAGACGTGGGCGGGGCACTGCTGCTGGTGCCGCAGTGCACGCTGGCGGCCGACACCACCAAAGGCACGCGCGCGAGTTTCACCGCGGCCGCCGCGCCCCCGGACGGGCGACGATTGTTCGATGCGCTGATTACCCATGTTCGCAACTCCGGCCTGCAAGTTTCGACCGGCGTTTTCGGCGCCGACATGTCAGTGGCGCTTACCAACGAAGGACCGGTTACGTTTTGGATCGACGCATGAGCGATCGACGCGAAATCCAAGATCGAACGCTTCCCGTCGCGCTTTTGGTCGGGGTATTGCTTTTCGGTTCTGGTTGCAGCGGCGTGTCCGAACAGGTCAAGTTGCGGCTGAGCCGCGCGACAAATTCCGACGCCGGCCTCGATCCCGCCACCGTCGCCGCCGGGTTGCGCGAAGCTTTGGAACAAGGCGCCACCCGCGCGGTACAGCAGCTTGGCCGAGACAACGGATTTTGGCTGCATCCGACCTTGCGCATACCCGTGCCGGAGAATCTACGAAAACTGGACGCTGCCTTGCGGCGGCTCGGGCAACGCAAGCTCGCCGACGATTTCACGCACTCACTCAATCGCGCCGCCGAACAAGCAACGCCGGCGGCTCGCGCGATTTTTGTCGACGCTATCCGGCGAATGACGGTGAACGACGCGATCGCGATATTGCGCGGTCCACCGGATGCGGCCACGCAGTACTTCCGCCGCACCACCGAGGCATCGCTCGCGGCGAGCTTCATGCCCATCGTGGCGCGTTCGACCCAAGCCGTCGGTGTCACCGCGCTCTACAAACGCGTCGGGCAGCGGGCCGAATCCTTGGGCGTGAGCGACGCGGCGCGATTCGACATCGATGCCTACGTCACGCGCAAGACGCTCGATGCGCTGTTTGTGCTGGTGGCGGACGAGGAACGGCGTATCCGTGAAGATCCGCTGGCGCGGACCTCGGAACTGCTGCGTAAAGTCTTTCGCTAAAACCGGCGTCACGCCCGCTCGACAGGGAACGCGGGGGGTCTGAGCGACGGACATCACACCCGCCGCGAACATGACGAGTCGGTTGAATCCAAGCGCAACTCCGGTACATGCGGCAGGCCTCGCGCCAGCGCGGCAATCAGCCGCCCGTCGATGGTTAGTTCGGATTTAGAGTCCCTTGTGTTTGCTGATGGGAATCCCCCGTTCCGCTTCGAAAGCCCGCATTAACTCGGCCGTATCGTCCGCATGCACAAGAATGTACTCACCGCTAAACGGTTCGCCAAGCTCCGCGGTCGTTCTCAGTTCGCGTAGTGAAGCATCCCATAGCACTCCGAGAACGCGATAGTTCAGGTCGTTCAGTTTCGACCAGAGTTCTTCTGCCGCGCGACGTCGGGTTTTCGTTGCGTCGACAAAGTGCGTTAAGATTTCACAATATATGATTGGGCGATGTGTTCGGATGGTGTGTCTCAGGCCGTCGATGACTTCGCCTTCCGCGCCTTCGGCGTCTATTTTGACAATGCCAACGCCGTCTTCAGTAACCAGTTGGGGCACGAGATCGTCACCGCGATAGAAAAGCGTGTCCACGGAGAAACTAACGTCCTGTCCGGCCTTGATGTCTTCCAGAATCGAGGCACCGCCGTCATCGCGAGAACTGGCAAGCAGCTTTCCGATTTTGTTCTCCACGCTCAGGGCCACCGGCAGTATCTGGGTATTGGCAAATCGGTTTGCGCGAATCAGTTCCTGAACGTAGTAGTTGCAGAAGGGATTTGGTTCGAATCCGATATAAGCTCTCCGTGGATCGAGTGCCCGAAGCTTCACCAAATACAGCCCAACGTTGACGCCAACATCGAGCACGGCGCCTTTTTTCATGGTCAAAAATCGCTTCAGGCATCTCGACATCCAAAATTCATCGGGAACGATCAGTTGGCGCCCCGTACCATGTATCACAGGTACCTTTAGCGGCAGTCCGAAGTAGTTCGTGCGGGTGGACCTCAGTCCAATCCTGGACAAGCTGCGACACACTTCGCGCTGAACTTTTCTGAGCGGGTTAACCTGATCGTGTGCCATTGGGCGGCTTGCTCATTTGAATTGTCGAAGCGCTATGGTAATCGATATTTCGATTCGGGCTCGTCGCCGCTCCGTCACGACTTCACAACTCGGGGACGAAAGGGAAATTGACATACGGCCCCGGTCGCCGCGAACAACGGGTGGCGCGCGCCGCTAACCTTGTTCACGCCCGGTCGTGGGGAAACGTCATTACCTGACCCACGGACGTGGCGCCGACCGCGAACATGACGAGCCGGTCGAATCCCAGCGCAACGCCGCTGCATGCCGGCAAGCCGTTCGCCAGCGCGGCAATCAGCCGCTCGTCGATGGGAATCGTCGGCAGGCCCTGTCGTTCACGCGCTATGCGGTCACGCTCGAATCGATCTCGCTGTTCCCGTTGGTCGGCGAGTTCCTGAAAGCCGTTTGCCAGTTCGACACCATCGAGATAAAGCTCAAAACGCTCGGCGACCGGCGGCTCCTCAGTTCGTACTCGCGCCGCCGCAGCCGCCGAGGCGGGGTAGTCGTAGACGAACGTGAGACGCTCATTGCCGAGTTGGGGCTCGACCAAACGCGTTAGCAGCAAATCGCGCCAGCCATCGCGATCTTCGGGCGAAAGACCGGAGACTGCTATGTCGCGGGACCGGGCGATATCTATCAGTTCCTGGGTCGTCGCACCGTGCGGTTCCACACCGCATGCGCGCATGAACGCTTCGCGGTAGGTCAGCTTTTGGATCGGTGCCAGCGTTCGCTGCCCCTGTAGCGCTTTCGTTACCAACTCGGCAACTTCATCCATTAGCTCGTGATAGCCCAAGCCGACGCGATACCACTCGAGCATCGTGAACTCGGGATTGTGCAGCCGACCCATTTCGCCGTCGCGAAACACTTTGCAGATTTGATAGATCGAGCCGCTGCCGGCGGCAAGGAGGCGTTTCATCGGAAACTCCGGCGATGTATGCAAGTAACGCGGCACCGCGGCGCGACCGGGAAGAGCGGATTGTGCCGTGAAGCTGTGGAGATGCGGATCGGTCGCGCCGGCGGCGGACAGCGCCGGCGTTTCGACCTCAAGCACATCGCGCTCCAGGAAGAACCGGCGTATGCGCGCGAGCATTTGCGCGCGCAGTTTGAGTACGTCGAGGGACGCGGTCGGACGCCAGTCGGAATTAGTAGCAAGTGTCAAGTTGCAAGTTCCAAGTAGTAAGTTAAAGAAACATTTTATTCCTTGCTACTTGCTACTTGTAACTTGCTACTGTTTCAGGCCCTCGAGACGTACTCGCCGGTGCGCGTGTTTACTTTAACGCGTTCGCCTTGCTGCACGAACAGCGGTACGCGCACGGTTGCGCCGGTTTCGAGTTTGGCCGGTTTGCCGCCGCCGCCGCTGGTGTCGCCGCGCACACCCGGATCGGTTTCAACGATGGTGAGCACCACCGTATGCGGCGGTTCGATCGAAATCGGCGAACCGTTCCACAACGTCACCAGACACACGTCCTGTTCCTTCAGCCACTGGGCTGCGTCGCCGACCGTCGGTTTATCCGCTTGGACCTGCTCGAAACTCTCCGGCTGCATGAAATGCCAGAACTCGCCGTCGCTGTAGAGATACTGCATTTCGACATCCACGACGTCGGCGGCCTCGATCGTGTCTCCGGACTTGAAGGTCCGCTCGATCACGCGCCCGGTCTTGAGATTGCGGATCTTGACGCGATTGAACGCCTGTCCCTTGCCCGGTTTAACGAATTCGTTTTCGACAATGCTCGCGGGATCGCCATCGAGCATGACTTTGAGTCCGGACTTAAATTCGTTCGTGCTGTACGTCGCCATGAAACACCTTAATCGTAAGAAAACCTATAAAATGAGGGGCGCTATGATACCGACCGAAATGAAGAATCTCACGTACTCTGTTCTCACCCAGGGCGCAACAGAACCGGTTGCGCCCGTTCAGCGGCTCGGACGCACGTTAAGTGCATCCGAGACCCCTCCGCCTCACCCCCTTGAGGGAGAGGGCAAAGGGAGAGAGGGAGCAGCGTCTGCGGCGGTGCGGGACGCCGTGCCAACGGTGCGCTGGCAACAAGAACTGGCGCACGCGCTGACCGACCCCGCGGAATTGATTCACCTGCTGCGGCTCGACCCGGCATTGATCGGGCCGGCGCGTGCGGCCGCGCGCCGGTTCGCGCTGCGTGTACCGCGCGGCTACGTTGCGCGCATGCGCGTCGGCGATCCCAGCGACCCGCTGTTGCGCCAAGTGCTGCCGCTCGCGGTGGAAGACGCCGTCGTCGATGGATTCGGATGCGATCCGGTCGGCGATCTAGCAGCCATGACGCGTCCAGGCGTACTGCAAAAGTATCAAGGCCGCGTGCTTTTGACCGCGACCGGCGCTTGTGCCATCCATTGTCGCTACTGTTTTCGCCGGCACTATCCCTACGCCGACGCCAACCCGGCGGTCGACGGGTGGACTCGCGCGCTTGAATATATCGGCGCGGATTCGTCGCTGCATGAAATCATTTTGAGCGGCGGCGACCCCCTGACCTTGTCGGACGTAAAGCTCGCGAACCTGATAGACGCGGTGGCGGCGATTGCGCATGTTCGCCGCCTGCGTTTGCACACGCGGCTGCCGATCGTCTTACCCGAGCGCGTCACCGACGGACTGTGTGCAGTGCTCGCGCGAACCCGCTTGGCATGCGTCGTCGTCGTGCACGCGAACCACGCGAACGAAATTGATCTCTCGGTGGTCGAAGCGCTGGCGCGGCTGCGCGAAGCCGGTGCGACGCTGCTCAATCAATCGGTACTGCTACGCGGCGTCAACGACGATTCCGACGCGCTGTGCGCGCTAAGTGAAGCGCTATTCGCCGCGGGCGTGTTGCCGTACTACCTCCACCTCATGGACCGCGTCGCCGGTGCCGCGCATTTCGAGGTGGACGAAGCGACCGCGAGAAACACTTGGGAATCCGTGACCCGACGGTTGCCCGGTTATCTGGTTCCGAGACTCGTTCGGGAAGAGCCCGGCGCAGCGGCGAAGACCATCGTGCGCTGATCGATCCGGCGTCGGTATCAAACGTCGGTGGATTGAGGCCGCATTCGTGCCTGCGAACCCCGTCACCGAACCGCACCAAAGTGCCATTTGTAAGTATTTACAATCCGCCATAATCCACTCGGCGGTTCGATGAGTCTTTTTTAAGTCTATTCAATCACCACGAATTTTCGGGAGGTTTCCAATGAAGTGGTTCCACGCTGCAGCTCTTTCGCTATTCCTCGCCGTGAGTGCGGTCGCCCAAGCGGCGCCGGTTGATATAAATACCGCCGACGCGAAAGCATTGGCAAGTGCGATGACCGGTGTCGGTCAGAAGCGCGCGCAAATGATCGTCGACTACCGAACAAAGAATGGCCCCTTCAAATCGGTGGATGACCTCACCAGGGTCAAAGGTGTCGGGCAGGCCACGGTCGATAAGAATCGCGCCAATCTGGCTGTCGGTAAGTCGACTTCGAAATAGACCCGTGTTGTATAGATCGCCGCGAGGATGCATACGCCATCCTCGCGGCATATTTCCTCGGCGCCAAGAAGCATGAAAACAGTGACGCCGGAACGCTGCTCGAGAAAAACGTCTCATGTAGGCCCGTTATTTCTCCATGTCCTCTCGACGCCAAACGGTGATTTTTCTCCATATTTCTCCAAACAAAGAAGGGTATTTTGGCCGCGGGTGGGTAATTTTGTCCCGATTACCGCACGCCTGCTGAATTTCCCCCCGGGCGCGGCGGGCGGCCCGTGCGGGGGTCATTAGGCGATGACCATAGTCAAGTGGCATTTTTGAGAATAGTATTTAGCCACGTCGCACCTGCGGCCCATACAAGAAAATAAGTTTGCCAACGTGGCTACACCGAAAACGACTCGTTTCTAGGAGGTGTCATTCATGAGCAGTGAAAAGCCAGAAAAGCAAAATACCACTTCCCCCAAAACATCCAAGGTTTCACGTCGTAAATTCTTAGCCGGTGCGACCGCAGCCGCCGGCGGAGCGGCAATCGGTTTTCCGATGATCGCCAAGTCCCAGTCGCCGATCGTCATCAAGATGCAGGGTGCCTGGAGCGCCACCGACATCTTCAACGAGTTCGCGCAGGAGTTCGTGACGCGCGTAAACGCGATGGCGGGCGGCCGACTGCGCATCGATTACCTCGTGGGCGGCGCGGTGGTGAAGCCGTTCGAGGTGACGGACGCGGTGAGCAAGGGCGTGCTCGACGCCGGCCACACGGTTCCGGTCTACTGGTACGGCAAGTCGAAAGTGGCGTCGCTGTTCGGGTCGGGCCCGATCAACGGCTGTGACGCGCACCAGACACTCGCCTGGATCTACCGCGGCGGCGGGCTCGCGCTGTATAACGAACTGCTGAACAAGATCGGCCTCGACTACGTCGGCTTCTTCGCGTTGCCGATGCCCACGCAGCCGCTCGGTTGGTTCAAAAAGCCGATCACGGATGCGAAGCAGTTAAAGGGCTTGAAATACCGGACCGTGGGTCTCGCCGCGGACCTGTTCCAAGAGATGGGCGCGAAAGTGACGCAGCTGCCGGGCGGCGAAATCGTCCCCGCGCTCGAGCGCGGCGTGATCGACGCGTTCGAGTTCAACAACCCGACCTCGGACATGCGCTTCGGCGCCCAGGATGTGATCAAGAACTACGAGATGGGCAGCTTCCACCAAGCGATGGAGTTTTTCGAAATTGCTATCAACAAGAAAAAGTGGGACGCGATGCCCAAGGACCTGCAGGCGATCTGGCAGTACGGCGTTGAGGCGACGAACTCGGCCAACTACTGGACCGCGATGGACAATTACTCGCGCGACCTGCAAGTGCTGAAGGACAAGCACAAGGTGAAGGTCATCCGCACGCCGAGGTCGGTCTTCCAGGCACAACTCAATGCCTGGGACGTGCTCACTAAGAGGCTCTCGGACGCGGATCCGTTCTTCAAGAAGGTGGTGGACTCGCAGCGCGCGTGGGCCAAGCGCGTCGTGTTCTACCATTTCCTCAACGAAGCGGAATACAAGATGGGCTACGAGCACGTGTTCAAGACCAAGCTCGCCTGACGAGCAGACGCAGTCAACGACAGTAACACTCGGGGCGGCGCGGGCATGCGGCCGCCCCATTTTCTTGTACCCGATGGGGGCGGCGCATGATTAACCGGCTGATATACGGCGTCGACCAGCTGAACAGAATGGTCGGCCACGCGTTCGCGTGGTGCATCTTGATCCTCACATTCGGCACTTCATACGAGGTGTTCGTGCGCTACGCGCTCAGCAACCCGACGAGTTGGGCGTTCGACATGAGCTACCTCTTGTACGGCGCCCTGTTCTTCATGTCCGGCGCCTATACCCTGTCGCGCAACGGCCACGTGCGCGGGGACTTCCTCTACCGCACGTGGCGCCCGCGCACGCAGGGGATTGTCGAGCTGACGCTCTATGTCCTGTTCTTCTTCCCCGGCGTCCTGGCCCTCGTCTACGCCGGGTGGAGCTACGGCCTCGAGGCACTCAGGCTCCGCGAGGCGAGCGTCTGGAGTCCGGTCGGCGTGCCGGTGTGGCAGATGAAGATACTGATTCCGTTCGGCGCCGGCCTGCTCACGCTGCAGGGCTTTGCCGAGGTGCTGCGCTGCATTCAATGCATCCGCGACAACGGCTGGCCGCAGCGGCTGCACGACGTCGAGGAACTGGAATCGGCGATCCGGCACGAGCAGGAAGCGCTCGCGAAGCGGCAGTCAATGCAAGCGGGGCCGACATGAGCGATCCGGTCGTCGCCCTGGTGATGCTGGGGCTGTTCATCTTCCTCATCCTGCTCGGTTTCCCCATTGCGTTCACGTTGATGGGCATGGGCGTCGGGTTCGGTTTCTACGCGTATTATCAGCCGGGCCAGGAGTTCTTCGACAACCGGGTGTTCTACCTGCTGACGCAGAATACCTGGAGCATCATGAGCAACGACGTGCTGGTCGCGGTGCCGCTGTTTTTGTTTATGGGCTACGTGATCGAGCGCTCCAACATCCTCGACCGGTTGTTTTACAGCCTGCAAGTGGCGCTGCGCCACATCCCGGGCTCGATGGCGGTGGCGGCGCTGGCAACGTGCGCGATGTTCGCCACCGCCACCGGCATCGTGGGCGCGGTGGTGACACTGATGGGACTGCTGGCGCTGCCGGCGATGCTCAAGGCGGGCTACGACCAACGGCTGTCGTGCGGTGTCATCTGCGCCGGCGGCACGCTCGGCATCCTAATTCCGCCCTCGATCATGTTGATCGTGTATGCGGCCGCGTCCTCGGTCTCGGTGGTGCGGCTGTACGCCGCCGCAATGCTCCCGGGTCTCTTGCTCTCGGGGCTTTACATCGGCTACGTGATTACGCGCGTGGTCCTGAATCCAAAATTGGCGCCGGCGCTCCCGAAGGCGGAGAGCGACATACCGTGGAGCAAGGCGGGCCTGCTGCTCCTGCAGGCCTTCGTTCCGCTCGCCGTACTGATCTTCTGTGTGCTCGGTTCGATCCTGTTCGGCCTGGCGACGCCGACCGAGGCCGCCGCGGTCGGCGCGCTGGGAGCCCTGATCCTTGCCGCCGCCTACCGCGCGCTCACCTGGGGCCGCTTGCAGGAGGCGGTCTACCTTACGGCGCGCACCTCGGCGATGGTGTGTTTCCTGTTCGTGGGTTCGTGGCTGTTTGCCTCGGTGTTCTCGTATCTCGGCGGCGAGGGCATCATCAAGGCGTTCGTGCTCGGACTCGACCTCAACCCGGTGCTGTTCCTGATCATCTCGCAGATCATCATCTTCCTGCTCGGCTGGCCGCTGGAATGGACCGAGATAATCATCATCTTCGTGCCGATTTTCCTGCCGCTGCTGCCGCATTTCCAGGTCGACCCGATCTTCTTCGGCATCCTGGTGGCGCTCAATCTGCAGACCTCGTTCCTGACGCCGCCGATGGCGATGTCGGCGTACTATCTGAAAGGCATCGCACCGGCCTTCGTGGAGCTGTGGACCATCTTCAAGGGCTGCTTCCCGTTCCTCGCCCTGGTGTTCGTCACCATGTTCCTGGTGTACGTGTTCCCGCAGCTGATGTTCTGGCTGCCGGATCTCATCTACGGCAATTGAGCGCCGCATGGATGCTCTCCGACTCAATTGGCTCACCGCGAGCGAGTCGGCGCGCTCGGTCCGCGACGGCGCGATTAGCGCCGAGCAGTTGGTCGAGGCGTGTCTGGCGCGCGTGCGCGAGGTGGAGGAAAGGGTTCAGGCCTGGCAATTCCTCGACTCCGAATACGCGCTGAATCAGGCGCGCGCGCGCGACCAGGATCGGAGCAAAGGCCAGCCGGTTGGGCCGCTGCACGGCGTGCCGGTGGGAATCAAGGACATCATGGACACCATGGATATGCCGACCGAGGACGGCACCGTGCTGCACGCGGGCCGCACGCCGGACAGCGACGCGACGGTGGTCGCGAGGTTGCGCGCGGCGGGCGCGGTCATCATGGGCAAGACCGTGACCACCGAATGCGCGACCTATACGCCCGGGAAGACGTGCAATCCGCACAACCCGGCTCACACACCGGGCGGCTCGTCGAGCGGCTCGGCGGCGGCGGTCGCCGCCGGCATGGTGCCGCTCGCGCTCGGCAGCCAGACCAACGGTTCGCTGATTCGGCCGGCGGCGTATTGCGGCGTCTACGCGTTCAAGCCGACGCACGGGCTCATTTCGCGCCACGGCGTTCTCAAACTCTCTCGCACGCTCGACCAGTTGGGGGTGTTCGCACGCTCCATCGAGGATCTCGCGCTCGGCTGCGAGGCGCTCGTGGGCGGCGATGTGCGCGATCCCGATACGCGCCCGCGCGCGCGTATTCCGTTTCGGGATATCGCCGCCGAAGAGCCGCCGTTGCCGCCGTTGGTCGCGTTCATCAAGACGCCGTTGTGGGAACGCACGGACGAGGACACGCGCGAGGGGTTCGCCGAGCTGACCGCAGCGCTCGGCGACCGCGTCGTTGAAGTGGACCTTCCCGACAACGCACTCGATGCGCTCGAACATCACCGCACAATAATGGAGGCAGAGATGGCGGCGGCGCTCGTCGATGAATACGATCGCGGTCGCGATCGATTGAGCGAGACGCTGCGCGCGCAACTCGAGCGCGGTCGCGCCGTTACGGCGTTCAAGTATCAAAGTGCGCTCGCGCGCATTCCGATGTTGAACGAGGGCTTTGCGGAATTGTTCGAGCGTTGCGATGCGATACTAACGCCCGCGGTCTCCGGAACCGCGCCCAAGGGGCTTGCGTCGACGGGCGATCCTTCGTTCTGCACATTGTGGTCGCTGTGCGGCATGCCCGCGCTTTCGTTGCCGCTGTTGTTGGGCGCGAACGGACTGCCGATCGGCGTCCAGCTCGTCGGTCAACGGCATCGGGACGCGCGCCTGCTGCGCACGGCGCGTTGGCTGGTCGCACGGGTTTCCAAGGGCGAAGCACAAGATGAAATAGGAGACGCTTGAATGGTCTTTAAGATTTTGGCGGGGATCGTGGCAATGACGCTGATGGTGGTCTACCTCGGGCCCGTCGTGCTCAAGCTGCGCGACCCGGCGCTCACCGGTGTGATCCTCGTCGGTGTCGCGATGATGCTGGTCGACCTCTGGCAATCCCTGCGGTCGAAGGGCGACTGAACGCGCCGGTCGATGTGGCGCGACGCGCTGCCGGCAGCCGCGAGCGGGCCCGGCGAATCTTGTAGCATCCGCTTCCCATGAAACCGAAGGTACTCGTCACCCGCGAAGTCTTTGATGACGTGCTCGAATTCCTGGGTCGGCATTTCGAGGTCAGCAGCAACCAAACGGATGTGCCGTATCCGCCCGAGGAGCTGGCGCGCCGGCTCGCCGACAAACACGGTGCGGTAACGACCATCAGCGATCGCATCGACGCCGCGCTGCTCGAGCGCTGCCCGGATCTCAAGGCGGTGTGCAACATCGCCGTCGGCTACAACAACATCGACGTCGCCGCGTGCAGCGCGCGCCGCGTGACGGTTACGAATACCCCCGGTGTGCTCGACAACGCCACCGCCGATTTCACCTGGACGTTGATCCTCGCGACCGCGCGCCGGCTGACCGAAGCCGAAGCGTGGCTGCGTACGGGCGCATGGAAAGGGTGGAAGCTGAAGCAATTCCTCGGTCGCGACGTCGGCGGCGCCACGCTCGGGATCATCGGCATGGGTCGCATCGGCCAGGCGGTAGCGCGGCGTGCGCGCGGATTCGATATGACGGTGTTGTATCACAACCGCCATCGCGTCGACGCCGCGGTCGAGCGCGACTTGAATGCGCGGTATCTCGGTCTCGATGAGCTGTTCACGCGTGCCGACATCGTGACGTTGAACGTGCCGTACACCGCCGACACGCATCATCTAATCGGCGCTGCGCAACTCGCGCGGATGAAACCGACCGCCGTCTTAATAAACGTTGCGCGCGGCGGTGTCGTCGACGACCAGGCGCTCTTCGCCGCGTTGAAGGAAGGCCGCATCGCCGGTGCCGGTCTCGATGTCTACGAGAATGAACCCAATTTCCTTTCCGACCTACTCGCGCTGAAAAATATCGTCCTCGCCCCGCACATCGCGTCGAGCACCGAGTCGACGCGCCGCAAGATGGCAATGATGGCGGCGGAAAATCTTGTCGCGGCGTTGACCGGGAATCGCCCCGCGCAATGGCTCAACCCTTGGTGAATCCCGGCCGCCGTTTACATTAAGGGAATGAAGCCGCCGAATAGGAAGTGATCCATGCGCCGCACTGCGGTCGTTCGCCGGTTTCGAGAGCCAGCCACGACCGCCGCTACTTCGTTCAAGACGCCCGGTGGTGCGCGCGGCGATTCCCGATGAAACCGCGCGTTTTCAAGATTACCGGTGCGGCGCCGCTCGCGCCCGGATGCTGCAATCAAAGTACGCGCGCCCCGCCGTCGTACGAACCGACGCCGACACAAAGGTTCTAGGGAGAAACGCTTATCCATGCAAACCACGTCAACGTCGGAAGCGATTCAGTTCAAAATCTCGCAGGAACGAGTGCGGCTCGCGAAAACCTGGATCTACGCGCAGCAGCTCGGTGTTGGGACATTGGGGTACGACCGGCACAGTTGGGCCGTGGACGAGCTGGTCGATCTGGCCTTCCACCAACCGGACACGTTGTGGGAGTTGATATTGCGGATTCTGGAAATCGACCGCTCCGATAAAACAATCGCGGCGATCGGTGCCGGGCCGCTGGAAGACCTGATGGTCCAGCACGGCGAGGCGTTCATCGGCAAAGTCGAGCGTCTGGCCGCCATCTCCCCGGTTTTCAAGGCCGCGATGCAAAATGTCTGGATCGAGGCCGGTGATACGCCGGTGTTCAATAAATTCTTCGCCATCGCCGGCGTCGCGCCCCCTTCTCAACGAAAAGGCAGACGGCAAGTCGGGTAGGGGAATAGGTAGGCAGATGGAACAGCGCTGCCCGCGGAGATCAAATACCTCGCTGTACGAAACGCAATATTAGGCGAAACCCGCCACGGCCTTCCGGAAAAGTGACTCTTGTAAAAGTGCGTATCGGGTGACGTCATATCGACGACGCGATGTCGAATCCGCATTGCTGTAACCCGATACAGTCGGTACCATTTGTATCGGCGCTTCGTGGGGGAATCGATGGGTCGTAAAGCTGTCACCGAACGAGATCTAAGAGAGATGCCGGCCTATTCGATTGTCGAAGCGGCGGGGTATCTGCGCATTCCCAAGTCGACTCTTCGCGCTTGGTTGCTCGGGCAGCAATCGTTCCGTCCGGTAATAGATATCGCCGACCGCAAAGGCCGTCAGCTTTCTTTTATCAACCTCGTCGAAGCTTTCGTGCTCGCGGCCATCCGTCGGCAATACAGTATCCCGTTGCCTAAAGTGCGCAAGGCGCTGGATTACCTTCGCCGTACCTTTAAGACCTCTCGACCGTTGTCAGACGAACAGTTTGCCACCGATGGGGTAAACCTTTTCGTCGAAAGATTT
>DASWLD010000011.1:0-23075 GCA_036396275.1 Burkholderiales bacterium
CGATTCCTGAAGCTCGAGCACCGCCGGCAGAAACTCAAGTTCTTTGCCTTGAGGAACGACGATAGGTTCCTGGAGTTTTTGCTCCCGCCAGGCGGTGCGCCAGACTTCGATGTGGCGCGCAACGCCAGCGGTGAAGTGACGCCATTTCGTGATGGGCTGGCTCATAATCTCCCCCTCACCCCTGCCCTCTCCCGATGGGAGAGGGCGAGAAGATAAATCATCGAACTTATGCGCAGGCTGAGTTGGAACCACGTCATGTTGTGGATGAGCTGTTTCATAATCTCCCCCTCACCCTCTCCTCTCCCGATGGGAGAGGGTGACCTTTACATGCCCGACAATATCAGATGATTCGTTCCCTTCTCCCGTCCTCACCCTCATTCCCTCTCCCGAGGGGAGAGGGAGGCGAGCCGATGCGCGCTTACGCGCGCGTTGGTATGAATTGCGCATCAGCTTCTTGCAGCGCTCGCCGTGGCCGCGGCGCTCATGGAATCGGGGAACTCGGCGTTGGTATGCGCGTTTTGCACGTCGTCGAGATCATCGAGCGCTTCGAGCAGCTTGAGTAGCTGCTGCGCGTCGTCGCCGTCGACAGCCACCGCCGTGGACGCCCGTTCGGTCACTTCCGCGTTTGCGGGTTTGAGTCCGGCACGCTCCAGGCCGTCGCATACGGCTTGAAGCGCTCCCGGCGCCGACAGCACGTCGATGCTGCCGTCGGAATTCGTGACGACGTCCTCAGCGCCGGATTCGAGCGCCGCCTCCATGACGGCATCCTCGTCGGCGCCGGGATCGAGTCCGATGACGCCGAGCTTTTTAAACAGATACGCGACCGAACCGTCGGTGCCGAGGTTGCCGCCGTACTTGGTAAACGCGTGGCGCACGTCGCCGACCGTGCGATTGCGGTTATCGGTCTGGCAGTCGACCAGGATCGCAACGCCGCCCGGCCCGTAGCCTTCGTAGCGCACTTCCTCGTAATTCGCCCCCTCCAGCTCGCCGGTACCGCGTTTGATCGCGCGTTCGATGTTGTCCTTCGACATGTTCTGTGCCAAGGCCTTGTCGATCGCATGGCGCAGCCGCGGGTTATGTCCCGCATCGCTCCCGCGCATCCTGCGCTCTCGCGAAATTCGCACATCCTGTGCAGCATCGCCGCCGCCGATGCGCGCGGCAACCGTAATCTCGCGGATGATCTTGGTAAATATCTTGCCACGCTTGGCGTCTTGAAGCCCCTTGCGGTGCTGGATGTTGGCCCACTTGGAATGGCCGGCCACGAAATCCTCGCTTCGATAAACCTCGTGCAATTCGCGCGCGGCGGCGAGTCGCGTCGGCCGCCGCTCGGCGAAGCAGTGTACCACCGGCCCTTGTGGCGACCCAGCCGAGTCAGGACGTCGGCATCCCTACTTCATGAAGCGGCCGAAACGCAGGAAGTGATCGGTATTCGCGGCCGCTTTGCGCGACAACAAGATGCCGCTGTGCGACGCATGCAGCGTTATCGCGTCGGCGGCACCGGGAAGCTCAACCTCGCTCAGCAACACAACGCCGTCGTTGGGGGCATCGAGCTGCGAGAACAGGCGCCCGACGCCGAAGGATCGGTCCCCCCGAATCAACCCGAATTCGCGCCCGGACAGATCGCACGCGGGCGCGCCGCCGTTCAACAAGTCCCCCATACTGGCGCCCAGCATGCGCTTGCCCCACTTTCGCTGCGCGAGATGCCGCGCCGCGCGATTGCCGCGATGCGGCGCGCATAGCGTCACCACCCGCCCCGGGCGCGGCGGCGGACAATAGGCGAGCATCGCCTGGATGACCACCCCGCCCAAGCTGTGGCCGACGAAATGAATCGTCTCACCGCGTATCGCATCGCTGAAGGTTCGGAGGGCTTCGGCATTGGCGCGCAGCGACAGGCGCACGCTGGGATAGGAAAACAGATGCGGCTGAAAACCGTCGCGGCGCAATCGCCAGGCGATATACGTCATGGCCCAACCGGTCAGCCACAAGCCGTGCAGCAGCACGACCGGAGCGCGTTCTGCGCTCGTATTCATTCGCCCCGTGCCCGGCGGGTAGCCCGCTCGATGGCGACGCGATTCGTCCACGACGTCGCGAGCGCCGCCGCGGCCACGGGGTCAAGCCAGCGGTACTCGGTGTGCTCGGGGTGTGCGGCCAACGCGATCCGGTCGGGAACTTCCAAGGCAAACGCGCGCTCGGTGTTCTCATGCGCGTCCGGCGCGTAGCGATAGCGCCACTGCGGTAAGATCGGATAGCGTTGTACCAAATCCAAGTCCTCCAGCGCGTCCGTAGCGATCGAGAGCCCGATCTCCTCCGCCAATTCGCGTTGCGCCGTGACGCGCGGATCGTGTTCGTCCCAATCCATCGCGCCCGTGACCGATTGCCAAAAACTCGAATGGTCGGCGCGCTTCAGCAGCAGCACCTCACCGGCGCGCGTATGGACAACCACGAGAACCGACTCGGGCCGCTTGTAAGATCGATGCTGATCGGACATCGCAACGGGAGAGTAACGAGTTCAGTGATCAATGGCACTACCTCATCTCCCGCTTTCGCGGGGGAAGGTTCTGTCCTTATCCCGCAGGGAGAAGGGACCCGGAAGAGGTGACGTGCACTATTTACTGACCGAGTCTGTAACACTTGGAACATCCGCGTTCATCCGTTCGTTGATCCGCGTTCATCTGCGGATTCCGTTGCTTTTCGCTTCAGGATGTCCTCTAAAGTCCCGTCGGGCCTTCGCCCGGCGGCTTGCGCAGCCGTATGTGCAGTTCGCGCAACTGCGCATCGTCGACGGGGCTCGGTGCCGAACTCATGAGGTCGGTCGCCTTTTGTGTTTTTGGGAAGGCAATCACGTCGCGGATCGAATCGGAACCGACCATCAGCGCCGCAATGCGGTCGATACCGAAGGCGATACCGCCGTGCGGCGGGGCACCGTACTTCAGCGCCTCGAGCAGAAATCCGAATTTCGCTTGCGCTTCCTCGGCACCGATCCCGAGCGCCGCGAAAATGCGGCTCTGCAGCTCGCCGCGATGGATACGAATCGAACCGCCGCCGATCTCGGAACCGTTCAACACGATATCGTAGGCCCGCGCCTTGGCGTTCGCCGGATCCTTGTCCACCATGGCTTCGTCTTCCACTCTGGGCGCCGTGAACGGATGATGCACCGCCACCCAACGCTTCGCTTCGGCGTCGTACTCGAACATCGGAAAGTCGACGACCCACAACGGCCGCCAACCGTCCGCGACCAAACCGAGTTCCCGGCCGAGCTTTAGCCGCAGCGCTCCGAGCGAATCGTTGACAACCTTGCTCTTGTCGGCGCCGAAGAAAATAAGATCGCCGCTTTCGGCCTTGGTGCGCGCCAGTATTCCGGCGACGGCGTCGTCCGACAAGAATTTGAGTATCGGCGACTGCAAGCCGTCGCGCCCGTTGCCGGCGTCGTTGACCTTAACATACGCGAGACCCTTCGCGCCGAATTGCGCGACGTAGGCCGTGTACTGATCGATCTGGCTGCGCGCGAGTTCGCCGCCGCGCGGCAACCGTAGCGCGGCGACGCGCCCATCCGGCGCGTTCGCTGGCCCGGCGAACACCTTGAACTCGGCGGTCTTCACCAGATCGGCGACGTCGACGAATTCGAGCGGATTGCGCAAGTCCGGTTTGTCGGAACCGTAACGCTGCATCGCTTCGGCATGGGTCAGCCGCGGGAATGGATTCGGAAGATCGACGTCCAGAACTTCCTTGAACAGGCGGCGTAGCATTTGCTCCATGAGCCGCGTCACGCCGTTTTCGTCCATGAACGAGGTTTCGATATCGAGCTGGGTGAACTCCGGCTGCCGATCGGCGCGCAGATCTTCGTCGCGGAAACAACGCGCGAGCTGATAGTAGCGCTCGAACCCGGACATCATCAGGATTTGCTTGAACAACTGCGGCGACTGCGGCAATGCGAAAAACGATCCCGGATGCGTGCGCGAGGGCACGAGATAATCACGCGCACCCTCGGGGGTGGACCGGGTGAGCATCGGCGTTTCGATTTCCGTGAATGCGTGTTCCTCGAGAAACCGGCGCAGCGATTGCACGATGCGGTGCCGTTGCCGAAGATTTCTTTGCATCGCGTCGCGGCGAAGATCGAGATAACGGTAGCGCAAGCGCACCGATTCGTTCACGTCGGTCTCGTCGAGTTGAAACGGCAGGGCATCGGCGCGATTCAGAATCTCGATCTCGCGCGCGAGCACCTCGACCTGGCCGGTCCGCAGCGCCGCATTTTCGGTTCCGGCGGGGCGCGCGCGCACCGTGCCGACAACGCGCAGGACGTATTCGCTGCGCACACCCTCGGCGATCTTGAACGTGTCCGCGCGGTCGGGATCGCACACGACTTGCGCCACGCCCTCGCGGTCGCGCAGGTCGATGAAGATCACGCCGCCATGATCGCGTCGTGTTTGCACCCAGCCGCACAGCGCAACGTCGCGATCGATCAGTGACCGATCCAGTTCTCCGCAGGCATGAGTACGCATTACCGGATCAGCGAGCGCAAAGGAGCCTAAGCGCGGGACACGTTCTTTTGGGGCGATGCCGCTTTCTTGTACTCGGGAGTGACGACCCCAGCCGACAAGATCAGACGCAATCCGTCGTCCGTCGACATCGAGAGTTCGATCACGTCCTTGCGCGGCACCATGAAGACGAACCCCGACGTCGGATTCGGCGTGGTCGGGATGAAGACGTTCACCATGCTCTCGCCGGTATGGGCCTCGACTTCGGCCACGCCATCCCCGGTCACGAACGCCAACGTCCACATTTCGCGGCGGGGATACTCGACCATGACCACTTTACGAAACGACTTGCCGCCGCTGCTGAAAATCGTTTCGGTAATTTTCTTGGCCGAGGTGTAGATCGTGCGCACCAGCGGGATGCGATTGAGCAGTCGTTCGCCGAGATGCAGCAGCTGGCGCCCGAGGAGGTTGGTAACGATCATGCCCGATACCAGGACGACGACGACCGTGAAAACGACTCCCAACCCCGGAATGCGTTGCCCAAACCAGGTTTCCGGACGCAGCGCGATCGGGAGTAGCAACAGCGTCTGATCCATCAAGTCGACAAGGAACTTGATGATCAGGATCGTCACGCCAAGCGGAACCCAAATGAGCAGGCCGGCCGCGAGATAGCGCCGTATGGTGGGCACCTTCAATGGGCGCACCCGCAGGCTCCGCCGCCGCAACCATGGGCTTTCTTTTCGGGTGCCGCACCGCCGTCCGACGCCGATCCATCGCCGCCGGCGTCGGTCTTGGCGTCTCCCTTGGCGTCGCCTTTGTCGCTTTTCTTCCTGCCGCTGTTCTTGAAGTCGGTGGCGTACCAGCCCCCGCCTTTCAACTGAAACCCCGCCGCCGAAATCAAGCGCTTCAAAGCGGTCTTACCGCAGCTGGGGCAATCGGCGAGCGGGGCCTCGGATACCTTCTGGATCGCCTCCAGCCGGTGTCCGCACTCGGCGCACTCATACTCATAAATTGGCATCGCACGTTCTCCACAACATTGGGGTGTCGACTGGAGTCTTTTCCCACGGTCTACGACTTGCGGCCCCACGGGGCATTATAGCGGCTCCGCGGGCAAACTCTTTCATCGCCATTCCGGCGGGTAACCGGCGCGGGCACACTACGCGGCCGCGCGCGGTCGCTCGTGGCGCGAACTTTTGGGGTGCTCGATACCGACTATCGACCGAAACGAACCGCGCCGCACCTAATCGGGTCGGCGATGATTTTTTTCAAATCGGGGGCGCAGGCGAGCGGCCGATACGGTCGGGCGGAGCGTACCGAGACCGCACGCCGCGCGCCGGGTTGCCGGTCCGATACCTTCTACAAACCTGTTTTTTCCGATAAATTACTGCTACTTTACTTGCCCCCAACTTCTAACTCCCACTCAGGAGAACTACATGGCAACCGCCGGACAAAAACCAACGACGAAGTCGGAAATCTTCAACTTCATTGCCGAAAAAACCAATTTGAAACGCAAGGACGTCGTCGCCGTGTTTGACGCGCTGCAAGGCCTGATTGAACGCGACCTGAAACGCGGTCCCGGCATCGTCAATCTCGCCGGCCTGATGAAAATCAAGGTCATCAAGAAGCCGGCGGTACCGGCGCGCAAGGGGATTAATCCGTTTACCAAAGAAGAGGTCATGTTCAAGGCCAAGCCGGCCCGTAACGTTGTGAAGGTTCAGCCCCTTAAAACACTCAAAGACATGGTGTAACACACATCGAATTCCGGCGGGAGGAGTAGCACGGCTACTCCTCCCTGGTGCAGGATGCGACCCAGCGACTGCACCGTAGTTTCCTCGCCCCTCTTTTCCAACCGTTAATGTATTCCGCACCCTCTGGCGCGCGCCGGCGGATGGGGCGCGCTGCAAATCCCGGCGTTTCAACGATCCTGGTAGTCATCGTCGTCTTCGTCATCGTCGGTATCTTCGAAATCTTCGATATCGTCGTCGTCTTCCTCCGGGATCGGCACGGGCTTGCCGCGCTTCGGCGGTTCCTCTGGTTCTTCCGCTTCTTCCGCTTCGTCCTTTACGGCGGCAGGCTTCAACTTCTTTAGATCAAGCTCGTACCAGGAGTCGATGTCGATCTCGGCTACCTCGTCGTCCTCGTATTGCACTTCGATTATGCCATCGTCCTCATCGAACGACAGCACTTCGAACGCGAGCCCATCCTCGTCTTCGTACATCGCCCCGATGACGGGATCTTCTTCCATCGGCATAGTCGCACCTCCAAGCATTCACTGATGGACGCCGACTATTCTAGCCCAATCCGGCTTTTCAGCGAGATGACGCCCAACTTCCTTGTCCGGGCGATACGCTCTATGCTCTTGACTTTCATGCGCGCGATGGGAGCGGCCATGACCGACGACTGTTTGTTTTGCAAAATGGTGGCAGGTGCGATCAAGCCGGACACGGTGTATGAAGACGACGAGATCCTCGCGTTTCGGGACATCCAACCGCAAGCCCCGGTACACGTACTTATTATCCCGAAGCGGCATATCGCCACGCTGAACGACGTCAGCAACGGCGACGCGTCGCTCTTAGGCCGGCTGTTGCTGACGGCAAAACGCGTCGCCGAGGAAATGGACATCGCCGAGCCCGGCTATCGCGCCGTGATCAACTGTAACCGCGATGGCGGCCAGTCCGTCTTTCACGTGCATGCGCATTTGCTGGGTGGGCGGCGCATGAAATGGCCGCCGGGGTAAACTTCAGTAGCAAGTAACAAGTAGCAAGTAGCAAGGAAAACCTTGCCGTAGCTTGCTTGCTACTTGAAACTTGCTACTTACAACTGCTTTTTAGAAAGGAATGTCGTCGTCGAAATCGGCGCCCGCCGTCGCCTTGGCGCCCGAGCGCGCCGTCGATGGTGCGGACGAACCGGCCGGCGCCGATTCCGTGGCGGGTTCGCTCGGCATCCCGGCACCGCCGCGCGAACCGAGCATTTGCATGTCGTTCGCGACGATCTCGGTCGTATAGCGATCGTGGCCGTCCTTGTCCTGCCACTTGCGCGTCTGCAGTCGGCCTTCGACGTAAATCTGCGCGCCTTTCTTCAAATACTCGCCCGCGATCTCGGCGAGGCGCCCGAAGAAAACGATTCGGTGCCACTCGGTGCGTTCTTGTTTCTCGCCACTGGTCTTGTCTTTCCACGATTCCGACGTCGCGATGGTCACGTTCGCGACCGCCTGACCGTTCGGGGAATAGCGGACTTCCGGATCTCTGCCGAGGTTGCCGACCAGAATGACTTTATTGACGCCGCGTGCCATACGTACCTCCAGGTTTGCGCACGTGCACTAGTCTAAGAATCACGTGCGAGTTAAGGGATCGATAGTCTAGCCGGATCGCGCGGCGCCCGGCAACAGCGTCGCGGCGAGCGGGAATTGTGCGTCAATTTCCGATCACGTTTCGCAGGGCCACGAAAAACCAAATGCCGGTAATCACGGCGGCGCCGGCCAGCACGGCGGCCATTCCATAGTGCTGATAGAGCCAACCGCCGCGATCGCCGCCGACGAACGCGCCGAGAAATTGAAACGTGCTGTACACGCCGATCGCCATGCCCTTCGCGTGCGCCGGCGCCGTTTTCGACACGAGCGACGGCAGCGATGCTTCGAGAAGATTAAACGCGACGAAAAACACGAGCAGGCCGGCGCCAATCGCCATCAGCGAATCGTGCGCGAGACTTAAACCGCCGAGTGCCAAGGTCAACACCAGCACCGCCGCCGCGTAGGCGTGGCGCTGGCGGCCGCTGCGCTCGGACCAGGCGATAATCGGAAAGAGCGGTATCGCCGAGGCCACCATTAGCGGCAGATAAAGCGCCGCGTGCTCGTTTTGCGGCAAGCCGGCGCGCTCGACCAAAGCTGCCGGCAGCACGACGAACATGGCGGTTAGCGCCGCGTGCAACGCGAAGATACCCACGTTGAGTTGCAGCAAGTCCCGATTGCGCAGGACCGCGCGCAGCTGCGGCAGCAGCGCCGGTGCCGGTCCGCGAGGACGCGCCGGCGGTCTTGGCACCGCCAGCCAAAGAACCGCGATGCCGACCGACGCGAGGCCGGCGGTAAGCCAGAAGATACCGGGCACACCGATCAGGGCGTTTAGCGCCGAACCCAGAGGGATCGCGACCAGGAACGATGCGCCAACGGTAATGCCGATAACGGCCATGGCCTTCGTGCGCTGGGTATCGCGCGTCAGGTCGGCGACCAGCGCCGTCACCGCCGCGCTGACGGCGCCGCTTCCCTGCAGCGCCCGCCCGATCACGACCATCTCGATCGAATGCGCGTTCGCCGCGACAACGCTGCCCACGGCGAACAGGATCAGCCCGAACGCGATCACGGGCTTGCGGCCAAGCCGGTCCGACAGCGCTCCAAACGGGATTTGCAGGCAAGCCTGTGTCAGGCCGTAAATCCCCAATGCCAACCCCATGAGGCGCGGGGTATAACCGTCGAGCGTCTGCGCGTAGAGCGCGAATACCGGAAGAATCAGAAAGAGGCCGAGAAGACGCGTGCCGTAAATGCCCGCCAACGCGGCCACGGCGCGGCGTTCCAACGCGGTCATCGGGTTACGTCGGCTGCGCATCGGGTCAACCGCGACTCGCCGCGGCCATTTTGGTTCTCTTTTGGGCGGACGCGTATACTAGCAGGTTGCGCAATAAAATGAGGTCGCGCGCAGCGCGCTCGGCTCGCTCTGATGCGCAGGGACTTGCGAATGCCGCGAGCGCAGGATGCTGCACAAGGAGGTGCGAATTTCGCGAGAGACATGGACGTCGGGAGCGATGCGCGTAGCGGCCCTCCCCCGCTTGCGGGGGAGGGAATGAGGAAGGGGGCGGGGTCGCGCGCGCTCGGCGGAACACCGGCCCTCACCTCTCCCGAAGGGAGAGGGGGCGTGACAGTTCGGCACGACACATCGACCGATACGTTTCGGAAATCATGGAACACATACGTATCCGCGGCGCGCGGACCCACAACCTGAAGAACATCGACGTCGATCTGCCGCGCGACAAGCTGATCGTCATCACCGGCCTTTCCGGATCGGGTAAGTCCTCGCTTGCGTTCGACACGCTCTATGCCGAAGGCCAACGGCGCTACGTCGAATCGCTGTCCGCCTACGCGCGCCAGTTCCTTGCGCTGATGGAAAAACCGGACGTCGATCTAATCGAGGGTCTGAGCCCGGCCATTTCGATCCAGCAGAAATCGACGTCACACAATCCGCGCTCGACCGTCGGCACTGTCACCGAAATATACGACTACCTGCGCCTGCTGTACGCCCGCGCCGGCGAACCGCGCTGCCCGGAACATGGCGTGACGCTGGCGGCCCAAACCGTCAGCCAGATGGTCGATCACGTCATGACGCTGCCCGCGGACACCAAGCTCATGCTGCTCGCGCCGCTGGTGGACGACCGCAAGGGCGAACACCTGCACATCCTGGAGGAACTGCGCACCCGAGGGTTCGTGCGCGCGCGCATCGACGGCATCGTCGTCGGGCTCGACGAAGCCCACACACTGGACAAGAAACTGAAGCACACGATCGAAGCCGTGGTCGATCGCGTGGTCGTACGCCCCGGACAGGAATCGCGCCTTGCCGAGTCGTTCGAAACCGCGATCAATTTGAGCAACGGCCTGGTGCGCGCCGTGACGCTCCCCGGCGACGCGCAGGGACGCGCTAGTGTCGCGGGAGACAGGATGTCGGGAGCGACCGAGGGGCACGCGGCCGAGGAAATAGTTTTTTCCGCGCGCTACGCCTGTCCGCACTGCGGCTATAGCATCACGGAACTCGAACCGCGCTTGTTCTCGTTCAACAACCCGGCCGGCGCCTGCCCGGCGTGCGACGGCTTGGGCGTGCACCAGTTTTTCGATCCCGCGCGCGTGGTGAGCGATCCGACGCTCCCGCTTCCGGCCGGCGCGATCCGCGGTTGGGATCGGCGCAATAATTTCTACTTCCAAATGCTCGAATCGCTCACCGCCCATTACGGTTTCGATCTGGATCAACCGTTCGAGGAATTGCCACGCAAGATTCGTGACGTCATTCTTCACGGCAGCGGCGAGGAGGAGATCGCGTTCAGCTACGTCAACGAGCGCGGTTCGGTGTACAAACGCACGCATACGTTCGAAGGCGTGTTGCCGAACATGCAGCGCCGCTACCGCGAATCCGACTCGAACATCATTCGCGAGGAGCTGGCCAAGTACTTGAGCACGCGCCCGTGCACCGAGTGCGAGGGCAGCCGCCTGAAACTCGGCGCGCGCCACGTCTATGTCGCCGACAAGCCGCTGCCCGCGTTGACCGAGCTACCGATCAAAGCCGCACTCGCGTTCTTCGAGAGTCTCATACTGCCCGGGAATCGCGGCGAGATCGCCGACAAGATCGTGAAGGAAATTCGCGGGCGTCTCGGGTTTCTCGCGAACGTCGGGCTCGACTATCTGACGCTCGCGCGCTCGGCCGACACGCTCTCCGGCGGCGAGTCTCAGCGCATCCGCCTGGCGTCGCAGATCGGCGCCGGCCTGGTGGGCGTGATGTACGTGCTCGACGAACCGTCGATCGGGTTGCACCAGCGCGACAACGCGCGGCTGCTCGACACGTTGCGGCATCTTCGCGACCTCGGCAACACCGTGATCGTGGTCGAGCACGATGAGGAAGCCATCCGCGCCGCCGATTTCGTGCTCGATATCGGCCCGAAAGCCGGCGTGCACGGCGGCGCCATCGTCGCACAAGGCGCGCCAAACGACGTGGCCAACCATCCGCATTCGCTGACCGGGCAATACTTGCGCGGACAGCTGCGCATAGAGGTACCGCGTTTGCGGCTCGCCGCCGATCCCGAACGCCAACTCACGATCCGCGGCGCGCGCGGCAACAATTTAAAGAATGTCGACGTCGCCATTCCGGTCGGTGTTCTCACTTGCGTTACCGGCGTTTCGGGGTCGGGCAAATCGACCGTCATCAACGACACCCTGTACGCGGCGGCGGCGAAGCAACTGTACGGCTCGCCGCTCGAACCGGCGCCGCACACGGCGATCGATGGACTGGAACAGTTCGACAAGGTAATCGACATCGACCAATCGCCGATCGGCCGCACGCCCCGCTCGAACCCGGCAACGTACGCCGGCCTGTTTACGCCGATCCGCGAGCTTTACGCGGCCACGCAAGAAGCGCGCGCCCGCGGCTACGGCCCGGGCCGGTTTTCCTTCAACGTCCGCGGCGGGCGTTGCGAGGCTTGCCAGGGCGACGGGTTGATCAAAGTCGAGATGCATTTTCTGCCGGACATCTACGTGCCGTGCGACGTGTGCCAAGGCAAGCGCTACAACCGCGAAACGCTTGAAATCAAATACAAGGGCAAAAGCATCGACGACGTGCTGAACATGACGGTCGAGGAAGCCTTCGGCTTTTTCGAGCCGATTCCGGTCCTCAATCGCAAGCTGGAAACCCTGATGGAGGTCGGCTTGTCCTACATCTCCATCGGCCAAAGCGCCACGACCTTGTCCGGCGGCGAAGCCCAGCGCGTGAAACTCGCCCGCGAACTCTCCAAACGCGACACCGGCCAGACGCTCTACATTCTGGACGAGCCCACCACGGGTCTGCACTTCCACGACATCAACCAGCTGCTGACGGTGCTGGTCCGCCTGCGCGACGCCGGCAATACCGTCGTCGTGATTGAGCACAACCTCGACGTCATTAAGACCGCCGATTGGATCATCGACCTCGGCCCCGAAGGCGGCGATGGCGGCGGGCGCATCGTCACGACCGGGACGCCCGAGGAAGTCGCGGCGAATTCCAAGTCGCATACCGGTCGGTTCTTGCGGCGCGTACTGGAGCGGGCGGCGGAACCGCAACGCAAGACTGGTTAAGGTAGGCATGCATAATCATGAATGCTAGTATCTACCCCGTAGATACATCCTGAGAGAACCATGAAAACCAGGGCGCAAAAATGGGGTAACAGCTTGGCGGTACGCGTGCCGAGCGATGTTGCTCAAGAGATCGGTCTTCATCCCGACGACGCGCTCGAAATCGAGGTAGTCAAGGGGAAGATTGTACTGACGCCTGCTAGTCGGCGCACACCCGCACGCTACGACCTCGGTGCCCTGGTGAAAAGAATCAACCCGCGCAATCGCTACCGCGAAATCGATTTCGGCAAACCGCAGGGTCGTGAGAACTGGTAATGGCCTACGTACCCGAACGCGGCGACGTCGTGTGGGTGAATTTCAGTCCTACCGAAGGCCACGAATAAGCCGGCCACCGTCCGGCGGTTGTGCTCTCGCCGTCATCCTACAACTCTCGCAGTGGCCTCATGCTCTGCTGTCCGATCACAAGCAAGATTAAGCCTTACCCTTTCGTTGTTCCGATCCTCGGGGGCGGCGACATCGCCGGTGCCGCCCTCGCCGATCAGCTGCGCTCCCTCGACTGGCGCGTGCGCAAAGCGAAAAAGAAAGGCCGCGTCCCCGAGCGAACTCTGCGCAAAATGTTGGGCAAAGCCGCGGCACTACTTACCTAGCACCGGTCGGTTAGTTGTGACCTGCACGGACGACGACCTTTCGATCGACGCGGGCCGCACCTTGCGGCAGACCGGAGATCAGAGGGTAGCGCGCTCCACGCACAATTCCTCATCATGAAGCCCGTCATCCAACTCGAAACGACCGGCTGCGGCATCGCCAGCGTCGCCGCGATCGCCGGCATTTCCTACCCGCAGGCGAAGGCTGTCGCCAATTCGCTCGGCATCCGCGCCGGCGACAAACGATTGTGGTCGGATACGAAATACGTACGAACGCTTCTCGAACGGTTCGACTTCAAGGCGCATCGTTCGGAGATTCCATTTGAGTCTTGGGATGCACTGCCTAATCTCGCGCTGCTCGCCATCAAATGGCAACTCGAAAGGGAACGGCCGTTCTGGCACTGGGTGGTATTCTTGCGCAAGGACGGAAGCGCGCGGGTGCTCGATTCCAAGCGAAGCCTACGCCATCACGTCCGCACGGACTTCGGTCGCATGCGGCCGCGGTGGTATATCCCGGTGCGCCAAACCTTTCGTGCCAAATGACGCGCGTGCTTAGCGCGCTCGTCACGATCGCGGTCGTTTACGGTCTGATCCTGTTGTTCGTTTATGCGATGCAGGACCGCCTGGTCTATTTCCCAACGCGCCCACTCGACGCAACACCGCGCACCATCGGTCTCGAATACGAAGATGTTGCCGTCACGACGGAAGACGGGCCACGCCTGCACGGCTGGTTCATACCGGCGCCCGGCGCGCGCGGCACGGTGCTCCACTTTCACGGCAACGGCGGCAACATCTCGCATCGGCTCGACTACGTCGAAATGTTCCACCGCTTAGAGATCAACACGCTGCTCATCGACTACCGCGGCTACGGACAAAGCGAGGGCCAGCCGAGCGAGCAAGGCACCTACCGCGACGCGCTCGCGGCCTGGCGCTACCTAACCGAAGCCCGCGGCCTCGCGCCGGATACGATTATTCTGCACGGCGAATCGCTCGGCGGCGCCGTGGCGAGCTGGCTGGCGGCGCGCACGGCGCCGCGGGCGCTGATCGTCGAGTCGAGCTTCACCTCGGCCGTCGATCTCGGCGCTGAAGTGTACTCATGGCTGCCGGTTCGATGGATTGCGCGTTATCGCTATCCCACGTTGAGTCATCTCGCGCAGGTCCGGGTGCCGGTGCTCATCGTTCACAGCCGCAATGATGAGATCATCCCGTTCCATCACGGACAACAACTGTACGCCGCCGCCCCGACGCCCAAGCAATTCATCGAAACGAGCGGCGGACACAACGACGGATTGCGAGCGCGGGGAGCGAAATATTTGAGTGGGATTGAGATGTTCCTACGGGCGACGCACTGATGGGCGTCATCCCGGCGGAAGCCGCGACGACGGAAACGGTTCGTTCGACTAGCCGCCCACAAGTACAATTCCACAACGCGCCTGAAACGCGCGCCAGAAAGAGAGGAGAACTATATGCCCGTCACCATCCCCAACGACATGAGCCGCGCGTTCGTCGAGGCTCTTAACGCCGGTAGCGTCGAAGCCCTGCTCGAACTGTACGAACCGAACGTCAAATACGTCATTCGGTCCGGCAAGATCATTGAAGGGCGCGCGGCGGTGCGTGAAACTCTCGAGCGCCTCGTAGCGGCGAAAGGAACAATTCAGATCGACAACACGTACTGCCTCATCAGCGACAACATTGCCCTGGTACGGGCGCAATGGAGTTTCACCGGGATCGGGCAAGACCGCAAACCAATCGAAAGTCGAGGCAATAGCGCGGAAGTGTTGCAGCGAGGGGCGGACGGGCGGTGGCGCTATCTGATCGATCACCCGTTTGGCGCAGGCTGACCGGTGTCCGCATAGCCGACTCGCGCCGCTACTGCTTCATGAGGTGCGAGTACTTCATGCTCTCGTCGTACATCTTCCGATAATCGTCGAGATTCTCGTTCAACATCTCGCGGTACTTGCCGATAAAAAACTCGAACGCCTTGCTTCGGTCGGCGTCGAATTTTTTCAAGTCGGGTGCATGCGATGCCATAACGAACGAATTGAACCGGGCCGCGGCGTACAGGATAGCCATGCCGACGACTTCTCGGTTTTCGGCGTTGATCTGTTTGTTGGCGACGTCGATGAACGCGTCCGCCATCTTTCTGAATTCCAAATCGGGATCTTCTTCGCTCATGCAGATCGCCTCCACGCCGGGTAGGCGCAATACTGTACCGACTTACGCGACAACCTGCACCGGATCGCCGATTTTCAATTCGAGCGCCCGGGAGGCGTCACCTCTGTTGACCGCGATTTCGACCAGGCCGATGGAATTTTCGTACCAAAACGGCATGTTGGGCGAGACCGCGGAAAATACCGCCGCATGCTGCAACTGCCGTCCGGCGACGGCAAGCGTGCCTGCCATTTCGATCCGCGCGGCGCGCAGACCGGTAATTGCGTTGCCGTAGTGATCGATATATACGATTGCCGGCAAGTCGTCCGGCCAGTCGCCGTTCGGTGTGAGCAGCGTGGTCGGAACGGACGCCGGCCAGTCACCGCGTGCAAGGCGCGCCGCTACCGGCGCGAACAGATCACGGCCGTGAAAGCTCGCGGACAAGTTTTGCGGCCGCCAGGTAATCACCCAGGTATCGCAGCGGCTCGCGCGGCGCGCAACGATCTTAAACAACCCGTTGTCCGGCCCCACGTACCAGCGGTCGTCGGCCTGAAGCATTATTGGAAGCCGCTCGTCGCCGACGCCGGGATCGACAACGCCGACAAACACCGACCCAGCCGGAAATTCCGCCGCGAGCGCGGGTAGCAGATACGCGCCCGAACGGATATCGAAGTTGGGAACCGTGTGCAGCAGGTCGATGACCCGCGCGCGGGGCGCGGCGCGTGCGAGCACCGCGTGCATCTGGCCGACGTACGGATCGGCCGCGCCGAAATCGGTGAAGAGGACAATCAAACGCCATCCCCAGAAATAAAAAGCCGGGCACTGCCCAGCTCATTGTAACGCTACTCGGCTTACGCCTTGGCCTTCTTCTTTTTCTTCTTCTTGCTCGCGGCGGCCTTTTTGGTCTTCGTGCCCGCGGCCTTCTTGGTTTTCCTTTTCACGGCCTTGGCCTCCTTCGTTTCCTTGGATTCGACCTCAACCGGCTGCTCCACCGGCTGCCCGGCCGTGCGATCGACCAGCTGCACCAGCGCCATCGGCGCGGCGTCGCCGGCGCGGTAGCCGTGCTTCAGGATTCGTAGGTATCCGCCCGGACGCGACTTGAAGCGCGGCCCGAGGTCCGCAAAGAGCTTGCCGACCATGTCGCGGTCGCGCAGGCGCGCGAACGCCAGGCGCCGGTTCGCCAAGCTCGCCTGCTTTCCGAGCGTAATCAGGGGCTCGGCGACACGGCGCAGCTCCTTGGCTTTCGGCACGGTAGTGAAGATCTGCTCATGGCGGAACAGCGACACCGTCATGTTGCGCAGCATCGCTTCCCGATGGCTGGCGGTGCGGCTCAGTGCGCGGCCGATATTTCGATGACGCATGGTTGACTTCCGTTACAGTTGCGGCGGCCGGTTCAGTTTGTCCTTCAACTGCGGCGGCGGCCAGTTTTCGAGCCGCATGCCGAGCGACAGACCGTGCTGCGCGAGCACGTCCTTGATTTCGGTGAGCGACTTCTTGCCAAGGTTCGGCGTCTTCAGGAGTTCGAATTCGCTGCGCTGAATCAGATCGCCGATGTAGAAAATATTCTCTGCCTTGAGGCAATTGGCCGAACGTACGGTCAGTTCGAGATCATCCACCGAACGCAGTAACAGCGGATCCATGTCCGGCTCTTTCTTCATTTCCTGGCGCTGATCCGGGCTCTTCAGGTCCACGAAGATCGATATCTGATCCTGCAGGATGTTGGCCGCGCGGCGCACCGCTTCCTCGGGGTCGATCGAGCCGTTGGTTTCGATGTCGAGCACGAGCTTGTCGAGGTCGGTGCGTTGCTCGACGCGGGCGTTCTCGACCGCGTACGACACGCGCCGGATCGGGCTGAACGACGCGTCCACTTGCATCATGCCGATCGGCCGGCCTTCGCCCTGGGCGGCTGGCGCCCGCGCGGTCACCGGCTGATAGCCGCGGCCTTGATTCACTTTCAACTGGACGTTCAGGTTCGCGCCCTTCGTGAGCGTCGCGATGACGTGGCGCGGATCAACGATTTCAACGTCGTGGTCGAGCTGGATGTCGCTCGCGGTGACCACCCCCGGCCCTTTCTTGTTCAACTGTAACATCGCTTCCTCGCGCCCGTGCATGCGCAACGCGAGCGACTTCAAATTCAGTAAAATCTCGATCACGTCTTCTTGCACGCCCTCGATGGTCGAGTACTCGTGCAGCACGCCGTCGATCTTGACCTCGGTCACGGCGGCGCCGGGCATCGATGACAGCAAAATACGCCGCAGCGCGTTGCCGAGCGTGTAGCCGAACCCGCGCTCCAGCGGTTCAAGCGTGATCTTCGCGTGCGTCGGCGACAGCGTCTCGACGTTGACGTTGCGTGGCTTTAAGAAATCGGTTGCGGAACTTTGCATAATAGGTCGGTCCTCAGAGATCAAAACTGCATCCGCGGATGAACGCAGATTCAACTAGATGAACGCTGATAGCTGGGGTGGTTCCTTCCCTCTCGACTATCCGCGTTCATCCATTTTTCATATCCGCGTGCATCTGCGGATAAGGTTTACTTCGAATAGAGCGCGACCACCAAACTTTCGTTGATGTCCGCCGGCAGATCGGAGCGCTCGGGCGCCGCCTTGAATGTGCCCTTCATGCCCTTGGTGTCGACGTCCACCCAGTCGGGAAATCCGCGCTGCTCCGCCGCTTCGAGCGCCGCCTTGACGCGCAGCTGCTCGCGCGAAGATTGGGCGATCTCGATGACGTCGTTTGCGCGAACCTGGCACGACGGAATATTCACGCGCTTGCCGTTGACGGTCACGGCGTTGTGGCGCACCAGCTGGCGCGCCTCGGTGCGGGAAGCTCCAAAACCCATCCGGAAGACGACGTTGTCGAGGCGGCTTTCGAGCAGCTTCAGCAAATCGACACCGGTCGAGCCCTTGTGACGCGCCGCTTCCTGGTAGTAATTCTCGAACTGCCGCTCGAGCACGCCGTAGATGCGACGCAGCTTCTGCTTTTCGCGCAGCTGCAGGCCGTAGTCCGAGGGACGTCCGCGGCGCTGGCCGTGCTGTCCCGGCGCGTAGGCGCGCTTCTCCACCGGGCAACGTTCCGTAAAACATTTCTCGCCCTTCAAAAACAGCTTACCGCCCTCGCGACGACACAGACGGCACTTCGCATCGATATACCGAGCCACGTGGGTCCCCCGTTACACCCGTCGACGCTTGGCCGGCCGGCAACCATTGTGCGGGACCGGTGTCACGTCGAAGATGTTGCTGATCTCATAACCGAGGGCGTGCAACGCGCGTACGGCGGACTCGCGCCCCGGTCCCGGACCCTTGATACGAACCTCCAGGCTGCGCACGCCGTATTCCTGCGCCGCGCGGCCGGCCTTGTCCGCCGCCACCTGCGCCGCAAACGGCGTGCTCTTGCGCGAACCCTTGAACCCGGCGCCGCCGCACGTGGCCCACGACAGGACGTTCCCCTGGCGATCGCTGATCGCAATGATCGTGTTGTTGAAGGATGCGTGGATATGCGCCACGCCTTCCGAGACGCTTTTCTTGGCGCGTTTCTTCGCCTTGGTCGCCGCGATGCTTTCGGGTGTATCTGCCATTTTGCCTTCCTTTACGTCGCCGCCGGAGCGGACTTGCGAATGACGCCCTTGCGCGGACCCTTGCGCGTGCGTGCGTTGGTGCGGGTACGCTGACCGCGCACCGGTAAGCCGCGGCGATGGCGCATGCCGCGATAGCTACCGAGGTCCATCAGGCGCTTGATGTTCATCGACACCGCCCGGCGCAAATCGCCTTCGACGGTGATCTTCGCGACCTCGAGCCGCAGCAGATCCACCTGCGCATCGGTAAGATCCTTCACCTTGATCGTGCCGGTGACCCCGGCCGCCGCACAAATGCGTCGCGCCATCGGGCGACCGATGCCATAGATCGCGGTCAGCCCGATCTCGATGTGCTTTTGATTCGGGATGTTGATGTTCGCTATACGCGCCATGGATAGTTAGGCTCCTCTGCCGCGCGCGAAAGCGCGCCAATCTACTGTTTTACCCAATTGAAATCAACCTGTTAGTGCGCAAGACCGCCTACCCCTGTCTCTGCTTGTGGGTGGGATCGGAGCAAATCACGCGTACCACGCGCTTGCGCCGCACGATCTTGCAGTTGCGGCACATCTTTTTCACCGACGTTCTGACTTTCATTTCAATCTCCAGCCACTCTTCACCCGCCTCAGCGGATTAGACCCATGCCGCCACCCGTTAGATTCGCCTTCTTCAGCAAACTCTCGTACTGGCGGGACATCAAATGCGCTTGGACTTGCGCCATGAAATCCATACTCACCACGACAACGATCAGGAGCGACGTTCCACCGAAATAGAACGGCACGTTCCAGTTGACGATCAAGAACTCCGGCAACAAGCACACCAGCGTCACGTAGATCGCCCCGACCAACGTCAGGCGCGTCATCACGCCGTCGATGTAACTCGCGGTCTGATCGCCCGGCCGGATGCCGGGGATGAACGCGCCCGACTTTTTCAAATTGTCGGCGGTCTCTTTCGGATTGAAAACCAGCGCCGTATAGAAAAAGCAGAAGAACACGATCGCCGAGGCGTACAGCATCACGTAAATCGGCTGTCCCGGCGACAGCGTAGTCGCCAAATCGCGCAGCCAGCTGACTTCCTGGCTCTGCCCGAACCAGCTCGCGACCGTCGACGGCAGTAAAATGATGCTCGACGCGAAGATCGGCGGAATCACGCCGGCCATGTTGATCTTGAGCGGCAAATGACTGCTCGAGCCGGCCAGCATGCGCCGGCCTTGCTGGCGCTTGGCGTAATTCACGGTAATGCGCCGCTGGGCGCGTTCCATCAATACCACGAACCACGTGACGCCGATCGCGATCGCGAACAGCAACAGCGCGAACAACGGCTGGAAATTCCCGCGTCCGACGAGATCGAGCGTCTGCGCCAGTGCGCCCGGCAGACCGGCGACGATGCCGGCGAAAATTATCATCGAAATGCCGTTGCCGATGCCGCGCTCGGTCACCTGTTCGCCGAGCCACATAAGAAATATGGTACCGGTGACCAGGGAAATCACGGTAAGAATCTGAAACCCGATTCCGGCGTCCGGTACCACGCGCACGCCGCCACTGACCTCTTGACTCGACAGAGCGATCGCGATGCCGAGCGCCTGCACCGTCGCAAGCACGACCGTTCCATAGCGGGTGTACTGCGTGATCTTGCGCCGGCCGGCTTCGCCTTCTTTCTTCAGCTGTTCGAGGCTCGGAATCGCCGAGGACATCAGCTGCATGATGATCGATGCCGAGATGTACGGCATGATGCCGAGCGCGAAGATGGAGAAGCGCTCGAGCGCGCCGCCCGAGAACATGTTGAACAAACCGACGATCGAGCTTTGCGTGCCCTCGAACAACTCCGCGAGCGCCGCCGGATTGATGCCAGGCACCGGAATATAGGTACCGATGCGATAGACGACGAACGCGCCCATCAGAAACAGGATCCGCTGTTTGAGATCGGAGAGCTTGCCGAGCCCGCCGAAGCCGCCGGTACGTGCTGTCGTGCTGGACATCGCTAATCCTCGAATTTGCCGCCGGCCTGCTCGACCGCGGCGCGCGCGCCTTTCGATGCACGCACACCCTTCAGCGTGACCGCTTTCGAGATACCGCCGGCGAGATAAACTTTGGCGCTCAACGCCCGCGCCGAAACCAAGTCGGCCTTCTTAAGCGCCGCTAAGTCGATCACGGCGTCCTTGATCTTGGCCAAATCCCCAAGCCGCACTTGCGCCGTCATCGAGCTCGACAGGGAATGAAAACCGCGCTTCGGCAGACGGCGTTGCAGCGGCATCTGTCCGCCTTCGAAGCCGACCTTATGAAACCCGCCGGCGCGCGCGTGCTGACCCTTGTGACCGCGGCCCGAGGTTTTTCCAAGGCCCGAGCCCGGACCGCGGCCGAGCCGTTTCGGCGTCGGTTGGCTTCCGGCCTTTGGTTTCAGTGAATTTAGACGCATCAGATGTCCTCGCATCGGACCATATAGCGAACCTCGCGGATCATGCCGCGAATCGCCGGGCTATCGTCCAGTTCGCGCGAATCGTGCATGCGCCGCAGACCAAGACCCCGCACGCAGGCCATATGACGCTTGCCGGTCCCAAAGGGACTGCGCACCAACGTTACGCGAATCTTTTTCTTGCTCATCGCCAATCCATTTCAAGATTTTCACCGATGGCCGGCGCTCACCCCAGAATCTCTTCGATCTTCTTACCGCGCTTGGCGGCGATCGCGGCCGGACTGTGGATCGAGGCCAGGCCCTTGAGCGTGGCGCGAACCACGTTCACCGGGTTGCGCGAACCGATACACTTTGCGAGCACGTCCTGCACGCCGGCCACCTCGAAGACCGCGCGCATGGCGCCGCCGGCGATGATGCCGGTTCCGACCGAGGCCGGCTTCATGATGACACGCGACGCGCCGTGGCGCGCGACCACGCTGTGAAACAACGTCGGACCCTTCAATTCGACGCGCGTCAAATTACGCCGTGCGCTTTCCATCGCCTTCGACACGGCCGCCGGCACCTCGCGCGCCTTGCCGGAACCGATCCCGACGCGACCGGCACCGTCGCCGACGACGGTTAGCGCGGAAAAACCGAACTGCCGCCCGCCTTTCACTACTTTAGCGACGCGCCGAATACTAACCAGCTTCTCTTGCAGGTTGTCGCCGCGGGACTCGGATTCGAACTGTGCGCTCATGGTTTTGCCCTAAAACTCCAACCCGTTTTCACGCGCGGCGTCGGCCAGCGCTTTGACCCGCCCGTGATATTTGAATCCCGATCGATCGAAGGCGACCCGTTTGACGCCCTTCGCCACCGCACGCTCCGCGATCCGCTTGCCGATCGCCTTGGCCGCCTCGACGTTGCCGCCGTGCTTCAGCGATTGGCGCATCTCCGCCTCAAGCGTCGATGCGGCCGCCAGCACGTGCGAACCGCTCGCGTCGATGATTTGGGCGTATATGTGCCGCGGCGTGCGATGCACGCACAACCGGCCGGCGTTCAATTCGCGGATGCGCCGCCGAATACGCTGCGTACGCCGCGCGCGTTTGTCAGTCTTCGTGTCCATAACCGTCTGTTACTTCTTCTTCGCCTCTTTACGCACAATCACCTCATCCACGTAACGCACGCCCTTCCCCTTATAAGGTTCGGGCGGCCGGTACGCACGGATCTCGGCCGCCACTTGGCCCACCAGTTGGCGGTTGGCGCCGCGCACCACAAGATCGGTCTGGCTCGGGGCCTCGACGGTTACGCCGTCCGGAATCGAATACACGATCGGATGCGAATAACCGAGCGTGAGGTTTAATTTCTTGCCCTGCACCGCGGCGCGAAAACCGACGCCGATAATGGTGAGTTTCTTCTCGAAACCCTTGGCCACGCCGTTGACCATGTTGTTCACGAGCGCGCGCATCGTTCCCGAAATCGCGCGCGCCATCTTGCTGTCGTTGGTGCGCTCGAAACGCAGCTGGCCTTCGGCATGCGTGACGTTCACGAGCGGATGTACCTCGTACGCCAGCTGGCCCTTCGGGCCCTTGACGCTGAGGTTGCGCCCCGCGAGCTTCACTTCGACGCCCTTCGGGACAGTCACCGGATATTTTGCGATTCTCGACATTAGTCCAATCCTACGAAATTCGCGCGGCGAGCGCGCAACGGCTCGCCTCCCTCTCCAACCGGGAGAGGGAATGAGGGTGAGGGTTGCCAGGGTTCGGCCTGCTCTCCCTCACCCCAACCCTCTCCCGAAGGGAGAGGGGGTTTTGGTTCGCTGATGCGATCACTTAATCTATGCCACGAAACAAATGATCTCGCCGCCGAGCCCGGCCGCACGCGCCGCGCGTTCCGTCATCACGCCTTTCGACGTCGACACGATGGCGATCCCGAGGCCGTCCTCGACCCGCGGAAGGTCGTCCTTGCCCCGATAGTGGCGCAGCCCGGGAACG
>DASWLD010000012.1:0-11938 GCA_036396275.1 Burkholderiales bacterium
CCGAGGTAGATGCCGAGCGACGCCGCGAGCGATGTCAGATAAGGCAGCGGCAGCTCCAGAACGTAGGCACCGAGAATCCACGTCGCGAAACCCGCGAGCAGCGTCGCGAGCGCAGCGCGCGCGTCGCCGACATTGGTGAACAACGCGAACATCGCGACGGTAAACACGCCGGCGCTGCCGAAGGCGGAGGCTTGCTCGACCAGTGCGTACACGCCTTCGGCGTGCAGCGCGAGTGCGTAGGCGATAGCACCGAAGACGAACACACCGATGCGCGCCACCCGCACTTTCGCGGCTTCGCTCAAGCGCGGCAACAGCGGCACGACCAGATTGTGCGAGGTCAGTGCCGCCGCTGCCAGCAGCGCGCTATCGACGGTCGACAGGACGGCCGAAATGAGCGCGCCGGCAAAAGCGATGTAGAGAAACGTCGACAGGTACTGTTGCGCCAGTTGCGCGAGCAATTGCTCGGGTTCGGCCAGTTCGGGAATGACGCGCGTACCGACGAGACCGAGAAACACCGGGATGAAGCCGACCGCCAAATACAATCCACCGCCAAGCAGCGACGCACGTCGTGCGACTTGCGGCGATTGCGCCGCCAGCACGCGCGCCACCAGTTCTTGCGCCAACACCGAGCCGCAAATAGGAATGGCCCAGCGTTCGAGCACCGCGAGCGCTGAAGTGTCGGGACCGCCGAACAAGCGTAGCCGTTCGGGCGAAATCGCCGCCGCCGCGGCTGCCACGCCGCCCAAGGAATTCGTGACGACGACGAACAAGATCACCAGACCCACGATCAGCGCGATCCCCTGGAAAAGATCGGTAACCGCGTCCGCGAGCAATCCGCCGTAAATCGTGTAAACGACCACCACCAGCGCCGCGAGCGTGATCGCGATCTCGACCTCGAGCGCCGACGACGCCGAGATGACTTGCCCGAAAGCGCGAATTTGCGCCGCCGCCCACATGACCGAACCCGGGACGATGAGCAATACCACGACACGTTCGACGCTCGGCGAGTAGCGTTGGCGGAACAGATCGGCAAACGTCGTCAGCCCGCGACGCCACAGGGGCGTCGCGAACAGGAGGCCCATCAGCAGCAAGCACGCGGCGTAGCCGAACGGATCGGCCGAGCCGCCGGACAATCCTTCTTTATATATCGAACCGGCGGCACCGATACAGGTTTCCGCGCCGAACCACGTGGCGAAAATCGTAAATGTGCCGAGCCCAAGTTTTAGACCGCGGCCTGCGAGCAAATAGTCGGATTCGCTTCGAATGCGGCGCGACACCAACACGCCGATGAGCAGTTGCACCAGAATGTAGACGGCGATACCGATCAGGATCGGACTCATGCGCAGCGATACCGTCGTTAGGCGACGCGCGGGCTAGACCAGTCCGTCGATCCAGCGCTCATAGAGCGTGTCGGCGATCCGATGCATGTCCCGGGTGCGCCGATCCGCGTCGCGCAGCATTTCCTCCCCGCTTTGCACGGTGCGTGACGGTGTCAGTTCGCCGTCGGTTTCCTTCACCCAATCGGCGATCAATTGCGGCGTCATCTCGACGTGGCACTGAAGCGCCAAGTGCTTACCCATCACGAAGCCTTGGTTCGCGCAATCGGCCGATGTCAGTACGCGGGTCGCGCCTTCGGGGATGGCGAAGGTCTCGCCGTGCCAGTGATAGACCATGAAGGTCGTCGGCAAATCGCCGAACCAGCGTCGTGCCACCGGGCTCTCGACCACGTTGACCGGCAGCCAGCCGATTTCCTTGACGGAATTGCGCGTGATCGGCGCGCCCAACGCTTTTGCCATCAGCTGCCCACCCAGGCAATGGCCGAGCACCGGCACATCGGCGGCGACGGCTTGCCGGATCAGACGCGCTAGCTTCGGGATCCACGGCAGGGGATCGTTCACGCTTATCGGCCCGCCCATGAATACCAACCCCGCGATACCGTCTAGACTTTCGGGAATGGGATCGTCGCAATCGACGCGGATCATTCCATAGGCGATGCCCTTGCGGTCGAGGAACTCGGCGAAATAGCCGGGTCCTTCATGTGCCGCGTGTCGAAAAATCGCGATCTTGTTCACGTGCGAATTGTAGCGTTGGCAACCCGGAAACTGAACCGATGAAACGCATACTTACCGCCGCATTGTTCGTCGTATACGGCGGCGCGGTCCATGCCGTCGATGAAATTGCGTTGCAGGCGCTCTTCAAGGACAAAGCAATTTTTGTGATCGACGGCGTGCGTCGCGTCTTGTCGACGGGCGAGACCAGCAAGGAAGGCGTGCGCCTGATCGCGACCGACACCGCCGCCGAAGAAGCGCGCGTCGAGATCGACGGCAAGCATGAAGTCGTGAAGCTCGGCATGGTCATGTCCGGCTTTCAGCCCGCCAAGCAAGCGAGCATCACCCTGTGGGCCGGTACCGGCGGGCACTTCTATGCCGATGGCAACATCAACGGGCTTGCGGTGCGCTTCCTGGTCGACACCGGCGCGACGATCATCGCGCTGAGCGGCGACGAAGCGAAAAGGCTCGGTATCGACTATCGCAAGAAAGGTCGGCCCGGCTATGCCAATACCGCCGGTGGGGTCGTGCGTTCGTATTCGCTCAAGCTCGACAAAGTCGACGTCGGCTCGATCACCTTGTACAACGTGGACGCCGGCGTCGTGGAGGGTTCCTATCCGCGCGAGCCGCTGCTCGGAATGTCGTTCCTTGGACAGCTCGATATGCGGCGCGAGGGGGACAGGATGGAGCTGACGCAGCGGTGAGGCGACAAATCAACGAACGGAACAGAAAAGGCGGCTAAGGAGACTCTGATTTATATGACTTTCTGGCGCAAAAACGCGAAGACGCAAAGAAGAGGTTTAGTTTACCCGTGTCATTCTCTGCGCCTTTGCGTCTCTGCGGCAAGCATTCATATTTTCTGGAATTGATCGGACCTTCCCTAATTCTTTTCGGCGCGTTTATCGCGCTTGATCATCGCGTACGCCGAGTGATTGTGAATGGACTCGAAATTCTCCGACTCGACGGTAAACGCGTCGATTCGGTGATCGTTGTTGAGCCCGCCGGCAACGTCGCGCACCATGTCCTCAACGAATTTCGGGTTGTCGTAGGCGCGCTCGGTGACGTATTTCTCGTCCGGCCGTTTGAGCAGTCCGTACAGTTCGCAACTCGCTTCCTTCTCCACGATCTCAATCAGTTCTTCGATCCACACGAAATCGTTGATCTGTGCGGTGACGGTCACGTGCGAGCGCTGATTGTGCGCACCGCGGTCGGAGATTTCCTTGGAGCAGGGGCACAGGCTCGTCACCGGAACGACGACTTTGAGCGTCGCGATCTCCTTTCCGTCCCGAACCTCACCGATAAAGCTGACTTGATAGTCCAGCAGGCTCTTCACGCCCGATACCGGCGCGCTCTTATTGATGAAGTAGGGGAAGTTCATCTCGATGTGACCGACGGTCGCGTTCAGGTGCTCGCTCATTTCACGCAACATCGTTTTGAACGACTCGACCGAAATTTCCATATCGTGGTTGTTCAGAATTTCGACGAAACGCGACATGTGGGTGCCCTTGAAGTTGTGCGGCAGCTCCACGTACATGTTAAAAGTCGCGATGGTGTGCTGCTCGCCGGCACTTCGATCGCGCACGCGAACAGGGTGACGGATGTCCTTGATGCCGACCTGATCGATCGGTAGCCGTCGGGTGTCGGGGCTGCTCTGGACATCGGCGATCGGCGCCGGCCGGGTTTTTTCTTGAGGTTTCATGTTAACGGTCACCGCGCCAATGTTGACTAACGTGGTCAAGTTTAGGCGGATTCGACAATCCCGGCAACCGCGCGCGGTCGGTTTTGGAGAATTTGACGGCGGATACCATCGGCATCGAGGCCGCATTCCCTGAGCAGTTCGTCGGTATTGCCGTGCTCGATGAACCGGTCCGGCAGACCGAGATTGAGGACCGTCGTGGTGAGACCCACGGCGGAAAGGAATTCGTTGACCCCGCTGCCGGCGCCGCCGCTAACCGTATTCTCTTCGACGGTTACCAACAGGTCGTGCGTGCGTGCGAGTTCGCGCAGCAGCTCTTCATCCAGCGGCTTCACGAAGCGCATGTTGACGACGGTGGCATTGATCGATTCGCCCGCCGCGAGCGCCGGCGCCAGCAGGCTGCCGAAAGCGAGGATCGCGATATCGCGCCCTTTGCGCCGCAGCTCGGCCTTGCCGATCGGGAGCGGGGCGAGCGCGCGCGAAACTTTCGCGCCGGGACCGGCGCCGCGCGGATAGCGCACCGCCGCCGGCCCGTTGTGCAGGAAGCCGGTGGACAGCATGCTGCGGCACTCGCTCTCATCGCTCGGCGCCATGATCAGCATGTTCGGGATACAGCGCAGGAACGACAAGTCGAACGCGCCGTTATGCGTCGCGCCGTCGGCGCCGACCAGACCGGCGCGATCGATGGCGAGTAGAACGGGAAGATTTTGCAAGCAGACATCGTGAATCAGTTGGTCGTAGGCGCGCTGTAGAAACGTCGAGTAGATAGCGACCACGGGCCGCATGCCCTCGCACGCGAGCCCGGCCGCGAAGGTAAGCGCGTGCTGCTCGGCGATGCCGACATCGTAGTACCAGCCGGGAAAGCGCTCGGCGAACTCGACCATGCCGGAACCCTCGCGCATGGCCGGCGTAATGCCGACGAGCTTCTGGTCTTTCGCGGCCATGTCGCATAACCACTCGCCAAAGACCTTCGTGTAGGTCTTGCCCGACGGTTTCTTCTCGATTTTGCCGGTCGCCGGATCGAACGGCGTGACGCCGTGGTAGGTGATCGCATCGGCCTCGGCCGGTTCGTAGCCTTTGCCCTTGCGCGTCACGACATGCAAGAAGCGCGGACCCTTTTGCTTGCGCAGATTTCGCAGCGTCTTCACCAGCGTGGGAAGATCGTGGCCGTCGATCGGGCCGATATAGTTGAATCCGAGTTCCTCGAACAGCGTGCTCGGCATGACCATGCCTTTCATATGTTCTTCGGCCCGCCGCGCCAGTTCCCACATCGGGCGCACCGTGGACAGCACCGACTTCGAGCCGGCGCGCATGCTGCTGTACACGCGCCCGGAAAGAATTCGCGCCAGGTAGTTCGACATCGCGCCGACGTTCGGCGAGATCGACATGTCGTTGTCGTTCAAGACGACGAGGAGATCGGCGCTCATATCGCCGGCATTGTTCAGCGCCTCGAAGGCCATGCCGGCCGACAGCGCGCCATCGCCGATCACGGCGACCACGCGGTGAGGTTGTCCTTGGCGTTCGGCCGCCACCGCCATGCCGAGTGCCGCGCTAATCGAGGTGCTCGAATGGCCGGCGCCGAAAGTGTCGTACGGGCTTTCGTCCCGCCGCAAGAAACCGGACAACCCGTCCTTTTGGCGCAGCGTGCCCATGCGTTCGCGCCGGCCCGTCAGCACCTTATGTGGGTAGGCTTGATGGCCCACATCCCAGACCAGGCGATCGAGCGGCGTTTCGTACACGTAATGGAGCGCCACCGTCAATTCGACCGTACCGAGCCCCGCCGCGAGATGTCCACCGGTTTTGGAAACGCTGTCGATAAGAAAGCGACGAACCTCGTCCGCCACCGCGGGTAACTCCGCTTCGTCGAGTTGACGCAAGTCTTGCGGCGTATTGATCCGCTGCAGTAGGGGATAGCTGGCCGTGGGTTCGCTCATTGTTCGCGCTGCACGATATAGGTGGCGAGATTTCGCAGGCAGTCCGCATTATCCCCCAAGGGCCGCAGGCTTTCGAGCGCGATCGTTTCCAGCTCGCGCGCGCGCGCCTTGGCCGCCGGCGCCCCGAGGACCGACGGATAGGTCGGCTTACCACGGGCCCGGTCGGATCCCGGCGTTTTTCCGAGGGTTTGCGCTTCGCCTTCCTCGTCCAAAATGTCGTCGACAATCTGAAATGCGAGGCCGATGGCCCAGCCGTATTGTTCCAGCGCGCGCAAGACAACGGGCGGCGCCGGGTGGGTCGCGGCATGGATGCCGAGTATGACCGACGCATGAATAAGCGCCGCCGTCTTGCAGCGGTGCATATGCTCAAGTTCCGCCGCCGTCAGCAAGCGCCCGACGGCGCCAAGGTCCATGGCCTGGCCGGCGGCCATGCCCTGGGCACCGATTGCGGCGGCGAGCAGGCGAATCATCCGAAGCCGGTTCGGTTCGTTCCCGTCGGCCAGAATCTCGAAAGCGAGACCCTGGAGCGCATCGCCGGCGAGCAAGGCGGTCGCCTCATCGTACGCGCGGTGGCAGGTCGGTTTGCCGCGACGTAGATCGTCGTCGTCCATGCACGGAAGATCGTCGTGAATCAGCGAGTAGCTGTGAATCATCTCGACCGCGCAGGCCGCGTCGTCGAGCAGCCTGTCCGGTGCGCCGATGAACTTACCGGCCGCGAAGATCAAACATGCGCGTATTCGTTTGCCGCCGTTGAGCGTCGCGTAACGCATGGCGGCGAGCAGACGCTCCACCGAGGGATCGACCGTAAAGGACAGCCGTGCGGCGAGAGCGTGCTCGACCCGCGCTTGGGAACTCCTAAGAGTTTCGTGCAGCGACGGCAAGTGAATCAATCGGCGGCGTCGGTCTCGTCGCTAAGCGGTCGCACCTTGAGTTCGCCGTTTTCGCGCACCAGTTTTTCCACGCGTTGCTCCGCGTCTTTTAGACCTTTCTGGCAGCTGCGGGTCAGCTCGACGCCGCGTTGGAAGGATGCCAGAGCTTCCTCCAGCGTTTGCTCGCCGGATTCCATCTTCTCAACGATGGATTGCAACTCCTGGAGGGCCGCTTCGAAATCGAGCGTGGTCGGTGCGGGGGTCTTCTTGGCCATCGGAACCGCGGGTCGGGAAAGTGGGCGGCAAACCTAGCGCGGTGTTACGAGGCCGTCAATCTCTCCGTAATACGCGTCCGTGCGTACGCTCCTAAATCAGCTGTGCCGGATTTCATCCGGGGTGCGTTCGTCCATTGTCGACGCTGTGGCGGCTCCCCCGCCGCCGGCGCGGCGGCGGCGCTGGACGACGTCCTCCAGGGTGATTCCTTGGAGAAAATTCTGAAATGTCTTGTCCAGAAAGTCCCACATTTCGTTGGTCGGGTTACGGTCCTGGCCCAGGAAGTCCCGGCGGTTCGAGCCATCGGATCCGTCGACCGCCGCCACGATATCCGCAAGACTGATGTCGGTGGCGGGTTTCGTCAGAATGTAGCCGCCGCCCGGGCCGCGCACTCCCTGAACCAAGCCCTGACGACGCAAATAAGCAAAGAGCTGCTCCAGGTAAGACACGGAGATGCCTTGTTCTGCCGACAGATCGGCCACGTTGAGAGGCCCCTCTTTGTAGTGCAACGCAAGACTCAGACTTGCGGTTACGGCGGATTGAGCTTTCGTCGACATCTTCATGGTCACAGCTCCTTATTTGGTTTGACTTGCCGGTGCCAGTGGTAACCCCCGTGGTAGCCGGTTTGTCGCGCGCTTAACCCGCGACCTTACCGCCCTTAGGACTATGACACCACCTCTGTTACGGAAGTTTTGTGCCGACTAAAAAAAACCGCACTGCCGGCAGATGCAATAGAACCCCGCCCGGTGCTTTGCATAAAAAGCAGATATGTTTCAGTTAGTTAGAAAGAACCCGAGGCGAAACCACGGGCTGGTTTGCCGCACCGTTTCTAGAAATCAAACCACGCCGGTGTATTCCCTCGCGCGCCGGATAGTCCTTGGAGATCACAAAATCCCGAGGACGGCAACTCGTCGAACCGGGCGGTGACTGGATTTGTCATACTCTGGCCAGAGATCCTTTAGCGGTCCCGAGAAAGGTTTTAAATTGAGGCGCGGTACTAGGCGTGTCTTGCTGATCGGTGATTAGGGCGGAGGAGGACGTTATGCGATTCAGGTCTGCCGGCTATTGTTTGATGCTTGTCTTCATCGCGGTTGCTTGTTCCGGCGTTCTCGCCGCCGAGCCGTCGCCGGTCGGTTTATGGAAGACTATCGATGACGATACCGGCGACCCGAAGTCGCTGGTGCGAATCGTCGATGTAAACGGCGAACTTCGAGGGACGGTGGAGAAAGTCTTCTCGCCGCCGGCAAAATCGCTCGATCCGATCTGCGACAAGTGCGAAGGCGATCGCAAAGACAAACCGGTGGTCGGTATGACCATCCTGTGGGGTCTGAAGAAGACAGACGACGCCGTTTGGAGCGGCGGCGAAATCCTCGATCCGGCAAAAGGCAAGACCTACCGATGCAAAGTCACCGTGGTCGAAGACGGAAAAAAACTTCAAATGCGCGGATACGTGGCGTTCTTCTTTCGTACGCAGACTTGGCTTCGCGAGGAGTAGCGCCAGCAGTGCCGGCTATGTTCCAAACGTATCGCCCAAATCTGCCGCGGGTTTGCCGTTTGCGTACTTCGCAGTAGAAAACAACAAGGCTCCTGCATGGAGGCCCTTGTCGTTTGATTGATGGACCATCTTAATCGAGGCCCGAACCTTTTTTGAGCGACGCGAGCCATAGCTCACGCCGCTTTGCGGCGCTTCATTGCTTGATCGAGGTCATACGTCGCCTGTAGGTTCATCCAGACTTTCGCGGACGTTCCCAGCGCCTTAGCCAGGTCCAACGCCGCTTCGGCGGTGACGCCGCGCTTACCTTTGATGAGCTCGTTCACACGGGCTCGTGTCCAGCCGATTTTCTTGGCGAACGCCATCTGGGTAATGCCGGACGGCTTGAGAAATTCCTCAAGGAGGATTTCGCCAGGATGAAATGGATTCTTGGGCTGTCTCATCGCTAACACTCCTACGCACTGCATTCAGTGGTAATCGGTCACCTGAACATCTTTGGCATTGCCGCCTTCCCACCGAAACAAAATGCGCCACTGATCGTTGATTCGTATCGCGTAGTAACCCGCGAGCTTTCCCTTCTTTGCTTCCAGCCGGTTCCCAGGTGGCGTCCTAAGGTCCATGAGTTCGGCGGCATCGTGTAGGTATAGCAGCTTGCGCCGCGCGGCTCGCCTTGACTCGGGCGGAAACCGGCGCACCTCTTTCGAGGGTTTGTCATAGAACAAATCTTCGGCGAGGCGGTTGCCAAAGCTTTCGATCATTGTTTCAATGTTATCAAATATCGATAATCGCGCAAGCGCCGAACGTCGAATCGTCAACCTGCGCGGGGCTTAGCCCATGGTTCTGAGCCGAAGTTGTAAAAGCTCTGCTATGAAAGCTTCGCGTTCGTGCTGCTGTGTCGAGGTGTATTTACCATTCCGTTAGGCCGCCATCCATTCTCCGCTTGCTTATTTTCGACAGCACAAAAAATGAACCCCTTGACCGGATCGATTAAGGGGTTTCTGTTGGTTGGTGGAGGCGGCGGGAATCGAACCCGCGTCCGCAAGTACTACATCGCCAGTTCTACATGCGTAGTCCGTCTTTTATTTGACCTGTCACGCTCCGACAGACTAGATCGTCGACAGGCTTAGCCTGCTATTGATTTAGCGCCGCACCAACAGACACGATGCGACGCGAGCCTATGTGATCGACCCTTCGTTCCGGCCCATAGGCGCAACACTGGGCGAAGGGCTAGCGGGGATTAAGCCGCTAGGGCGTAGTTGTCGTCGTTCGCAACTAAGTTTTTGCAGCTGGATTTACGAGGAACTCTGCACCTCGGCACGCTCCAGAGGTTTCGTGACCCACGTCGAAGCCAGGTCGCCCCCATGCGGTTGATAGTAGGGATTGATTCGCGTCAAAACAAGGTGCCGCCCGTGTTATGTACGGTGGCGTCGGCGTGAACGGCCAGAAAGCCACGAGTTCAATGTCAGTTCGGTGTATCTGAAGGCCGCCCCGGTAGTCCGGCGGCTACGCGACGCGCTGGTGGTGCTCGGTATCGCGGGCCTTGACGTTCGCCGCGAATCGCTTTCGTAAAGTGGCGGGCTGAGCGAACTTCTCTTGGCCTAGCGTTTGCCGGCGGCACGCATGGCCCGACTCATTTCACGTTCGGTCTCGCGCTTCTTGATGGCCTCGCGTTTGTCGTGCGCCTGTTTACCGCGCGCGAGCGCGACTTCGAGTTTGGCGCGGCCGCGCTTCCAATACAGCGACAGCGGAATCAACGTGTAACCGCGTCGATCCACCGCCCCGATCAATTTGTTCAATTCCTCGCGATGAAGCAATAGTTTGCGCGCGCGCGTCGGATTCGGCCGCACGTGCGTCGAGGCGGAGGCGAGGGGCGAGAAATGCGCGCCGATCAAGAACGCCTCGCCGCGGTCGATCGTGACGTAGCCCTCCTTGAGCTGCGCCCGACCGGCACGCAGGCTTTTGACCTCCCAGCCCTCGAGCGCGAGGCCGGCCTCAAGTTTTTGTTCTATCGCGTAGTCGTGGCGGGCCTTTCGGTTCTGTGCGATCGACGCGCTTTGTTGTTTTTTTGTCGACCCTTTCATCTTGGCATACGTCGTATATGTTTATTTCATGGGGCTGACCGGTGCCGGCGGCGGCAGGGATCAGGTAATCCAGTAATCCAGGAGCATCATAACCCGCACCATCGTTCCTTCGCAGCCTCGGTCGACATGGGGGTTCAACGTGAATCAGCAAAGTGTTCTGGCAAAAACGAAGAAGGGCGCGGAAGAAATCGAGACACGTCAATTCAAACTCGATCAGCGTATGCGCGCGCTATTGTTGGTCGTCAACGGGAAAGTGACGGTTCGCGATCTGGTCGCAAACTACGCGCGTCTGGGCGACGTACCGGAAATGCTCGTCAACTGACTGCGCTCGGGTTTGTCGGGGAAGTTAGCGCCTCGCCGGCTCGTCCGGAACTGGCGTCCCTGGTGATCGAGACGCTCGGTCCGGAGGCGATGGATATCGCCAAGGAGATCGAGCAGTGCAAATCGTCTGACGAGTTGCGCGCTTACTTTACGTCACGGCGCGAAATGTTCAATCGCGCGATGATCAAACCGCGCGCGGACGCGTTTTGGAAGAAGGTTGGCGAGCTGCTGCCATAACTCGCCGCGCGGCGCCGGCCGTCGGGCACAAAAATAGCGAATCAACAAGGGACGCATCGCCACCTCTTCCGGCGGCGGCTGCCGCGGTATGGACACGCCTTCGTCGCGCGTGCAAGATTCGATCACGGCGAGTCGCATTCTTTGTAGGGCGTCATCGCGGCAACGCGCAAGGTCCCCGTCGCCGTCCGATAAGAGGCGAAGGCCCTTCAGGACTCGAACAGTCGAAAATCCCAGCATGCGACCCTCGGGCCATCGCGCCGGAAAACGTTCTCCGCATAGAATCGCCGCGTCGCCGAATGCGACCGATGCCGACCTCGATGTCGGGATACGCCCGGACCGCTGGTCCAGCACGACGACGTTCGTGTTCGCGTTGGCCGGTGCGGCGATCGGATTCAAAACCGTCTGGCAGTTTCCTCAGGTGGCGGCCCAAAGCGGCGGCGGCGCGTTCATCCTCATTTACCTGCTGTTGTCGCTGCTGCTCGGTGCGCCGCTCCTGATCGGGCAGATCATGCTCGGTCGGCGAACGCACACCTCGCCGATTGCGACGTTCAGCGAACTCGGTGCGCGCGTACGCGGGCGTCGGTACTGGTCCGTCGTCGGCGCGGTTGCCGTGCTCGCCGGATTCATCGTGTTTTCGTATTTGAGCGTGATCGCGGGCTGGACCATCGCCTATTTCGTGCGGGCCGTCTTCGGTTCGCTTTCCGGTCTTACGGCGGACGGCATGAGCGGCGTGTTCGCGGGGCTTGTGCGCGATCCCGAGAGGCAAGTTTTCTGGCACGGCCTCTTTGTCCTCGCGGTGATCGCGATTTCCGCGCGCGGCGTGCGTCGGGGTCTCGACCCGGCCGCGCGCTGGCTCGTGCCGGTTTTATATGTGGTGTTGCTGGCGCTGGCGGCGTACGCGGCCAGCGCGGGTGCAATGGAGGACGTCGCGCGCCATCTCTTCAACCCGGATTTCACGAAGCTCACGCCGTACACATGGCTTATCGC
>DASWLD010000013.1:0-1583 GCA_036396275.1 Burkholderiales bacterium
TACGACTCCGACAAGTACATCAAATCGCCGGAGGAGTGGAATCCGATTCCCGGCAGCCTCGAGGCGATCGCGCGGCTGCATCGCGAGGGCTATCGGGTCGTCGTCGCGAGCAACCAATCGGGTGTCGGCCGCGGGCTGTTCGATACCGATACCCTGATGAGGATTCACATCAAGATGATCGACGCGGTGCGCGCCAAGGGCGGGGACATCGACGCGGTTTTCTTTTGTCCGCACACGCCGGAGGACAAATGCCGCTGCCGCAAGCCGTTGCCAGGTTTGTTCGAAGAGATCGCCAATCGCCTTACAGTGAGCTTGAACGGGGTTTGGGTCGTCGGCGACGACGAACGCGACGTGATCGCTGCGCGCGCTGTTTCCGCCCGCCCGGCGTTCGTGCGTACCGGCCACGGCCGCAAGACGCTGCGCAAGAAACAACTCGAGGATGTCCCCGTCTTCGACAACCTGGCCGCCTTCGCTGACGCGTTGCTCGCGGGCGATCTCGCGCCCACGCCTTGATGTCGGCGAAGCGCTTCGCCACGACACCGAGGCCCGCGCGACTGTCGGCCTACCGGAGGTTCCGGCAGGCGGTCGGGTCGGTGCTGTTCAACGTCATCATGTGGGTTTCGGTCGGCATCTATGGACCGCTGGCGTTGTTGACTTTTCCGCTGCCGTTTCCGCAACGCTTTTTCCTGATCAGCCGATGGGCGCTGTTCCAGCTCTGGCTGCTGCGCGTTCTGTGCGGGATACGCCACGAGGTGCACGGACGAGAACACGTGCCGGCGGGTCCCGCGATCGTCATGTGCAAGCATCAGTCGACCTGGGAAACGTTTTCGCTCGCCCTTATTTTCCCCGCGCAAACCTGGGTACTGAAGCGCGAGCTGATGTGGATTCCCCTGTTCGGCTGGGCCTTGGCGCTGCTCAAACCGATCGCGATCGATCGGGGATCGAAGCGTGAAGCGATCCAACAAGTCATCGCGCAAGGCCGCGATCGCCTCGACGCCGGTATCTGGGTCACGGTCTTTCCGGAGGGCACGCGGGTGGCGCCCGGTTATCGCCGACGCTGGGGGCAGGGCGGCGCGGTGCTCGCCGCGCAAACCGGCTGCCCGGTGATCCCGGTCGCGCACAACGCCGGCCATTTCTGGCCGCGGCGTAAGCTACGCAAGCGCCCGGGAACGATTCAACTGATCATCGGACCGGTCATCGAGTCGCGCGGACGCGGTCACCGCGAAATATTGCGGCGCGCCGAGGATTGGGTAACGCGTACGATGGAGCAACTCGAGGGCATCAGGAGCGAAACGCTCCCTTCGAAGCGCTAGGTTCGGGGCCGGTCGGCAAGCGTCGCTAGCGATACGGTACGACGTACACTTGTTGGACTTCGTCGCCGACAAACGTGACGACGTAAGTTCCATCGCCGCCGCGGTATGTCCACTGCTCGCGCGTCAGGCCGATGATGGCGCCGATCGCGACCCCCGCGGAAATTATCCGGCGCTGCAGGGGTTCGCCGGCACTTTGCACGACTTCGACCATCGTATCGCCGCGCTGAACCAACCCGCCGCTCGCGGTGCGAAAAGAGCCGGTAACCCAAC
>DASWLD010000014.1:0-1949 GCA_036396275.1 Burkholderiales bacterium
CAGCAACTCGGCGCGGGGGAGGGGGAGATCGGGCGCATCATGGCGGCCCAACCGTTGGGGGCGATACTCGCGTGGCCGTTTGTTGGGCGCGCCGTAGACATGTATGGCAGGCGTGTGGTGATTCTGACCGGTTGCGCGCTCTTTGTCGTAGTGATCGTCCTTTACCTGTGCATTAGCGCGCTCGGTCCGTTCGTTTATGTCGTGCGCCTGCTCGATGGCGTGGCCGCGACGATGTGGTACGCCGCGCTTTTTACCCACGGCGCCGATCTCGTTCCCGCGCAGCGTCGAACCGAAGGCTTGGCCATCTTCGGTGCTTCGGGTTTGATTACCATCGGGCTTGGCGCCGCATTCGGCGACGCGATCCTGGCGTACGCCAACTACCGAGCGCTGTTTTTCGGCGCGCTCGGCTGTTCCGTGCTCGGGTTGATCCTTTGCTTGCGAATACGCGACGTCGGTTTGGGCGCGGTCGATACCGGCCGACCGTCCCGCGGCATCTTCGCGGCTGCCATACAGACTAACTTGTTGCCGGTTTGGTATGCGGCGTTCGCGTTCTTCGTTTCGCTCGGCGCGCTGTTCTTTTTCCTGAAGACGTTTATCGCGGCGGCGAATATCGGCAGCGTCGGCGGTTTCTTCGGCGTCTATGCGTCGATAGCGATCGGTCTGCGGCTGTTCCTGGGATGGCTTCCAGATCGGCTTGGAACGCGGCGTATGCTGGGCATCGCGATGTCGAGCTACGCGTTGGGGTTCATCGTGCTGGTATTTGCACAAACGCCGATGCAAATACTGACGGCCGGATTGCTCTGCGGGATCGGCCACGGTTACACCTATCCGGTGCTGTTCAATTTGGTCGTGGAGCGCGCCGGGCTGCGGGAGCGCGGCGCCGCGATGGCGTTCTACACGGCGGTCGATTGGCTCGGCCTGTTGGTGGCCGGGCCGGCGGTCGGCTATGCGATTGAATTCTTGGGTTACAGTGTCTCGTTTTTCGGAATCGCCGTCGTGATCTTCTTGGGCATCACGATTTTTTATCGATTCGACCACTCGACCGACCCGGAAACTGTCGTGACGAAGTAGCCGAGTTTAGCGGGATCCGGTCGATCCAGCTGTTCAAGTCGCGATCCACTAGAAAACGGGGCGCGTACCGCCTGGTGCGCGGCCCTTTTCTTGTCCCGGCAACGTCGAGCCGAGGTTCAGCGACCCCGATCGAAAACTGATCTACACTCAGCCGCCCCACCACTTGGGGTCCCAACGAGAGAGGCGACAATGGCGGATCTTCGCGGCAAGACGCTTTTTGTTACCGGCGCAAGCCGGGGGATCGGCAAGGCGATCGGTTTGCGAGCGGCTCGTGACGGAGCAAACGTCGTGATCGCCGCCAAGACCGCCGAGCCGCACCCCAAGTTGCCCGGAACCATCTATACCGCGGCGGAGGAGATTGACGCCGCGGGCGGCAAAGCGCTGCCTCTTATCGTCGACGTTCGCGACGAGAGTCAGATCCAGTCGGCGGTCGCGAAGGCGCTGGAGATGTTCGGCGGCATCGATATTCTGGTAAACAACGCCAGCGCCATCTTTCTCGCCGGTACGGTGGGGACGCCGATGAAGCGATTCGATCTGATGCACCAGATCAACACCCGCGGGACCTACGCGTGTTCCCAGGCTTGCATTGCGCATCTGAAGAAAGCCGCGAATCCGCACATCCTGAACCTTTCGCCGCCGCTTAGCATGGATGCGCGCTGGTTCGCGCCGCACGTCGCCTACACCATGGCCAAGTACGGCATGAGCATGTGCGTCCTCGGCATGAGCGCGGAACTGAAAAAGGACGGCATCGCCGTGAACGCCCTGTGGCCGCGCACGCCGATCGCAACGGCCGCGGTGCAAAATCTGCTCGGCGGCGACGCGGCCATTCGCGGCAGCCGCAAGCCGGAAATCGTCGCCGACGCGGCATACGCGATCCT
>DASWLD010000015.1:0-2200 GCA_036396275.1 Burkholderiales bacterium
TCGCGCTGTCGCCTTCGAGCGCGGCGACCAGATCGGATTCGGCGCTCATTTAAGGTCTCCCTGCTACGCGCGTTGCGCTCGCTCGTCCGGTCATTATTTGATCTTCGCGAACTCGCGTACGATCGAGCGCCGCATATTCGCGACCATCGCCGTGATCACCTGCGGTCGGATTCTTTCCACGGCCTGGCTGAACCAAAACGTCGGCAGGATATGCGTGCGCGCGCCGGCGCCTTTCGCTTTCGGACCGGGGTCGATGTTGTACCGGCCCGTTCCGCTTTCGAGAAATCCGCCCCAGAACGCATCGCCGGTCGTCACTTTGTAATACGGCAAAAATTTTGCGCCCGCGCGCAGCTGCGACGTGGCGATGTTTTTGCGCAGCGTGCCGAAGCGGCTGCTGGCGGCACTTTTCGCGCCGGCGGAACCGCGCGGCGCCGCTTTCTTCAACGCCGCGCGCACCGTATTTGCACCGGCGCGTGCGGCGTTGCGCGTGATACGAAACTGCGACGCCTCGCCCAGGTTTTTGAAGCCGCGAACCGTGCGCTCCAGCCCTTCCAGACCAATGCCGACTTTCATTCGGGTTTCTGCGCGGTAATTTCCAGCTCGTCGCGCCGGCCGACCTCGGCGATGTGCTGGATGCCGTAGGTCACGTCGTCGTCGACGAAGCGCATGCTTTCGTTCAGATCGCCGCGCCAGCGCACTCGGTATCGATTCTCGGCCTGCGGCACGACTTGCTGCGCCGCGTAGAGTTCATGCCCGCGCTGCGGCATGCGGCGTGCCCAGACTTCCGTATACGTGGCCCAGGTTTTCACCGCCTCGCCGAGATCGTTGCGCGCGATCGTCGCTGTCTGGATCGTGACGCGTCGGTCGTAGCGAAAGGCGTTGGCGCGCATGTCAACTCAAAAACCCCAATGGCGATACGGCGAGATCAGCGCGTTAATCGTCATCGACAAATCCATGCCGTCGTAAATCGCCTGCGTTTGCAGCAACAGCGCCTGCTTCAACGGTTCCGGCAATTCATCCGTGGCCGGCGAGTCGTTCGCATAGCCGGCGCGAAAGCGCACGCGCACCGCGGTCGGGCGAAACTGCGTCGCGGGCCAGAACGTATCCGTGGCCGGCGCGATGCGGCCCGGCACGGAATCGCCGTCGACGATGTAGTCGGCGGCGTCCATCGTCGTCAGGGTGCCGTCGGTGTCGATATATTTCACGCTTTCGACCTCGATCAGCGGGGCGCGCGGTAGCTTGATGTACGGCCCGATCAATCGGTTGCCGCTGAACACTTCGTCTTGCGCCGGAAACCGATCCAGCACCAGCTCGAAGGTTTGTTCGGCGAATGCACGGCCGGTTATTTCTTCCAACCATTGACGCGCGGTTTTCGCGTGCATCAGCAGCAGCGCGTCCTGCTCGGTTTGATCCGATTCGACCCGACATTGCGCCTTGATCTCGTCGATCTCGACCGGCTCTGACGCAACAGCGGTGACGACAATCAGTGGCACGCGCGACGCTCCTCGACCGATTCAAGTGTTTGCCATAGCGCGAATTTGCCGTGGCGCACCACGGGCCGCAAGCCGGCTAATAAATCCTCGACCAGCGGCTGCGCCGGCCAAGCCTCGTGGAACATCACCCGTCGGCAGCGACAGACCAACGCGAAATCGGTGAAGGTGTCGCGCGCGTGATCGCCATCCACATAAGCCGCGTCGAAACTCAGCGAGCCTATGACGCTCGCTTTTTCGGAGTTGCCGGGGACGTTCACGAATGAAATATTGTTGATGCCGAGAAACGCCGCGATCTCGTATTTCTGCGGCTGATCCACGATATCGATCGTGACAACGCGCCGAAAGTATCGCGCCAGCACGATCGCGGTCAGTCCGTTATAGGTTCCGATTTCCACGCAGGTATCGCCGTTGAATTCATGCGCGCGCAAGAACGCATCGAAGCCTTCGAGCACGGAGGATCGCCGGAACGCCTCGATACCGAATCGCTCGAAAACCTTCATGAGCGCCGGGTCGCGATGCAGCGCATAGAAGCGCTCGTAAAATAGTTTTTCGTCGCCGAGCAGATCCATCGGGCGCGATCAAAATGTTTTCAACATCAACAAAGTCGGGACCTCGTAAGGAATGCGCTCGCAGCGGCCGAAGGCTTCCGCGATCCAGCGCATCCATTCGCCATCGGTCAGAAGCGTAACGTGCGCGTTCATGCCGTT
>DASWLD010000016.1:0-13160 GCA_036396275.1 Burkholderiales bacterium
CGATGGCAAGTTGGAGGACTGGACCACGCCCGAGGCGTTGGTCAAAGCGAACCCAAATTTCAACGTATCCATTGACGCGGAATTCTTACTGACCCAGCAGCGCGATGCGATTCGCGATCCACGCAAGCAGGCGACGTTTCAAACGAAGCACCTGAATATCTGGGTGCAAAGTTCCAGCCCGTGGCTGAATTTACATGCATGGAAGGGTCTCGCCGATAAGACGCTCAAGATCGATGACTTCGTCGTTGCGGATGATTGCATGGAAGGTTTGGATCTTGCGAACGTCACCGACATCGCGAGCAACTGTCAACTGTTCACGCGCGAGCTCGCCGACGGTACGCACTACTATGCGTTTTGGCGCCACTATCTGCCGGCGGAAATTATCGACGATCCCGAGAACAAACATTATCAAGGCTGGAAGCGCGACGGCTGGCTGATCGAAACGCCGGGCAGCATGATAGATCAGGATCGCATCGAGCGCGATATTCTCGGTGACCGTGATCGATTTCGATTGAAGGAAGTCGGTATCGACAATTGGGGTTCCCCAGGTATTGCCGCCGCGCTTGAGAATGCGCATGTGACCGTGGTGCGTATCCCGCAAAATGTGGCGCACCTATCCGCACCGATGAAGTTCATCGATGGTCTGGTTAGATCCAGCCGGTTGCACCACAACGGCGACCCGGTCGCGACTTGGGGCATCAGCAACGTGCAGGTCAAACCGGACCATAACGAAAACTGGTTTCCTCGGCGCGGACTGCGGAAGAAGAAAATTGATCCGGCGGTCGCGCTGATTCTCGCGATGGCGCGCGCAATGGTGGATGAAAATAAACCAAGCGTTTACTCGACCAGAGGAATCCTGCGAGCATGAGTGAAAAATCGAGCGCCGTGAAAAGCCGGTGGGTGCGCGCGATCGCGGCGGTGGATCGCAACGACCTCGCTGGCCTGCTCGGCGCGGCGCTCGTTACCGGTGGGCTATGGGAAATGCATCCGCCGACCGCGATGATCGTGCTGGGCGTATTATTGCTCGCGCTCGCCGTGGTCGGCGCCCGCAACGGCAACGCTTCCAAGTCGTAATTCCATGTCGCTGCTGCGTTCGTTTCTCGCGGCGCCGCGCGTTGTGCCGGAGATTGCGCACTCGCGCCAGCGTTCGTTTATACCGCAGCGTGTAGCCGGCGTCGTTGTCGACTACGAAACCGCGCTGAAGTACTCGGCGGTATGGCGCTGCGTCAATTTGATTTCGTCGACCATCGCCATGCTGCCGTGGCACGTGTTCGAAATGAGCCTGCGCGGCGAACGCGTCATCCGCCGGCAAGTCGAGATGAATCATCCGGTCGACTGGGCGCTGCACCGCGAAGCGAACCCGGAAATGTCGGCGTTGCACTTTCGCCAATTCATGATCGCGTGGGCGCTGCTGGACGGAAATGCCTACGCCGAGATCGCGCGTGATCGCGCCGGGCGGGTGCAAGAGCTATGGCCGATCGCGCCGGACCGCGTTACGCCGAACCGAGACACCGAAAGCGGCGGCCTCCGTTACAGCGTGCGGAATCAACGCGGGGATGACGTCCAGATCCCGGCGCGCGATATGTATCATCTCAAAGGCTTGGGTTTCGACGGCCTGGTCGGATACTCCGTCATTGCGATGGCCGCGCGCTCGATCGGTCTCGGTCTCGCCATGGAACAGTTCGGCGCGTCGTATTTCGAAAATGGGATCAATCCGAGCGGTGTTCTGCAGCACCCGAAGAACCTCGGTCAGGACGCGTACGACCGGTTAAAGCAGAGCCTCAAAGAGGAGCACAGCGGCGGCCTTCACAACCAGCGCAACCCGCTGATCCTCGAAGAAAGTATGACGTGGCAAAGCATCAGCGCCAAGCCCGAGGAAGCGCAATTTCTCGAAAACCGAAGATTCAACGTCGGCGACGTCGCGCGCTGGTTCGGCGTGCCGATGGTGCTGCTCGAGGAAAAAGACGCCTCCATGTGGGGCAGCGGTATCGAACAAATCCTGATCGCATTCGACAAGTTCGGGTTGAGCCCGTGGGTCGCTCGCTCCGAATCGGAAGCGGATATAAAACTATTCGGGCCGCAGCAGCGCGGGCGTTTGATCGCAAAAATGAACATGAACGCGCTTTTGCGCGGCGACCTCACGACTCGCATGAACTGGTACAAGGCGATGCGCGACCTCGGCGTGTTCAGCGCCAACGATATCCTCGAGCTCGAGGACCGCAACCCGATCGGCCCGGAAGGCGACAAGCGCTTGGTCCCGCTGAACATGACCACGCTGGAAAAAGCAGGGGAAGATCCACCGAAACCGGAACCGGCGCCACCAATGCGGCCGAATGAGGATGGTGACGACGATGAAGGAACCCGTGACGCTGATGGCGAGCCGAGTGAAGAGCCATCGGAACCGATGCGCGCGCGCGTTGTCGCGGCGCAGCGTGAAACTATCGAGGCGGCAATGTGCCAGATCGTCGCGTACCAAAAGAAAAAATGGGAGCTACCGCGCGCGCGCTACCGCGGCCACCGCCGCGCCTTCCTTCAGTGGATGGACAAATTTTTCGCCGCTCAGATCGGGCATATGCGCAGCACGCTGACAGCACCGGTCAATGCGCTGGTGCAGCTGACCAACGCTCGGGTCCACGTCGAAACCGTCATCGAGTCCTTTATCGATCGCCATATCGAGTTGTCTCGGCTGGCGCTGCTCGATGCCTTCGATAACGAAGCGCCACTGGTACTGCCCGAACCTAAAATTGCCGTTGAGCATCTCATCGAGGCCACGCTATGCCGCTAAAATTTTACGACATCCAGGCCAAGGGAAAAAAGAAAGCCCAGATCTACGTCTACCGCCGCATCGGCGCGAGCTTTTTCGAGGACGGCGTATCTGCGGAGGAATTCGTTAAGGAACTGGAAGCACTCGGTAAGCTCGACGAGATTAATCTGCGCATCGATAGCCTTGGCGGTTCGCCCTTTGTCGCGGCAACGATGTATAACGCGCTGCGACGTAACGGTGCCCGCGTGATTGCCGATGTCGATGGCCTGGCCGCGTCGGCGGCGTCGATTCTTTACATGGCTGGCGATGTGCGGCGCATGGCGAGCAATGCCTCCGTGATGGTGCACAACCCGATGGGCGATGTCGGTATGGCGTATGCCACAGAATTTCGCGCCGCCGCGGACCGTCTGGATAAAATCCGCGAGACCATGCTCGACACCTACGTCCGCGCGACCGGCATGAAAGAAAAAGCGATCGGCGATTTGATGGATGCCGAAGCATGGATGCTGCCGGCCGAAGCGGTCGCGAACGGTTTCGCGCACGAGATAACGGAAGAGATGCGTATGGCGGCCTGCCTCGAACCGGAATTGATCGCGCGCTACAAGAATATGCCGCCGCAGATTCGCGCTCGCTTCGACTCGGTTGTCGATTTTCAACCGACGCCGAACGAAAAAATCGCGCAGATGCGCGCGAAGCTGAACGCACAACGGTTATAGGCGCCCGCATTTCGCGCGGCGTAACGGCACGGCTCAGTGCCCTCAGAAGGTCCCGCCGGGGCCTTTTTTTATCAACCATTTTTTATAGGAAGCGATCCGATGAAAATGCAGCTATTGCTGTTCGCGGCGGCGCTCGCCGTTGTTCTCGCCGTGTGGTTGCCGGCGAAACGGCGCGCGTACCGCCTGATCGACACCGATGTGTTCGACACGTTTAACCGTTTATTTCCTCACGCACGCGTGCTCGCCGATGTCACCGCTATCGCGCAGTTGCAGGAACGCCTGCTCGAACTGAACGAGGAAGCGGAAAGCATCCAGGCCGCGGCCGATGCGGAGAGGCGCGCCCTGACCGAGGCCGAGCAGACAAAGATCGATTCCATCTTTGCCGAGTTTGGCGAGGTCGAGGCTGACATTAAGCGCCGCGAGCGCATCGAGGCACAAAGCGCACGCCTCGCCGAGCGTGTGGGGCGGCGCACCGATCCGAACGATGTCGTAGATGCATCGGCAAACGCGGAAGCGCAAGCCGGTGCGCGTGGTGGCAATGGCCAGCAGCCGGCCCGGGCCCAGCGCATGACCATGCGCGAAGTTCGCGACCCGAACGGCACGCGCTGGGGCTGGAACAATCTCGGCGATTTCGCCCTGGCCGTGCGTGCGGCGCACCCGCGCGCGGGCAGCCGCATCGATCCGCGCCTGATCGCGAACGCGCCGACGAGCTTCGGGCAGGAAGGCGTCGGCGAGGATGGCGGGTTCGCCGTGCCGCCGGATTTTCGCAGCACCATTATGATAAAAGTTATGGGTGACGCATCGCTCATCGGTCGTTGCGACCAGCTCACCACCGCGGCTAACAGCGTCGTATATCCGAAAGACGAAACGACACCGTGGCAAAATTCCGGCGGCATCCAGGCCTACTGGGAAGGCGAAGGCCTGCTGTTATCGCAATCCAAGCCGTCGCTAAAGGACCAAACGTATCGGTTGAATAAACTGACCGCGTTGGTTCCGGTGACCGAAGAATTGATGGACGACGCCCCCGGCATGGATAGCTACCTGCGCCGCAAAGTTCCTGAAAAGTTCGACGCGAAGCTGAATACCGCGATCGTACGCGGCACCGGCGTCGGTATGCCGCAGGGAATTCTCAATGCGGACTGCATTATCTCGGTGGCAAAGGAAACGAGCCAGGTCGCGGACACCATCGTCCCGGAAAATATTTTCAAGATGTATTCGCGGATGTACGGATCTTCCCGCGGAAAATCGGTCTGGCTGATCAATCAGGATATCGAACCGCAGCTCTTCGCGATGCAACTGCTCGCGAAGAACGTCGCCGGCACGGAAAATGTGAGCGGTGTGCCGGTGTATCTGCCGGCGAATGCGCTGGCGGGGTCACCGAACGGTTCGTTGATGGGCCGCCCGATCCTGACGATGGAACCCTGCAGCACCATCGGCGATCTCGGCGATATCATCCTGGCCGATCTTTCGCAGTACATGATCATTATGAAAACCGGCGGCATCCGCCAGGACGTGTCGATGCACCTCTGGTTCGATTACGACACGCTCGCGTTTCGCTGGATCATGCGGATCGCTGGTTCGCCGTGGTGGGGTTCCGCGATCACGCCGGAAAACGGCAGCAACACGCGGTCCTGCTTCGTCACGCTCGCCGAGCGCGCCTAAAGCCATTCGCTCTTAACCGATATGCCGAGCCCAGCGGCTCGGCGTATCTCTATTGTCAGGAGAAATACCCGCTATGAATCTCAATCTACTCCCGAGCGAGCAGGCTGCCCTGGTCGCGACCGTCGACCCCGATGCTCTCACGGCGACCGATCACACGAGCGACTGGGTCGACATGGGGAAGTTCGAATCGATTCTCGCTATCGTTTTGTTGGGCGATCTCGGCGCCGAGGCCGAAGTGACGGCCAAGCTCGAGCAAGCCACCGACAGCGACGGAACCGGCGCTAAGGACATAACCGGTAAGGCCATCACCACGGCCACGCACTCACCGCCGGATTCCGATAAACAGATGTTGATCAACTGCCGCGCGGAGGAGCTCGATCTCGACAACAGTTTCCGCTATGTGCGGTTGTCGATGACCGTAGCCACGGCAACCAGCGACGGGGCCGGACTTATTCTCGGCTTCAATCCGCGTCAATTGCCGGCGAGCGACAACGATCTCGCCAGCGTCGACGAAATCGTTACGTAAAAAGTGCGCGTTCGGTTTCTCGAAGATAGGGAAGTGCGCGACCATCTGGGCCGCGTGGAGCGATCGTTCCGCGTGGGCCAGGTGGTCGAGTTGTCGGCGGCCTCGTGCCAGCGTTGGATTCGCCGTGGTGCGGCCGTCGAAGTTCATGGCGCCGATGCGCTAGTTGAAAATCCACCGGAAGTTCCGGCAATCCTTGGCTACCGTAAGAAAAAAACCGCCCGCGCAAGAGTCGCCGCCCCGGTGGCAGGTACCGACCCTCTGGAGCGGTGAAACCGCGGTTTGCATCGGCGGCGGATCGAGCCTGACCCAAGCGCAGGTCGATCTCGTGCGCGGCCGAGCGCGCGTGGTCGCGATCAACGACGCGTACCGTTTGGCGCCGTGGGCGGATGTGCTCTACGTCGCGGACTATCGGTGGTGGGAATGGCACGATGCCGCGCGAAGCTTCGCCGGTGAAAAGGTGACGTATAGCGCGCTCGCGGCGACGCGCTGGCCGGGACTTCGTTGGCTGCCGGGCGACACGCGCGCGCCCGGGCTTTCGCGCAATCCGGCGCTGTTGCACTGTGGCCGCAACAGCGGCTACCAGGCGATCAATCTCGCCTACCTCTACGGCGCGCGCAGGATCGTGCTGATCGGCTACGACATGCAGCGCACCGGCGATCGCGGGCATTGGTTCGGCGAGCACCCGAACAAGGTGCGGTCGCACTACAAGAACTGGCTCGATAGTTACGACACGATCGCGAAGCAATTGCCGGCGCTCGGGCTTTCGATTATCAACGCGACGCCGGGTTCGGCGTTGCGGTGTTTTCCGATGAGTCGACTCGATGAAATTTTCCGGCTCGTCTAAGGGTAGGACCACGGCCTTTGACGCCGTCAATGCTGGTTCGATTCCAGCGCCGGAATCCACATCGGATTACAAACGCATCCGGTCCGGCCGAGGTCTCGGCGACAATCTCTATCTGCATTGCATCGTGCGCCATCTCATAGCGCGCGGGGTGCGGCTGGAAGTCTGTACCGGTTTTCCCGAACTGTTTCCGTTCGATGTGCGCTTCGCGCCGTGGTCGAAAAGCGCGCAGATCACCGTGCACTATGTCGTCGGCAAGTCCAATCCATCGACCACGCAATGGCGCGATATCTGCGCGACCGCGCGCACGCCAAACGCGGAATATGCCGGGCACTGGCCGGCGCGGCCGTCGCCGCTGGTGGCGAGGGTGCGGGAGCTCGCCGGGGGTCGGCCGATCGTGCTGGTCAACGGCGGCCGTTGGCCGATGGATCGCGCGGATGGGTTCGGAGCCGAATTGCTGCCGGCGCCGGATGTTTTCAACGGCGCGATCGAGCGACTGCGGAAAACGTGTTTCGTTGTGTTCATCGGCCGGGGCTCCCGGTTGTTCGACGTTTCGTGCGATCTCGATTTGAACGATCGCACCACGCCCGATCAGGTCATGGATTTGGCGCTCGCGGCCCACGGCGGTTTCGCGCAGTGCGGTTTTATGCTGCCGCTCATGGAAATGTTCGATAAGCCGCTGCTGTGCATGTTCACCGAGCGCGCTAGAGCCTCCGCGCGCGTCTGGATTCGCCAGATGACGCCGAAAAAACTACTGGGAAAAGAAACGAGCCACTATGTCGTCGACGGCTGGGATGAGTGGCGCCGCGCCGGCGCGGTCGACGCCTTTCGTGACGAGGTCTTACGCCGCGAACTTCTTTCGCGGAAAATCGGTGGCACTGATCGGCAGCGCGCCGACGATTTTACAGAACCCGCCGGGTCTTGTTGATTCGCACGATCTGGTCGTACGCGTCAACAACTACAAAATAATTATGCCCTCGACCGGGTCGCGCACCGACGTGTTCTATAGTTTTTTCGGGACATCGGTGCGAAAGAACGCGAAGGACTTGATGCGCGACGGGGTACGCCTGTGCATGTCGAAGCTGCCCAATGCGCGCTTGATGGAATCCGATTGGCACCGGCGCCACGGCAAGAACGCCGGGATCGATTACCGCTACATCTACGACTATCGCGCGCCGTGGTGGTTCTGCGATACCTACGTGCCGTCGCTCGATGAATTTCTCGCGAAGTTCGAGGTACTCGGGCGGCACCAGCCGACGACCGGGTTCGCGGCGCTCATGGATTTGTTGTCGTTCGAGGTCACCCGGCTGTACGTGACCGGGTTCGATTTCTTTCGTTCCGGTCTGCACAACGTCGACGAGCCCTGGCGCGCGAAGAATCTCGACGATCCGATCCGGCATTTACCGGAAGCCGAAGCGCAATGGCTCGCGCGCGCGGCGCTGGACGATACGCGTATCGCACTCGATGCGCCGCTCGCGGCGATGCTCTAGGTCCGCGACGTATGGATCGCTTGATCAAACGCTTCGACGCGATCGCCGACGGCGATCTGAAGCATTGTCTGCACCGCGGCGTCAGCTACCAAGCGGACATGCGCGTGACGATGCAGTACGACCGCGCGTATTTTGAAAAATTCGCCGCCTACGATGCCGCGATCGCGGATCGGCTGAACCGCGCGCGCATCGAGTTCGTCAACCGCCATTGCGGCGACGGCGCATCGGTGCTCGATATCGGCATCGGTTGCGGCCAGTTCGTCGCGGGACGCGCCAACACCGACGGATTCGACGTGAATCCGCACGCGGTGAAATGGCTGCGTGCGAAAGACCGCTACGGCGAAGATCCACGTCAGTATAAAGGCGTGACGTTTTGGGACGTGCTCGAGCACGTGCCCGATCCCGAATCCTATCTGCGCCGTGTCCCGCAATACGGCTGGGTTTTCGCCAGCGTGCCGCTCTTCGAACGCATCGAGGATATTCGCGCATCGAAGCATTACAAGCCGGGCGAGCATCTCTACTACTGGAGCGCACAAGGCTTCATCGAGTGGATGAAGCTCTACGGATTCTCGCTGGTGGCCCGCAGCGATCACGAAATGGAATGCGGGCGCGACTGTGTCGGCGCGTTCGCGTTCCAGCGTTGTCTCGTGGATTACCGCGGGTTGCTCGGCCAGTACATCGAAACGCACGCGACGCGGCATTACGGATCGTCCGCCGGCGCTTATCTGAGTCAATTCGCCGCCGTGGTGCGGGAGGCCAAACCGAAAGCGATTCTCGATTTCGGCTGCGGCCGTAGCGATCTCGTCGCGCATTTTTGGCTAGACGGCGAGCGGCACATCGCACGCTACGATCCGGGCATACCGGCCTACAAGGAAATGCCGGATCGTGCGTTCGATCTGGTTTTCTGCTGCGACGTGATGGAGCACATCCGAATGGCCGATGTGGATCGCATTTTCGGCGAGATCCGCGCGAAATCGAATCGCGTCATATTCGTCATCTCCACCAAGCCCGCGCGCGCGGTGTTGCCGAACGGCATGAACGCGCACGTGACGTTGCTGACCGACAGCGAATGGATGCGCTGGGTCGCGGAAGCCTTCGGCCGCTGCGAACGCATCCACTACGAGGTGCCGCATTTGCTGCTGCTGAAAACGTTCTAATCGCGCCGATGGATATGCTCGGCGACGAAAAATTATTTTATGAGCGCTTCTACGCGCTGCATCGCGACCCGGCGCTCATGAAGGTTTTCGAGCGATTCGGTATCGAGGCGTTCCGGCGATCCTCGGTGCTTGAGGGCTTCAATGCGTTCTTGCGCGCGCATGAATTCAACGGCGATACCTGCGTGGAAATCGGAACCTATAACGGACTGACCGCGATCGTGCTGGCGCGATACTTTCGTCGCGTCATCACCATCGATATCGTGGATCAGCCGCAGAAGGTCGAGATCGCGGCGTTCCTCGGTGTTACTAACGTCGAATTCGTGAACGTCGCCGACAACGCGGAAAAAGCCAGCGTCATCGGTTCGCTGAGTTTCGACGCGGCTTATGTGGATGGCGATCACGCGCGTGACACCTTCACGGATTTCGCCTTGGTAGGCCGCTGCCGCCGTGTGATATTCCACGAGGCTTGGCCGGCGCAGCAGCCGGTCGAGAAATTATTAGCCAGCCTGCGACCCGTGGTACGCCACGGGAAATTCGCGTTATGGCAAGCAACTAAACCCGTCGAGGAGCTGCGCGCGTGCCACTGATTGTCGTCACCGCTGTTGCGTCGGAGCCGGTCGAGATCGACGAGATCAAGGCGCAGTGCCGGGTCGAATCGGATCAAACCGAGCAGGACGCGCTGCTGTTGATGCACGCGAAAACCGCGCGCATGTGGCTGGAGGAAGTTACGGGCCGGTCGTTCGGCGAGCAAACGTTCGAGCTGGTGCTGGATCGGTTTCCGGAGCAAGACGAAGTGTTCAGCGGCAACCGATTGATCGGGCCGTACATCAAGCTGCCGCGCGCCCCGCTGATCGAAGTCGAAAGCGTGAAATATATCGACACCGACGGCACCCTGACGACGATGGACCCAGCCGACTACCTCGTCGACGGCGATTCCGTGCCGGGCCGCATCGCGCCGGCGGCGGATAGTTTCTGGCCCGCGACGCAGTTTCGCCAGAACGCGGTGCGCGTGCGCTTTCGCGCCGGCTATGCGAACGACTCGCCGGCCACGGATGAATTGCCGGAACCGTTGAAGCAGGCGCTGTTGCTGCAAACGCAGGCGATTTACGACGGCATGGATTTGTCGATGCCGATTAATGCGCTGATCTCGCCGTACCGCCATTGGGGTTTTTAATAATGACCGGACGAGCGAGCCCAACGCGCTATGCGTTGGGCGTAGCAGGTAGACCTTAAATGCGCGCCAACGCCTTTCGCTACGACCGGCGCCTAACGATTCAGACCGCGACAGTCGCCCGCAACGACCTCGGCGAGGCGGTAAAAACATGGGCCACGTATACGGAAGTCTGGGCGCGTCGCATGCCGCAGCGCGGGCATGAACTCTACGCGGCGCAGCAAGTCGTGCCGCAGGCCGAGAATCGATACCGAGTGCGCTGGCGCGGCGATCTTAACGAAAGCATGCGCTTCGTCGACGACGACGTGACTTACGGCATCCAGCACATCGCCGAAATCGGGCGGCGCGACGAACTTGAAATTACCGCGCAGAAACCGGAATAGATACATAACGGACGCGCCTGGACACTGGCGGACAATGTGTCATATGTCAATTTGACATAGCCAAGCAGGCAACGGTACGATACGGCCTCCAAAACTGGAGGACGGTTACCAATGGCAATGCGCGAAGTTACCTTTCGGGTGGTGGGTGAGACGCCGCTGCTTACGCACAACCCCATGTCGATGGGTGTGAAGGAAGAAGGAAAGGGCAGCAAGATTCCGACGCCGGAAGTCGAGGCGGAGCGCGGTGTGTATCGAACCGCCGACGGGCAATATGCGTTGCCAGGCTTGGCGTTCCGGCAGTCGCTGCTAAAGGCGGCCGGTGCATGGAAGGACAAGCGCTCGACGCTGAAGTCGAAGCTCTCGCACATTGAAGTCACCCAAGAGCTGGTGCCGATAGAGACGGCCGACGGCAAGCCTGTCGAAGGTTACGAAATCGACGTGCGCCGGGCCGTGATACAAAAAAGCGGTATCCTGCGTGCCCGCCCCAAGTATGCAAGCTGGGCCGCGCGCGTTACCTTTAAATACGACAGCGACCTTTGCACTGAGGAGCAGATCGGGCCGGTGTTGGCGGATGCGGGCAGCCGCATTGGTGTTGGGGATTATCGTCCGGAACGTGGTGGTTGGTTTGGCAGGTTTTCCGTTGTGAAATAAATCTTGGCGCGGCACGGCAGTGCGGGGCGCGGCGGGGCCCGGCAAGGCTAGGCACGGCGAGGCCCGGCCAGGCGAGGCAAGGCATGGTTTTTAACGAACCAACGGAGAGCCAACAGATGATTACCGAACTGAAATTGGAATTGCTGGTGCTAGACGAGCACCTTTACCCCCGCAACGGAATTAGCACCGAAACCGTGGGGATGCTGGTAGACGCCATCGAATCTGGCGCGGAGCTGCCGCCGATCTTGGTGGAGAATGGCACGCACCGTATTGTGGATGGTGCCCACCGCGCCGACGCGTACCGCAGGATGGGCCGGGAAACGATTCGCGCCGAGGTACGCAAGTTCGCGAACGACGCGGAGTTGCTGGCCGAAGCAATACGGATGAATCGGGCGCATGGCCGCCCGCTGGACCGCTACGACCTGACCAGCTGCATGCAGCGGCTCCAGGAAATGGGCTTTACCCGCGAGCGGATTTCGGAGGTGGTGCGCATGCCGGTCGACAAGCTCGCGCATTTTGCGAAGGGCTTTGCGAACACCGCCGCTGGTGAGGCGGTGCCGATCAAGCGCGGCCTAGAGCACCTGCGCGGCCAAACGTTGACGGCGCCTCAGATTCAGGCGGTGGAGAAATACGGCGGCATGCACGCCTCGTTCTATGCGAATCAGTTGCTTCTATTGCTCGAAAACAATATGTTGCGCGAAACGCCGCAACTGATCGAATCGATGGACCGGCTGTGCGCGCTTTGGGGCGCGAACCGGAGCAAGTCGGCGGCTTAAAAATGTTCGTGGCATGGCGAGGCGAGGCAGGGCTCGGCACGGCTTGGCCTGGCATGGCCAGGCGAGGCCCGGCACGGCGAGGCAAGGCAGGGGTTTTTGATTGAGTCCAAAAGAACTAAAGAAGCTGCGCAAGAAATTAAAGCTATCGCTTCGCGACGTATCACAGCAGGCGCATGTAAGCGTGCGTACCTGGGCCCGGTACGAGGCAGGCGAGAGCGAGATACCGAATGCAGTGTTGCATTTGTTCTGTTTGCTGAATAAGGTTAAGTTTCCCCCGAAGTAGCATTACCCATGGCGGGGCCGGGCGAGGCGGGGCAAGGCGAGGTCGGGCACGGCGTGGTCGGGCGGGGCTTGGCAAGGTAAGGCAAGGCAGGGTTCTTCTCTGAAGCTCAAGCGGTTTTTCCGCTTGGGCTTTTTTATTTGCTATTGGGGGCTGCGGAGGTCGCTTACATGAAAGTGGGTATCGGCTTGCGTGGGTTGGAAGAAACCGTTAGAGGTTTCCGCAACCTGGGCGAGGCGTCGCAGTTTCGTATCACGCGCAACGCGGCGCGCGCCGGCGCGACCACGGTGCGCGCGGCGTTGAAGAAAGCGGCGCCGCGCGGAACGGCTGGCGCGCAAAGTGTCGCGAGCAGCCAATACGGAACGCTGCGTAAGAATATCGCCACGTCGCAATTACGCGCGGGCGGAAAATTTTTGCCGTATTACAAAGTCACGACCGGCGATGCCTTTTGGGGCGGATTTCTCGAAAGCGGAACGGGTCGGTACAACATCGACCCCGGTCCGAAAGCGAAAGGCGCCGGCGCGCGCACGCATATCCTGCCGACGTTCTGGTTCAGCCAGGCCGTGGAAAGAATCCGACCGCAGGTGATCACGGCGATGGTGGCGAATATGCGGCGCTCGATCGTACGCGAGTTCGCGAAGATCAAATAATGACCGGACGAGCGAGCGCAACGCGCGTAGCAGGGAGACCTTAAATGAGCGCCGAATCCGATCTGGTCGCCGCGCTCGAAGGCGACAGCGCGA
>DASWLD010000017.1:0-8080 GCA_036396275.1 Burkholderiales bacterium
CGAGATGGTGATGCCGGGCGACAACATCAAAGTGGTCGTTTCCCTCATCGCCCCGATCGCCATGGAGGAAGGCCTGCGCTTTGCCATCCGCGAGGGCGGACGTACCGTGGGGGCGGGGGTGGTGGCGAAGGTGGTTGAATAGGAATAGTCGCAAGTAGCAAGTGGACAAGTAGCAAGGGTTTTTCCTTGCCACTTGCTACTTGGAACTTGCCACTGAGGTTATATGGCTAACCAAAAGATTCGCATACGGCTAAAAGCGTTCGATCATCGGTTGATCGATCGTTCGGCCGCGGAGATCGTCGATACCGCGAAGCGCACGGGCGCGCTCGTCAAGGGTCCGATTCCGCTGCCGACGAAGATCGAGCGGTATACGCTCAATCGCTCGCCGCATGCGGACAAGAAGTCGCGCGATCAATTCGAGATTCGCACGCACAAGCGCATCATGGACATCATCGAACCGACCGATAAGACCGTGGACGCGCTGATGAAGCTCGACCTCGCCGCCGGCGTGGATGTCGAGATTAAACTGAGTTAGAGAAACTGCATCCGCAGATAGACGCAAATGATTACTATGATGAACGCAGATCGTTTTCAAAGAAATACTGAATTAATCTGCGTTCATCATTCGCAAGAATCTGCGTTCATCTGCGGATGGAGATAGTTTGGACTTTTACAAATGGCGCTGGGATTGATAGGCAAGAAGATCGGTATGACCCGCGTGTTCGCGGAGAACGGCGCGGTGGTTCCGGTCACGGTGATCGACGTCGCCGGCAATCGGGTCGTGCGCGTGAAGCTCCCCGATGGCGACGGCTATCGCGCCGTTCAGGTGACCGCGGGCGAACGCCGGGCGGATCGATTGACCAAGCCGGTGGCCGGCGTGTACGCCAAGAGCGGTGTCGGCACCGGGCGTGCGCTGCGCGAGTTTCGGCTGACCGACAAGGAAGGCGCCGAGCTCAAAAGCGGCAGCGAGTTGAAGGCCGACATTTTCGGCGTGGGCAGTCACGTCGATGTATCCGGAACCTCGATCGGTAAGGGCTTTGCCGGCGTGATCAAGCGCCACCATTTCCGCGGCGGGCGCGCGTCGCACGGTAATTCGCTGTCGCACCGGGCCCCGGGCTCGATCGGCCAGCGGCAAACGCCGGGCCGCGTGTTCCCGGGCAAGAAGATGGCGGGTCACTTGGGAAATCGCGCGCGGACACAGCAGAACCTCGAAGTCGTCCAGGTGGACGCCGAGCGAAATCTGTTGCTGGTGAAAGGCGCGGTGCCGGGGCCCAAAGGCGCGAACGTGGTGATTCGCCCGAGCGTCAAGGCCAAGGCAACGAAAGACGCCAAGGGCAAAGGCAAGTGAAACTGACTCCGCAGATGAACGCGGATGGTCACTTAATGATTGGCGCAGATTGAGAATATTGAAACCATCTGCGTCCATCACTCGAAGGAATCTGCGTGCATCTGTGGAAAGAGAAGTCATAGACCCAATGAAACTCGCGGTAGTGAACGATACAGGACAACCGACCGGTTCGGAGATCGACGTCTCCGACGCCGTGTTCGGCGCCGCCTTTAACGAGCCGCTGGTACATCAGGTGGTCGTGGCGTTCCAGGCGAACGGTCGCCAAGGGACGCGCAAGCAGAAGACGCGATCGGAAGTTCGCGGCGGCGGACGCAAACCGTGGCGCCAAAAAGGCACGGGTCAGGCGCGCGCCGGAACGATTCGCAGTCCCTTGTGGCGCGGCGGCGGAAAGATTTTCCCGTCCACGCCGGACGAGAACTTTAGTAAGAAAGTGAATCGCAAGATGTACCGTTCGGCGCTGCGCGCGATCCTTTCGGAGCTGGTGCGTCAAGGGCGGTTGCTGGCGGTCGAGGACTTCAAGGTCGAACAGCCCAAGACCAAGAACTTCGCGGCGCGACTGAAAAGCTTGGGCGCGGAAAATGTGTTGATCGTTACCGAATCGATCGACGCGAACTTGGCGTTGGCCTCGCGCAATCTTCACCGCGTGGACGTGCGTACCGCAAACGCCGCCGATCCGGTCAGCCTGCTCCGGCATGAGCGTGTGATCGTTACCGCCGGCGCGATGAAGCGTTTCGAGAGTTGGCTCGCATGAACGACGAGAAACTGTTTCAGGTCATTCTCGCTCCGCACGTGTCGGAGAAGAGTTCGCGCATCGCGGACAAAAACCGCCAGATCGTGTTGCAGGTCCGCCCGGATGCCAGCAAGCCGGTCATCAAGCGGGCGGTGGAAAAGATGTTCAACGTGCAGGTGGATTCGGTGACGGTGACCAACGTCAAGGGCAAGAGCAAGCGTACCGCGCGCGCCGCCGGCCGTCGCCAGGACTGGAAGAAAGCGTACGTGCGACTGAAGCCGGGTCAGGACATCGACTTCATGGGGCAGCAGGCGTAATTGACTTAATTGGGTATCGAACGATGGCACTTGTAAAGGTTAGAGCGACATCCGCCGGCCGCCGCGGTTTGATCAAGGTGGTGAATCCGGATTTGCATAAGGGCAAGCCCTTCGCGGCGCTGCTCGCGCGCAAGAACCGGCGCGGCGGCCGCAACAACTACGGACGTATCACCACCCGTCACCAGGGCGGCGGGCACAAGCGCTATTATCGCATCGTCGACTTCAAGCGCGACAAGGACGGTATCCCGTCGCGGGTCGAACGCATCGAATATGATCCGAATCGCAGCGCCAATATCGCGCTGCTGCTGTATGCCGACGGCGAGCGGCGCTACATCATCGCGCCGAACGGCGTCGCGGTCGGTGCCGAGCTGTCGTCCGGTCCGGAAGCCCCGATCAAGGCGGGCAACACGTTGCCGTTGAAGAACATTCCGGTCGGCTCGACCGTGCATTGCGTGGAGTTGAAGCCCGGGCGTGGCGCCCAGCTCGCGCGCGCCGCCGGTGCCGGCATGCAGTTGGTCGCGCGCGAAGGGACGTACGCACAGCTGCGGCTGCGCTCCGGCGAAGTGCGCAAAGTGCACGTCGAATGTCGCGCGACCGTCGGCGATGTCGGCAACAGCGAACACAGTTTGCGCAAGCTCGGCAAGGCCGGCGCGTCGCGTTGGCGCGGTATCCGTCCGACCGTGCGCGGCACCGCGATGAACCCGGTCGATCACCCGCACGGCGGCGGCGAAGGCCGCACCAAGGGCGGGCGCCATCCGGTGAGTCCGTGGGGTGTGCCGACCAAAGGTTACAAGACGCGCCACAACAAGCGCACCGATCGAATGATTGTGAATCGGCGCAGGAAATAAGGAGTTCGATTCGTGCCACGTTCAATCCGAAAAGGCCCGTTCGTCGACAACCATCTCGCGAAGAAAGTCGAGAGGGCGCAGTCCGAGCGCAGCAAGAAGCCGATCAAGACCTGGTCGCGGCGCTCGACGATCACGCCGGATTTCGTGGGGCTGACCATCGCCGTGCACAACGGGCGTCAACACGTGCCGGTGATCGTCACGGAAAATATGGTCGGGCACAAGCTGGGCGAATTCGCGGCGACGCGCACGTTCAAGGCGCACTCCGGCGACCGCAAGGTCACGACCGAGACGACTGAGACGACGTAAGACCATGGAAGCGACCGCTATTTTGAAACACGTCAGGTTGTCGGCACAAAAGGGTCGGCTAGTGGCCGACCAGATTCGCGGCTTACCGGTGGCGCGTGCGCTCGAACTTTTGCAGTTCTCGAATAAGAAAGCGGCAAGACCGGTACGCAAGGTGCTCGAGTCCGCGATCGCCAACGCCGAACACAACGAAGGCGCCGACGTGGATGAGTTGAAAATCAACACCGTGTATGTCGACGGCGGCCCGACGCTCAAGCGCTTCCACGCGCGCGCCAAGGGGCGCGGCGCGCGAATTTTGAAACGCACCTGTCACATCACCGTGACCGTCGGCGACAAGCCGCGGGCGCGCGGAGGAAAGTAAATGGGACAAAAGGTCAATCCGATCGGGCTGCGGCTCGGCGTGATCCGCGACTGGAGCGCGCGTTGGTACGCGAACAACAACGCGTACACGGGCTATTTGATTTCGGACCTGAAGGTTCGAAAGTTTCTGAAGGACAAGCTGGCCCATGCGGCGGTCAGCTCGATCGTCGTCGAGCGCCCGGCGCAGACGATCGCCATCACGATCCACACCGCGCGCCCCGGCATCGTTATCGGCAAGAAGGGCGAAGATATCGAGAAGCTGCGCCAAGAGCTGATGCGGCTGGCCGGCGTTCCGGTGACGCTCGCCGTCCAGGAAGTGCGGCAGCCGGAACTCGACGCACAGCTGGTGGCGGAAAACATCGCGCAGCAGCTCGAGAAGCGCATCATGTTCCGCCGCGCGATGAAGCGCGCCGTGACCAATGCCATGCGCCTGCGCGCGCTCGGCATCAAGATCATGGTGGCCGGCCGTTTGAACGGGGCCGAAATCGCGCGCACCGAATGGTATCGCGAAGGCCGGGTGCCGTTGCACACGCTGCGCGCCGACATCGATTACGGTTTTGCCGAGGCGTCGACGACGTACGGTCAGATCGGCGTCAAAGTCTGGATCTTCAAGGGCGAAGTGTTCGACAAGGAAGAGCCGAAGCTCGAAGACGCCGAGGCCGCCAAAGGCGCCGCGTAATATTTTAATCCGCAGATGAACGCAGATTTTAAATGCAGATAAACGCGGATGAATGCCAGACGAATGCAAACGGGCGAGGTTACTTTGAAATATCTGCGTTCATCTTTTTATGAATCTGCGTTGATCTGCGGATTCTTGGATTAGTACAGATGCTGCAACCGAAACGAACCAAGTACCGCAAGCAAATGAAGGGCCGCAACCGCGGCCTGGCGACGCGTGGCAACACGGTCAGCTTCGGCCAGTACGGGTTGAAGGCGACGACCCGCGGGCGCCTGACCGCGCGGCAAATAGAAGCGGCGCGGCGGGCGCTGACGCACTTTATCAAGCGCGGCGGGCGCGTGTGGATTCGGGTGTTTCCGGATAAGCCGGTCACCAAGAAGCCGCTGGAAGTCCGCATGGGTAGCGGCAAGGGCAACGTCGAGCTATGGGTGGCGCCGGTGCAGCCGGGCAAAGTGTTGTATGAAATGGAGGGAGTGAGCGAGGCGCAAGCGCGCGAGGCCTTTTCCCTAGCGGCGGCGAAACTGCCGCTGCGAACCATGTTCGTGACGCGGACATAAAACGCGATGAAGACGAAAGAACTGCGCGCGTTGGACGCCGCCGGAAAGAGCAAGGAACTGGAGAGCCTGTTGCGTGAGCAGTTTAATCTGCGCATGCAGCATGCGACCGGGCAGCTCGCGAACCACGCGAACCTAAAGAAAGTGCGACGCAACATCGCGCGGCTGCGCACGGTAATGAACCAGAAACAAGGCAAGTCATGAGCGAAGAGCCGAAGAGCCCTGAATCCCGCGCGCCGCGCAGCGTTACCGGCCGGGTGGTGAGCGATAAGATGCACAAGACCATCACCGTGCAGGTCGAGCGTCGGGTTCAGCATCCGGTTTATGGCAAGTACCTGACCCGGCGCAGCAAACTGCATGCGCACGATGAGAATAACGACGGCAAGCCCGGCGACTTGGTGATGATCGAGCAGTGCCGGCCGTTGTCAAAAACCAAAACCTGGCGCCTCGTGAAGGTTCTCGAGCGCGCGCGGGAGACTTGAACGTGAGCACAGTCGGTAAGACCGGAGCGATTAGAGCAGCCCTCACCCCTTGCCCTCTCCCCACCGGCATGGAGATTTTCACCGACTTCACCTCTCCCTTCGGGAGAGGGCAAAGGTCGCTCCGGCGCATCCTGCGCTCGCGACATTCGTACGTCCATGTACAGCAGGTGAGGGCCGGCGTTCCCTCATCCCCATCCCTTCTCCCGGAGGGAGAAGGGGGCGAGCCGAGCGCGCTGCGCGCGATCCTCTTCACTTGGGGAGAGGGGGAGTTGGTGAGAGTCTATTGTGAGATCGGACCATGATACAGATGCAAACCGTGTTGACGGTTGCCGACAACAGCGGCGCCAAGAGCGTGCAATGCATCAAGGTGTTGGGCGGTTCGAAGCGCCGCTACGCCAATATCGGCGACGTGATTAAGGTGAGCGTGAAGGAAGCGATTCCGCGCGGCAAAGTGAAGAAGGGCGACGTTTACGACGCCGTGATCGTGCGCACGCGCAAGGGCGTGCGCCGGTCGGACGGTTCGGCGATCCGCTTCGACGCGAACGCAGCGGTTTTGCTGGACAACAAGCGCGAACTCCTGGGAACACGCGTGTTCGGGCCGGTAACGCGGGAACTGCGAACCGAGAACTTCATGAAAATTATTTCGCTGGCGCCCGAGGTTTTGTAGCCCCGACGCAGCCGCGCTCGGCTCGCTCCCTTCTCCCTCCGGGAGAAGGGATGGGGATGAGGGAACACCGGCCCTCACCCTTTGCCCTCTCCCGAAGGGAGAGGGGGAGTAGGTGCAACAGAGATTGGTAGACTATGCAGAAGATTCGAACAGGTGATCAGGTAGTCGTGCTCGCCGGCCGGGACAAAGGCAAGCGCGGTAGCGTGTTGCGCGTGTTGACGGATGACCGTGTGATCGTCGAGGGCGTCAACATCGTCAAGCGCCACACGCGGCCGAACCCGCAGCGCAACGTGACCGGCGGAATCATCGACAAAGAGGCGCCGATACATCGGTCGAACATCGGATTGTTCAATCCGACCAGCGGCAAAGCGGAACGCGTCGGTTTTCGCACGCTCGAAGACGGTAGGAAAGTGCGTGTCTATCGGCAGAGCGGCGAAGTGGCGGATGCGAAGTAGGTAACCATGGCGAGACTACGAGAACACTTTCAGAAGGCGGTCGTTCCGGCGCTCATGCAGCGCTTCGGGTACAAGAACGTCATGCAAGTGCCGCGTCTGCGGAAGATCACGCTGAACATGGGCGTGGGTGAAGCGATGACCGACAAGAAGGTGATCGACAACGCCGCCTCGGATCTTGCGAAGATAAGCGGTCAGAAGCCGGAGATACGGCGCGCCCGCAAGTCGGTGGCTACGTTCAAGGTGCGCGAGAATTGGCCGATCGGCTGTCGGGTGACTTTGCGCGGTGCGCGCATGTACGAGTTTTTCGATCGCCTGATCAACGTCGCGATCCCGCGCATTCGCGACTTTCGCGGGCTGTCGTCGCGCTCGTTCGACGGCCGTGGAAATTACTCGCTCGGCATCAAGGAGCAGATTATTTTTCCGGAAATTGACTTCGACAAGGTCGACGCCATTCGCGGGCTCGATGTGACTATCGTCACCAGCGCCAAGTCCGACGACGAGGCACGGGCGTTGCTCGAAGGTTTTCAATTTCCGATGCGGAGCTAGCGATATGGCAAAACGATCGGTGATTGAACGGGACAAGCGGCGCAAAGCGCTCGCGGCAAAATACGCGGCGCGCCGCGCCGAGCTGCGCGCGGCCGCCAAGAATACGAAACTTTCGACCGAAGAGCGCGACGCCGCGGCGGTGCAGCTGCAAAAGCTGCCGCGCGACTCGAGCGGCATACGGATACGCAACCGTTGCCAGCTTACCGGACGTCCTCGTGGCTACTATCGCAAGTTCGGTTTGAGTCGCAGCAAGTTACGCCAGGTGATCATGAACGGCGAGGCGCCGGGCGTGGTCAAAGCCAGTTGGTAAACGACAGTGGCAAGTAGCAAGTGCCAAGTAGCAAGAATGTCAGATTGTTGCGGCGCTAACCGGAGAGCCTTGCTACTTGCTACTTGCAACTTGGAACTGAATTTATGATGACCGATCCGATCGCCGACATGTTGACGCGCATCCGCAACGGACAAGCCGCCGAAAAGGTGTCGGTTCGTATGCCGGCGTCGCGCGTGAAGCGCGCCATCGCGCAAGTGCTGGAGCACGAGGGCTACATCGAGGGCGTCAGCCAGGTCGGCGATGAAATCAAGCCGATGCTCGAAATCAAGCTCAAGTATCACGAGGGTCGTCCCGTCATTTCCCGTCTCGAGCGCAAAAGCGTTCCCGGGCTGCGCCACTATCGGGGCAAGGACGACCTTCCGCGGGTCGAGGACGGCCTCGGGATCGCCATCGTGTCGACGTCGAAAGGCGTGATGACGGAACGCGCGGCGCGTGCGGCCGGGCTCGGCGGCGAGATCAT
>DASWLD010000018.1:0-14131 GCA_036396275.1 Burkholderiales bacterium
CATAGGGATATGCGCCCTGGTCTTTTCTGCGGAGCAGGAAAGCGCAGCGGAAAAGTGCTGTAGATCGGCGAGGGCCCCAACGCCGAGAAGCGCAAGACACGTTTGCGCCATTCGGAGTGTCCTTCTCTTTGGGTACTTTCGCTTGGACAAGCAAGAGAAAGTACCCCGACCGCGGTTCGGGAACCGCAAGTACATTCTCTTACATCGAAAACCGCGCGGGAGCGCGTACAACCTCTCAAACCGGCGCACCCGGCATCGCTCGCGCCAGTCGTCCCGCGCGATCGAGCCTTCGGCGCAAAAACTCGCGTGTGCGCACCGAGCCCGGCGAGTCGTCATACATCCAATGGAAGAACGTCATCACGTAAATACCGGTCAGCACGGTTTCCTCGATGGCGCGCCACGGCAGCACGGCATCGCGGCCGGCGGCTTCGCGCATCCATTGCACGGTGCGGCTGACGCGCATGACGCCTTTGACCTGATAGTGGACGTGCCCCGGCTCGAGTTTTCCCAGGATCATCTGACGCGTGACGTGCCGATGCGCGAAAAGCGCGTCGAGCCACGCTAGCATCGCGCCTTCCAGACGTTCCCGCGTCGACCGCGCCGCCTCGTCCGGACGCGCCGCGTGCACGAGCATCGCGCTATCCGCCCGATCGAACCAGGCGTCGACGATTTCCTCTTTCTCGCGAAAGTGCGCCCGCACCCCGTTGAGCGTCGTGCCGAGCGCGGCGGCAATGTCGTGCAGACGTACCGCTTCCCAAGAGGTTTGCTCGGCGCGCGCGAGCGCGGCATCGACGATGGCGTCGCGTGTGACGGTCATGAAACCATTGTACGCCCGGGCCCGCGGCCGGGCGCAAACGCCGCCGGCGATCTACGCCGACTGCCGGATAGCCGCCTCGACCATGGCCACCTGCAGCCGCTCGCTATCGACGATCTCGGGAAGCAGATAGCGCACACGGTAGAGTCTGCCGGCCTGACGGCAGGCGGCGCGCTCCAGATCGGCGCGCGTGGCGCGCGATAGATCGGTGTGCGTGAGAAGGTTACACGCGTGCCATTCATGGTAGTCGCGAACCAAGTCCCGCTCTCGGTCGCTATCCCAATGCGAACGCAGCAGCAGCTCGGGAAATGTCGCGCGCCCGAGCCGGCGCCCGATCAACGCGCGATCGAGCCCACCGCCGTCGAGCCCCTCGCCGGCGCCATCGTCACCGCGGCGAAACCATTGCGCCCGCGGGCGCGAACCGGCGGCGCGCTGCACGCAGCGATCGAGCACGGTGCGGTGCGGCATGTGCGATACGCCCTCGACACCGCCGAGGCTCGGCGCCCGAAACGCGTCGTCACCGCCAAGCGCGGTACGCCACTGCAACACGGTCGCTTGCGCGGGCGTGCGCTCCGGCAGCGTACCGGCCAACAGCGCGAGCGGGAGTCGCTCGGCCGCGTCCAAGAGCCACAGCTCCAGACTATCCGCCAGGGCGAACGGCAGCGCCGGCCGATCGCGCAACGCGGCGATGATCGGACGCGTGCGTTCGGTTTCGATCAGACTGCCTTGGCCGTCGGCCCGCCAGACGCCGTAGCTCGAAAAGCGCGTGCGCTGGTTTAAGAACTGCACGCGCCAGCGGATTCCATCGGCGCTCATCGCGCGAAAACCCGGACACTCAACCACTTGCACCGTGCCTTGGTAAGGCGACAAGCGGCGCAGGCTGTAGTACTGCGCCTCCATCAGTCGGTTGTCGAGCGCGGACGCTTGCGCGCGCGCGGATGCGCCTGGTCGTAGACTTTCGCGAGATGCTGAAAATCGAGGTGAGTGTAAATCTGCGTGGTCGAGATGCTCGCATGTCCGAGCAACTCCTGCACCGCGCGAAGATCACCGCTCGATTCGAGCAAGTGGCTCGCAAACGAATGCCGCAGCATGTGCGGATGTACCGGTTGGCCGAGTCCCTGCGCGCGTGCGCGCCGCGCCACGATGCGCTGGACCGCGCGCGCGCCGATGCGACGACCGCGCGCGCCGAGAAACAACGCGCGCTCATCGTCTAGCCCCGGCGCGGTGCGCACCGCGAGCCACGCCTGCAACGCCTTCTGCGCCATCCGACCGACGGGTAGCACGCGTGCCTTGCCGCCCTTTCCGGTGACGCGCACGGTGCCATCGCCCGAAAGATCATCGATGTCGAGCGCGACGATTTCGGCGAGACGCAAACCGGAGGAATAAAGCAACTCAAGCAGCGCCCGGTCGCGACAAGCGTCGCGGTCGTTCGGCGCGATATCGACCAGGCGTGCGGCTTCGTCCGGGCTCAAGCTCTTCGGCAATCGATTGCCCGACTTGGGCGCACCGATGCCGGCCGCGGGACTGCCGCCGACGATGCCTTCGCGCAGCATGAAACGATAGAAGGAACGGACCGACGACAATCGCCGTTGAATGCTACGCCCCGAAAGCCCGGCGTTGTGCAGCTCGGCGACGTGCAGGCGCACGTGCGCGGCATCGAGGTCGCGCCACTCGCCGATGCCGCGTCGCTCACAGAATTCGCGCAGCCGCGCGAGATCGCGCCGGTAATTTTGTACCGTCAACGGCGCCGCACGGCGCTCGTTGATCAGGTAGGCGTTAAATCGTGCGAGATGAGGTTCGAGCGGCACGACGACGGCGTACCGGACTCGGCCGGGTCAGCCGGCCTGCGCGAAACGCGCAATGCTGTGCATGAGAACGTCGCCGAGTTGCGCCAGATACACCGTTCCCATTTCGGCGTGAAATCGGCGCGCATCGTGACTGCCGAGCGCCAGGATGCCGGCCGCGCCGCGCGGTCCGAGGCCGATCAGCGACACCGAGAGTACCGACGCCGCGTTGGTCCCAAATAGATACTTGAGCAGGCTTTCATCGAAACGCGCACCGCACACCGGCTTGCCGCTGCCGTAGTCGCGAATCACGTCTCGCAAACGCGCTTCGTCGCCGACGAACTCCGGTCGCGCGAACGCGCCATGGGCTTCGCCGGTACAGAGGATCGCGACCGCGTCGATCTTGAATTCGCGCCGCAGCATCGCATGCGCGTTGTCGAAGATATCGTCGAGCGACGCGCTGTCGGCCATCGCGAGAGCGAAGCGATGCAGCCGCGCCGAGAGGATGTCGTTTTCGCGCGCGATCGCGACCAAGTCGCGAAGTTGAGTACGCAGCGTGTCGTTCTCGACGCGCAGCAAACGCACTTGCCGCTCGATCAGTGAGACCGCGCCCCCTGCCTCATGGCGCAGCGCGAGCTTTGTCAAGACGTCGGGGTAACGATGAAAAAAATCGGGGTGGTCTTCCAGGTACCGCGATACGGCTTCTTCCCAGGATAACTCTCTCTCTTGCTCGTCGGTCGATACGTTTTGCGTCATGGCGCCTCAAGCTCGATGCTGCCTTCGAATACCGTGCGCGCTGGGCCGGCCAGCCACACCGGTTTACCTTCGCCCGCCCAAGTTACGGACAGCGTACCCCCGGGCAAGCGCACAGAGACCACTTCATCCAGCAATCCTTGGCTCCGACCGACGACGACCGCGGCGCACGCGCCGCTCCCGCATCCCAAGGTCTCGCCGACACCTCGCTCCCAGACGCGCAGCCTAACATTTGCGCGATCGAGGACCTGCATAAATCCCGCATTCACGCGCCGCGGAAAGCGCGGATGATGCTCCAGGCGCGGCCCCCACGTCGCCACCGGCGCCTGGTCGACGTCGGCGACGATGCTCACCACGTGCGGATTGCCCATCGATACCACCCCCGCGCGAAGCGTCGTCCCGTCCACCTCCAAATCATAGACGAGGGCGCGGCGCTCGGCGAGAAAAGGAACATCCGCCGGCGCGAAACGAGGCACCGTCATCTCCACCGCCACGCCGCCATCGGGTAATAGGCGCGGGCGAATGCGCCCGCCGAGCGTGTCGACGACGATTTCGTCTTTTTGCGTGAGCTGCCGGTCGCGGACAAAACGCGCAAAACAGCGCGCGCCGTTGCCGCATTGCTCCGCTTCCGCGCCGTCGGCGTTAAAAATCCGATAGCGAAAGTCGGCGTCCGGGCGCTGCGGCCGCTCGACCACCAACACCTGATCGCAACCGACGCCGAAATGGCGGTCGGCCAAACCGCGCACCTGCCGCGGCGTCAGCGCGGCCGGGCGGGAAAAGCCGTCGATGACGACAAAATCGTTGCCGGTACCCTCCATTTTGGTGAACGCGATCTTCACTTCGTCTGCCGCCGCTTGCGTACCCCGCAATAAGCGGCAATAGTGGGTCGAGCAAAAACCCATGTTAGCGTTCCTTCAGAAGCATTTTCACGCTCTAAAGACCACCGATAATCACTGGCTGCGCAAGTCGATCGGCGTGCTGCTCGTGATCGGCGGCATGCTCGGTTTTTTGCCGGTGCTCGGCTACTGGATGTTGCCGCTCGGTTTGGCGCTGCTCGCCGTCGATTTTCCGATCGCGCGGCGGTGGTACCGGCGTTTGGTTGTCTGGTGGGAACGCCGGCGCCGGCGCTTGTTCGGCGGGAGCCTTGTAGTACAAACGCGCCGCTCGCCGCGCCCGCCGGGAAAACCGGAACACTGATTCGCATCTAATCCGGTAACCGCGATTCGAGGGCTAACAGATCGGCCACCGATTCGCGCTGACGCACGACGCAATACCGCTCGCCGTCCACAAGAACTTCCGGCGCGCGCGTGCGGCTGTTGTAGTTCGAACCCATGGTCGCGGAATACGCGCCGGCGGAAGCGATGGCGAGCAGATCGCCTTCGGCGATCGCGAGTTCGCGGTCGCGGCCGAGGAAGTCGCCGCTTTCGCACACCGGACCGACCACGTCGTAGACCGCGGACTCGCGGCCGTCTTCGATTTGAACCGGCGCGATATCGTGCCACGCGCCGTACAATGCCGGGCGAATCAAATCGTTCATGGCCGCGTCTACCACCGCGAAGCTGCGCACCGGTCCGTGCTTGAGATAAATCACCCGCGACAGCAACACACCGGCGTTGCCGACGATCGAGCGCCCCGGTTCGATAATCAAGCGCAGCTGCTGGTAGCGCGCGCCGAACGACTCGAGCGTACCGAGCAAGGCGAGCACGTGTTCGTGCGGTTCCGGCGCCGCCTCGTCGCCGTAGCGAATCCCCAAGCCGCCGCCGAGATCGAGATGCTCGATCTCGAATCCTTCATCCAACAACTCGCCGGCCAGGTCGAGCACGCGCTCGAGCGCGAGCGCGAACGGAGCGACGTCGGTAACCTGCGAGCCGATATGAAAGGCGATGCCGGTGATGTTTACATGCGGTAAATCGCGCGCGTGACGATACACTTCCGCCGCCTGCTCAATGTCGATCCCGAATTTATTCTCCCGAAGACCGGTGGCGATATAAGGATGCGTTCGCGGGTCGATGTCGGGATTGACGCGCAGGCTGATCGACGCGCGCTTTTGCATCGATCCGGCCGTCTCGTTCAATAACTCGAGCTCGTTCGGTGACTCCACGTTGAAACAGAGGATGCCGGCTTCGAGCGCGCGCCGCATCTCGGCTTCGGTCTTGCCGACCCCGGAGAACACCACGTTGGCCGGATCGCCGCCGGCGGCGAGCACGCGTTCGAGCTCGCCGCCGGACGTAATATCGAAACCGGAACCGAGCCGCGCGAGCACGTCGAGTATCGCGAGGTTGGGATTCGCCTTGAGCGCATAACACACGAGATGGTCGCGGCCGCCAAAGGCATCATCGAACGCGCGCCAGCGCTCCTCGATCTTCGCGCGCGAGTACACGTAACACGGCGTACCAACGTCGGCGGCGAGCGATGTCAGGTCCGCGTCTTCGGCATAGAGTCGCCCGTGCCGATACTCGAATGGATTCAACGGCGTTCCTGCTCGTCGCGATTCGCCGGTACCGCGCCCGCGGGCGCGGTCGATACCCCCGGGTCCGGCAAGTAGAGCGGGCCTTTCTTGCCGCATGCGGCGAAGGACGGTATCGCCGCTGCGGCGAGCGACACGACCAGCGCCCTGACGGCGATCGTACGAAGCGGGCACATATCCCGATACGGTTCTTGCAGAGACGCCAAGCTTACCGGGCAACGCGACCGGTATCCACCGAACCGGCTCCGCACGGCGGCGCTGTCGCCGGCGGCCAAGTCTTCTATAATTTTGCAGAGAAGCCCGTTTGGAGTCGCGGGGCACCGGTGACGATCGGCGGAAGAACCCGGCGACGTACTCGCGGGAACCGAACGAACGGGCACCCGATCCTAATTGGCAGGTTTCGTTACGACGTGGAGGTACTATGCGGCTGCCGTCGCTGCAACAGTTCTTTCGTCATCAACTGCAACAAGGGTTTCATGCCCACGGCCTGCGCGAGGCCGGCACCGTCGAATACGTCAGCGAGGTTCTCGCACGCTTTGCCCACACCCGAGCCCTGCACGCGCTGCGCGACGCCGACGGCCGACCGTTGGAATACATCGTCGACATGCTCGTGAGCTGGCAGCAGGCGCAAGACGGCGCCCGCGGCCGCCGCGAGGGTGCGCGCGAACGCGCGATCATGCGCCACCTCGGCGACTACACGCTTTTCATGAGCGGGCTCTTTCGCGAACGACTGAAAGCGCGCGGCGAACTCAACTACTACGTCGCCAACGGCCGCTCGGCGTTCTGGCGCTCGGCGGATTACGAGCCGAATCCGGCGCGCCGCTACACGTACCGACAGCTGTACCAGGATTTCCATCCGATTTCGGACATGCTTGACTACCTGCGGCGCGTACAATTGCCGCTCAACAGTCGCGCCGCGTCCGATAATCTGCTCGCCGCGTTCTGGCGCGTTTGACGCCAGCGTCCCGATGAAGGCTTCGCCAAACTAGTGATAGCTTCGGCGACGGCGCTCAATTTCCGAGCGTCGCCGACGCTCCTCGGCGCGCGGGTCCCATCTCAGAGGACCCCTGCGTTCGACGCCGCGGCGACGCCCCGTTTGCCTGCGATCGTCATTATCGACGTAGCTCAGACCGGAAACTCCGTTGTTGCCTTTTGGCTTATCTGATTCTTCTGGCACCACCCTCTCCCCCATCAGCCAATACAGCGCCGCTTACTCTAACACCGCCGCGTCCGAGCCTGAACCCCGGAATCGACCGGCGGGTCAACCGGCGTGCGGGTTCGGCGTTGTTTCAGGGGTGAGTCCAGCGGCGCACGCAGACTGACGTTTTTTGACACCGATGGACCCGGGTGGCGTGATCCGTCGAAAATAGGTCCGCCGAGCGTACGGAAAAGTACTTTCCGGTTAGAGAAATCGTTATGGCATCCGCTACATTAAGCGCAAGGATTCCATTCACCGGCCTGGCCGCGAGGAAATCGACGTTGGATTCGAAACAGGCCTTGGATCGCTTCCTGGCCGGGGTCGAGCGGCGCGCATTCTTGATCGCGCGCATGGCGACCCGCAACGGGGACGATGCGATGGACATCGTCCAGGATTCGATGCTACAGCTGGTACGGCACTACGGCGGTCGCGACGAAGGCGAGTGGGCGCCGCTGTTTCACCGGATTTTGCAGCGGCGGATATTGGACTGGTATCGACGCACGCGCGTGCGCAACCGCTGGCGTCACTGGTTCAGCCGCGATGAGGAGGCCGATGGCGACCCGCTCGAAGCGCTGCCCGATCCGGCCGCGATCGATCCGGCGCGGGCGTCGTTCGACGACCGCACGCTCACGGCGCTGAACGACGCCATCGCGCAATTGCCGCTGCGCCAGCAACAGGCGTTTCTGCTGCGCGCCTGGGAAGGAATGGACACCGAACAAACCGCGCGCGCGATGAGCTGCTCGGCGGGCAGCGTCAAGACACACTATTCACGCGCGGTGCACGCATTGCGCGATCGACTCAAGGACCACGAACCGTGACCGAACCTACTGAAGATAAACTGCTCGATGCGGCCGCGCAGCTGCGCCGTGAAAGCGAACGCGGGCTCGATGAGCTGACCATTGCGCGCTTGCGAGCGGCACGGCTAAACGCAGCGGCCTCCGGGCGTCGGCGCTCCTGGACGTTCGCCGGGGGCCTCGCCACCGCCGCGCTGGCGCTTGCGATCGCGGGCGTCATTTGGCTTCGCGCGCCCTCGGGACCGTTGGATGTGCCGCCGAACGAACCGGCACTCGCCGACCTTGAGCTGCTGGAGACGGAAAGCCCCGAGTTTTACGGCAACCTTGAGTTCTATGAGTGGCTCGCAAGCCGTTCGGACGCGAGTTAGGCGTCGCATCGCGATGACCGCCGTCCGCCTGGCCGTTGTCGGCCTGTTTTGCCTGTGGCCAATCCTCACGCCGGCCGCACCGCCGGCGACCGGCTGGGACCAGCTGTCGCCTCAAGAGCGCGAGGCGCTCAAGCCTTTGGAGCAACGCTGGTCGGAACTCTCGCCGGAGCGGCAGGAGCGGCTGCGGCGCGGCGCGGCGCGGTGGCAGCGGATGAGTCCCGAGGAACGCGACCGCACGCGCGAGCGGATGTCGCATTGGCGCCAGATGTCGCCGGAGGAACGCGCGCAAGCGCGCGAACGCTATCGGAACTTCAAGCACCTGCCGCCCGAGGAGCAGCAGCGGCTGCGCCAGAGCCGCAATTGGTACAAGAATCTACCGCCGCAAGAGCGTGAGCGGCTGCGCGAACGGTGGCGCAACATGACACCGGAACAGCGGCGCGAGTTTCGCGAAAGAGACCGGATGCCGAACCGCCCCGGCGAGTCGGACAATGCCGCGCCCCGCGGTGGGCGAGGACGAAATTAACCCCTCGAAACGCGGCGCCACCACTTCCCGGAGCTTCGACTCGGTATTACGCACTTTGTGTTTTCCGCTGTAGCTGGCGCCGCGCTTCGGCAACGGCGGCGCGAACCTGCTGCGGGGCCGTGCCGCCGACGTGCGAGCGCGCTCGTACCGATCCCTCCGGCGTCAGCACGTCATAAACATCCGCCGAGATCAACGCGCTGAACTGCTTAAGGTCTTCGATCGGCAACTGCGACAGATCCCGGTGCGTCTCGATCCCGCGGCGCACCGCGCGACCGACGATCTCGTGCGCGTCGCGAAACGGCACGCCCTTGCGTACCAGGTAATCCGCGAGGTCGGTCGCCGTCGCATGGCCCCCCGCCGCCGTCCGGCCCAGCCGCTCGCGATTGACCTGCACGGTTTCGATCATGCCGGCGTAGACGTTCAACGACGCGAGCGTCGTGTCGAGGGTATCGAACACCGGCTGTTTATCTTCCTGGTTGTCGCGATTGTAGGCGAGCGGCTGCGCCTTCATCAGCGTGAGCAGTGTCACCAAATGGCCCTGCACCCGTGCGCTCTTGCCGCGCACCAGTTCCGGCACGTCGGGGTTCTTTTTTTGCGGCATGATGGAGGAGCCCGTGCAGTACGCGTCCGCCAACTCGATGAATCCGAAAATCGGCGACGCCCATAAGATCAACTCCTCCGACATACGCGACAAGTGCATCATCAGCAGCGCACACGCGCCCACCGACTCGATCGCGAAATCGCGGTCGGATACGGCATCGAGCGAATTCGCCGCGATCGCGTCGAATTCGAGCAGCTTGGCCGTATAAGCACGGTCGATCGGATAGCTCGTGCCGGCCAATGCCGCCGCGCCGAGCGGCATGACGTTGACGCGCCGGCGCGCGTCCTGCAAGCGCGCGTCGTCGCGCGCGAGCATCTCATACCATGCCAGCACGTGATGACCGAATGTCACCGGTTGGGCGATTTGCATGTGGGTGAAGCCGGGCATGACGGTGTCCGCCTCGCGCTCGGCGACGTCGAGCAACGCGTGTCGTAGCTTCGTAGTCGCCGCGCGCACGGCGTCGATGCCGTCGCGCAGATACAGGCGCAAGTCGGTCGCCACTTGGTCGTTACGCGAGCGCGCGGTATGCAGTTTCTTTCCGACGTCACCGACCAACTCGATCAGGCGCGCCTCGACGTTGGTGTGCACGTCTTCCAGCGACGCTTTCCAGGAAAACCGATTCGCCTCGACTTCCGATTCGATGGTTTCAAGGCCCCGCACGATCGTGTCGCGCTCGGTCGCGGTGAGAACACCCACGTGCGCCAGCATGCGCGCGTGGGCAATCGACCCGAGTATGTCGTAGTGATACAGGCGTCGATCGACGTCGACCGAGGCGCTGAACGCGGCCACAAGTTCGTCCGTGGCCCCCTCGAATCGACCGCCCCACGATTTTCCCTTAGCCATTATCCGTACACGCAAATATCAAAAAACGTTGATTTTCCAGGGATTCACAGGCGTTCCGACCCGTCCATCCGTGACGAACTTCCGGTTATCGGCAAGCATTTGTTGAATCGCTCCGGCACGACTATGGTTTCCTATAGCAGCAAGTTGCCTGATTCGGACTCTCCTTTGTGCACCCCCACCCCGAATTCCGGATCAGGTCTTCAGGCCCCCGTCTCCGACGGGGGTTTTTTTTGACCCGCGGTATGAATCAATCGCCAGTATAACGGACCCGCCTTCCGATAGAATAACCGCGCTGCGCTAAAACCGATCGCAAACCGCCAACACTATACTCAGTACTGCCGGGCGCGGTGGGGCGGACGACGGCTGGCCGGCCCCGATATCGGCTTTGCGACAGCGTTTCAAACGAGCTGCGCACCGGCGCACTTTAATTCCGCACGATGTCGAAGACACACGGCTCCATGACGAGCCCGGACGGATGTATTACATGTCAAAGAGCTACACAGAGGAGCGACATTTCCTCCCCGATTTCGGTTCGTTCGGCTTGGCCATCCGTTTCATCGTGCTGGCGGAGCTGATCGCGATCATCATCACCATCGGTCGCAATTCGGCGTTCGACGAGCAGGCGTGGCAGGATTTGAATCTGCTATCGGCGTTTGCCGTGTCGATTGCGCTCTGCAGCGTGGTGATTCTGAAAGTGCTCTCGCCGTTGCTGCGGCGCACGTCGGCTGCCTTCGGTTCGGTACTGGTCGTCCTGTTGTTGCTGTTCGTCACCGCCGTCGGTACCGATGGCATGATCTTCGCGCTGCACGACCTCGGATTAATTTCGGAGCGCTGGCCGCCGTGGCGCGAGTCCTTGATCGTGCGCAGCCTCCTGGTCGCGCTTATTATCGGCGTGCTCGGCGTGCGTTACTTCATGGCCCGCCATCGCGCCGAAGTCGAAGGGCGTGGCCAGCAGGAAGCGCGGCTGCAGGCGTTGCAATCGCGCATCCGCCCGCATTTCTTGTTCAACAGCCTGAACAGCGTGGCGAGCCTTACCCGCAGCAACCCCGAGAAGGGCGAGGCGGTGCTGCACGATCTCGCCGACCTTTTCCGCGTGCTGCTGGCCGACGCCCGCAAGCTCGTTCCACTCTCGGCGGAGCGCGAAATTTCGCGCCAATACCTCGAAATCGAGAAAATACGCCTCGGTGACCGCCTGAACGTCCAGTGGAATGTAAGCCCCACTATCCCGCGATCCGCCCTGATTCCGGCGCTGACCCTTCAGCCGCTGCTGGAAAACGCCATCTACCACGGAATCGAGCCGCGCTTCGCTGGAGGGACTATAAAGGTAGATATGTGGGCCGAAGGCGAATCGCTCAATATCCTTATTAGCAACCCGCTGCCGGAAGTGCGAAAGGACGCACGGGGCGGCAATCGACTTGCGCAAGAGAACACCCGCCAACGGCTGATGACGCAATTCGGCGCGGCGGCGAACTTGCAGGCGCTCGAAGAAGGCGGCCAGTACCACGTCAAGATCAAGATGCCGATCGTGAAGGGAAAGTAATGGAACTCGCCGCGCTGCGCCAATCCGCACGGTCTTGGTTTCGGGTTGCCACCGACTTCGTTGGGCTGACCGAGGCCGCGCCCGCGGTCGACGATGCGGACGAGGGCTTCTTGCCGGACTTCTGTTCGGCGCCGGTGATCGCGAACGTCGTCATCATTGCCGAGATGTTTGCGTTCATGACGACGCTGATCACGCGGCGAATTTCGCTCAATATCGTCGAGGACCTGCTGCTGATTTCGCTGTTCGTGCAGTGGGTCGCCATCGCCAGTGTCGTGGCGCTCTGTTACACCCGCAAGTACCTCAATCGACTGCCGAAGCTGCGGGCCGTCGGCATGGCTTACGTACTGCTGTTGCTGATCACCTTGGTCGTTAGCGAGGCGGCGATATGGCTGATGTACGCGCTTGGACGCCTCGGCACCCCCCGTCCCGATTGGTATGCGTATTTTCATATCCAAAACTTTACCGTCAGCATTTTGGTCAACGCCCTGGCGCTGCGCTACTTGCTGGGCAAGCACGAACTTCGACAACGCACGCTGTCGGAAGCGCGCGCCAAGCTTCAGGCGCTGCAGTCGCGCATTCGTCCGCATTTCGTGTTCAACAGCTTGAATATCATCGCGAGTCTCACCCGCAACGAGCCGGCGCGCGCCGAGGCCGCCATCGAGGACATGGCGGACCTTTTTCGCATGATGCTGTCTGAAGATGAACAACTGGTTCCGGTCAAGAAGGAAATCGACGTGGCGAAGAAGTACGTGGCGCTCGAAACGCTGCGCCTCGACCAGCGGCTGCACGTCAACTGGGACATCGGCACGTTCCCGCGCAAGGCGGCCGTGCCGGTGCTCATGCTGCAGCCGCTGCTTGAGAACGCCGTGCGCCACGGCATCGAGGCGCTGCCGACCGGCGGAACCGTCGATGTCAAACTATGGGAGGAAGACGGTAAAATACGCATTCGCGTCGACAACCCGTACCCCCTCAAGGCGAAAACCCGAGCCGACTCGCCGAGTCGGTCGCTCGATAATATCCGTCAACGCTTACAAAGCCACTACGGCGACACCGCGCGGCTCGAATCCGCGGGTGACGCCGGCCGGTTCAGCGTAACGGCGACCATCCCGATGCGCGGAGGAAGTGTATGAGAGTACTGATCGTGGACGATGAAAAGCTGGCGCGCGACCGTTTGCGCGAACTGCTGACCGACATCGGCGGCTACACCGTCATCGGCGAAGCCATGACCGGCGCCGAGGCCGTGGAAAAAGCCGCGGAACTCAATCCCGACGTGCTGCTGATGGACATCCGCATGCCCGGCATGGACGGTCTCGAAGCGGCGATGCATTTGATGGGCATGGAACATCCGCCGAGCGTCATCTTCACGACCGCTTACGATCAGCACGCGCTCGATGCGTTCGACGTAAACGCGGTCGACTATTTGTTGAAGCCGATCCGCAAGGATCGCCTCGCGAACGCGCTCACCAAGGCGCGCAAGCTCACCGTACGACAGATTCAGGAACTCAATCAAACACGCAAGGAGATGCCGACGCGCACGCACATCAGCGTGCACCTGCGCGGCAATATTCGCCTTGTGCCGGTACCGGACATCATTTATTTCCTCGCCGACAGCAAGTACGTCGTGATCCGTACCGCCACCGAAGAACATCTGATTGAAGATTCCCTGGTGAACCTGGAGAAGGAATTCGGCGACCGCTTCCTGCGCGTGCACCGCAACGCCTTGGTCGCGACCCAATTCATCAGGGGCATCGAAAAGAACCCGACCGGTACCTGGCAAGTCAACCTGCGTGGCGTGGAGAAGAAACTCGACGTAAGCCGGCGCCACACCGCGTCGGTGCGACGTTGGGCGCGCAATCGGCCGATCAGCGCGATGGCGGCCGAAAGCAAGAGTGTCGGAGTTTAGGTTGTCGCGCCTCCCGGCGCGGTTGTCGAGTAATAAACTAACTTGTGGGTGGTTGACCCACGGCAAGTAACTTTTTCTTGCTCGCCCAAGAAAAAGTTACCAAAAAGAAGGGCGCCCCGGTCGCTGCGCCCGCACGAGAATCACGTGCGGGTGCCCTGCGCTCCTCGCCAACACCGAGCGCGAGCCGAACTCGCCGGCGGATGAAAAGCACATCCGCTCGGGCTCAAACATCGTCTCGCGAATTCCCTCGGCGTTGGCGGCGGTGCTCGGCTTACTCTACGGGGATCGAACAACAACCGCCTACGACACCTGAGATCGAGATGGGTTTTTGCTGTTTGGGTCCCCGTATGCCGCGTGTCGAGCATCGCAGTGCGTTGGGGTGAGCCCGTCAGGGTCGCGGCCAGGAAGGCCGCGACCGAGACCCAGGACAGGGAAGTGCTGTGGCTCGGCGAGAGCCCCAACGCCGAGAAGCGCGAGACACGGTTGCGCCATTCGGGGCGTGCTTTCTTTTGGTCGCTTTTCGTTTCACGGGCAAAGAAAAGC
>DASWLD010000019.1:0-3532 GCA_036396275.1 Burkholderiales bacterium
CCCTGCTCAAGGATCGGGTGCTGTTTGGCACCGACTATCCGCTGCTCACGGCCGATCGGTGGCTGGCGGATTTCGACAAGCTGCCGATCAAGCCGGAGGTGCGACCGCTGATTCTCAAAGAAAACGCCGTGCGGCTGCTCAGCCTGCGAAAGACCGTGGGATGAAGGCGATCGGCCCGACCGGACGCTTAACGACGTGGACCGCGCCGCCGCGATGACCAAAGCCGATCTCGCGCCGCCGCCGTTGCTGCCGGTCGACCTCGACGTCACCCGATTGCCGAACGGCGGCATGATTCTTCGTTCGCGCGTGCCGCTGCAAACGTATCCGCGCTGCCTCGGTGAGAAGCTAGTGCATTGGGCCGCGGCCGCGCCGCAGCACCCGTATCTCGCCGAGCGCGCCGCTTCCGGCGCGTGGCAACACGTCACCTACGAACAAGCGCACGCGCGGGTACGCGGCATCGCGCAGGCCCTGCTCGATCGCGATCTCTCGCCGGCGCGGCCGATCGCCGTTCTTTCCGCCAACAGCATCGACATGGGATTGCTGACGCTCGCGGCGATGCATGTCGGCGTGCCGATCGCACCGATATCGGTCGCCTATGCATTGCAGTCGACCGATTACGGCAAGCTCAAGCAAATCTTCGAGTTGCTGACGCCCGGCCTGGTAATGGTCGGCGACGGAATCCGCTTCGCGCCCGCGATTGACGCGGTCGGCCGGCACGGCGCCGAACTGGTGGTGAGCGCCAATCCGAAGGACGGCGTCCCGTCCACCGCCTTTGCCGCGCTCGCCGATACCGCGCCCGGCGCCGAGGTCGATCGCGCCTTCGCGCGCGTCGGACCCGACACGATCGCCAAGTTTCTTTTTACGTCGGGCTCGACCGGCATGCCGAAAGCCGTGATCAACACACAGCGCATGCTGTGCTCGAACCAGCAATCCTGGGCGCAGACCTACCCTTTTCTCGCCGAGCGGCCGCCGGTGCTGGTCGACTGGCTGCCGTGGAACCATACGTTCGGCGGCAACAACAATTTCGGCAACGTGCTGTGGCACGGCGGCACGCTCTATATCGACGAGGGCAAGCCGATGCCGGGATTGATCGAGCGGACCGTTGCCAACCTTCGCGACGTGTCGCCCACGATCTACTTCAACGTGCCCCGCGGGTATGACATGTTGCTGCCCTACCTCGAGCGCGACGCGGACCTGCGCGACAACTTCTTCCGGCGTCTCGACCTGCTCTGTTTCGCCGGCGCGGCGCTGCCGAGTCATCTGTGGCAGCGGCTCGATGCCGTCGCCGTCGCGGCGCGCGGGAAGCGCGTGCTGATCGTCTCGGCCTGGGGAGCCACCGAAACCGCGCCGGGGGTGACCGCGGTGTACTTCGAGACGGATCGACCGAGCACCATCGGACTGCCGACGCCGGGCTTCGAACTGAAGCTCGTGCCGAACGGCGACAAACTCGAATTGTGCGTGCGCGGACCGAACGTCACGCCGGGCTACTGGAAGCGCGACGACCTGACGCGCGCCGCGTTCGACGCCGACGGCTTTTACCGCATCGGCGACGCCGGACGCCTCACCGATCCGAACGATCCGGCGAAGGGGGTGGAGTTCGACGGGCGCATCGCCGAGGACTTCAAGCTCACCTCCGGCACCTGGGTGCATGTCGGCGACCTGCGCGTCAAAGCCATCGCCGCCGGCGCGCCGGTGATTCAAGACGTCGCCGTCGTTGGACCGAACCGGGCGGATATCGGACTGCTCGTTTTCCCGAACGAGGCGGCGTGTCGCCGCCTGTGCGACGACCTGCCCGATACGACGCCCCTCGCCGATCTCATTTCCGACGCGCGCGTGAGCGATTGCGTCGCGCGCGCGCTTCAAGCGCTCGCGGCGCAGGCGACGGGCGCCAGCAACCGCCCGACGCGGGCGCTGATCATGGAGGAGCCGGCGTCGATCGACGCCAACGAAATAACCGACAAGGGCTATGTCAACCAACGCGCCGTACTCACGCGCCGCGCGGCGTTGATCGAACGACTGTACGCGGATCCGCCGGACCCGGCGGTGATCGGACTCGGCAAGCGCGCACGCCACGCCGCCCGAGAATAGGGGAAGTCCTCAATGAATTTCCAACGACATTTCTCACCGCAAAGGCGCAAAGGTCGCAAAGGACTTCTCGACAAAGAACTCCTGTCTTTCTTTGCGACCTTTGCGCCTTTGCGGTGAATGTTTTATTTACTTAATTTAGGAGGGTTCACATGACTCAGCGTACTTCTCCCCCATTCCGCGCCGATCACGTCGGCAGCTTCCTGCGCCCGCCGGAACTCCTGGACGCGCGCGACAAGTTTCAGAAAGGCACGATAACCGGCGCCGAGCTGCGCCGCGTCGAGGACGAGGCGATTCGCGACATCGTGAAGTTTCAGGAGGATGTCGGCCTGCAAAGCATCACCGACGGCGAGTTTCGCCGCACGTATTTCCATATCGACTTTCTCGTCCAGCTCGATGGCGTCGAAACGCGCGGCGGGATGACCACGCATTTTCACAGCAAGACCGGCGAAGTCGATTTCGCGCCGCCGGTGCTGCGCGTCACCGGCAAGGTGCGGCACGCGAAGCCGATCCAGCTGGAGGATTTCAAATTTCTGAAATCCGTTACCAAGCGCACGCCGAAGGTGACGATCCCGTCCCCGACCATGTTGCATTTCCGCGGCGGGCGCGAGGCGATCAGTAAAGAAGCCTACCCGGATATTGAGATGTTCTTCGAAGACGTCGCCGCCGCGTACCGAGCGGAGATCAAGGCGCTGGCACAGGCCGGCTGCACCTACTTGCAGCTCGACGACACCAATCTCGCGTATCTTTGCGACCCGAAGATGCGCGAAGGCGCGCGCGCGCGCGGCGACGATCCGGACGAGTTACCGCGGCGCTACGCGCGCTTCATCAATGCCGCGATCAAGGACCGGCCGGCCGGCATGACGATCTGCACCCATCTCTGCCGCGGCAACTTCAAAAGCGCGTGGGTCGCCGAGGGCAGCTATGAACCGGTGGCGCAGGTGCTGTTCAACGAACTGAACGTCGACGGCTATTTCCTGGAATACGACGATGAACGCTCGGGCGACTTCGCGCCGCTGCGCTACGTGCCGAAGAACAAGATCGTCGTACTCGGCTTGGTGACGACCAAGCTCGGCGAACTCGAATCGAAGGACCTGCTCAAGCGCCGCATCGAGGAAGCCGCGCGCTACATGCCGCTCGAGCAAATGTGCCTATCGCCGCAGTGCGGGTTTTCGAGCACCGTGCACGGCAACGTGATCGCGCGCGAGGCGCAGGCGGCGAAGCTGAAGCTCGTCCTCGACACCGCGCGCGACGTCTGGGGGTAAGCCTTGGGATCGCACGGTTTCGGTAGTGACGGTGTGACGCGCGCCTTGTAACCGTAGCGGCGGTCGCCGTGGTCAGCGTCCGCGCGCGAGATAGTCGTGCGATTGCATCTCGCTCAGACGGCTCACGGTGCGATCGAATTCGCGCGCCATCGCGCGCAGCTGCGGCTCCGCCTGCTTCGGAT
>DASWLD010000020.1:0-32572 GCA_036396275.1 Burkholderiales bacterium
TAGCCGAGAGGAGTCTTTCCATGATTCGAATTGCCATCGCCGGCGCGGCCGGACGCATGGGCCGCACGCTGATCGAGGCGATCACGGCCGCGCGCGGCATGCAACTGTGCGCCGCTATCGAGGATCCGGGTTCGCCCGCCGTCGGTACCGACGCCGGGACGATGGCCGGCGTCGCGGCGCTGGGAGTTGGTGTCACCGGTGATATCGCCGCCGGCGATTTCGACGTGCTGGTCGAGTTTACCCGCCCGGAGCCGACGCTCGAGCATCTCGACTACTGCGTCGAGCACGACAAGAAGATCGTCATCGGTACCACCGGCTTCGATGCCGCCGGGCGCGACCGCATTGCACGCGCGGCGCGGCGGATCGGTGTCGTGTTCGCGCCGAATATGAGCGTGGGCGTGAATCTTTGTTTCAAGTTGCTGGATATCAGCGCCCGCGTCCTCGGACCCGCGTTCGATGTCGACATCGTCGAGGCGCATCATCGCCACAAGGTCGACGCGCCCTCCGGTACCGCGCGCACGATGGGGGAAATAATCGCGCAGGCGCGCGGCCATACGCTCGACGCACAAATCCTTCCACCCGATCGAACCGGCCCGCGCCCGTCGGGCGGAATCGGGTTTGCCGTTGTTCGCGCCGGCGAAATCGTCGGCGATCACACCGCGCTTTTTGCAGGTGCCGGCGAGCGTATCGAAATCACGCATCGGGCCGAGTCCCGCCGCACGTTTGCCGACGGCGCGCTGCGGGCGGCGCACTGGTTGGCGACCCAGCCCGCTGGGTTCTATGATATGCGTGACGTGCTGGGGCTGCGTTAACGTCGGTCGTATTGCCGGTACTTCAAGAACAGAATCAGGGCCGATTTGTGGTCGAGTCGTAAACCTTAAATTTAAATATAGGGAGGCCAGCCATGGTTCGTACAACTGGAATCGAAACTCGCTTGGGTGGCGCCGCATTGCTTGCCATGGCGGCGTTGCCCGCGTATGCGCTCGACACTAAGTTCGCGTACAGGCTTGGATACGATACTGGCGGCGACACCTTCATAGCCGCCTCGTTTTCTGGCGGTGGCACCGATAAGATCAAAGCGAACCAGGGATTTTTCTTCGGCGGCGGTGCTTCGATCGTTAACGACGCGAAGGATATCGAAACTGAGATTACACTTTCCTATAAAGTCGACGAAATAGTCGCGTCGAACGGAGATTTCTCGTGGACGCGTTGGCCGGTAGAGGCGCTGTTGTTCTATCGTTGGCCGACCGTTCGTCTTGGTGGTGGGTTGACCTACCATTTGAATCCGCACTTCGAAGGCAGCGCGTTGGGTATCAGTGTAAATTCCAGTTTCAAGAACGCGTTGGGCTTTGTGCTCCAAGCGGATTGGCGCCTCGTGGAAACCGTCAATCTTGGGCTGCGTTACACGACGCTTGATTACGAACTTGAGGGTTCGGGCGTCAAGTTTAATAGTGACGGATTCGGCATTGTACTGAGCGGAAGTTTCTAATCGCGCTCAAGCAATCGTTGTCTTGCTGGATCGCATCCCGTAAAATCTCGGTTCGCCGGGAATTCTTTTGATTTATCGCCAAAGCTGGGGCCGGTATTCGGCCTCTGCTTCGGTTTGCCTGCGCGCGAGGTAACAGTACTAATGCCGTCCGCATTGCTTGCACTGGAAGATGGCTCTCTGTTTTACGGGGAGTCGATCGGCATTCCGGGGCGGGCGGTGGGCGAGGTGGTGTTCAACACCGCGATGACGGGCTACCAGGAGATCCTCACCGACCCGTCCTATTGCCGCCAGCTTGTCACTCTCACGTATCCCCACGTCGGCAACACCGGGACCAATCCGCAGGATATGGAGTCGGCGCGCGTATACGCCGACGGTCTGATCGTGCGCGATGTTCCGGCGCGCGCGAGTAGCTTTCGCTTGACCGAAACGCTCGGCGACTTCATGCGCCGGCATAGGCTGGTCGGTATCGCCGATATCGACACTCGCCGCTTGACGCGGCTGCTGCGCGATAGCGGCGCGCAGAACGGTTGCATCGTCGCGGTCGCAAAAGGCGGCAAGCTCGGTGAGAAGGCCGCCGTTGCGGCGGCGCGCGCGTTTCCCGGCCTGAAGGGTATGGATCTGGCGAAGGTCGTAAGCGTTTCCGAGTCGTACGCCTGGAACGAAGGCGGGTGGTCGCTGGAGTCAGGTTACCGCGAGCGATCCGATAGCCGCTTTCACGTCGTCGCGTACGATTTCGGGATCAAGCGAAATATTTTGCGCATGCTGGTCGACCGCGGGTGCCGGCTGACGGTGGTGCCGGCGAAAACGACGGCAGACGAGGTGGGGCGGCTGCGACCGGACGGCGTGTTCTTGTCGAACGGCCCGGGCGATCCCGAGCCGTGCGAGTACGCGATAGCGGCGATACGCGATCTCATCACGGCGGGGTTCCCGGTTTTTGGAATCTGTCTCGGCCACCAACTGCTCGCGCTCGCTTCCGGCGCCTGTACCATCAAGATGAAATTCGGTCACCACGGCGCGAACCATCCGGTACTCGAGATCGATACCGGGCGCGTGATGATCAGCAGCCAGAATCACGGGTTTGCCGTGGATGAGGCCAGTCTGCCGTCGAATCTGCGCGTGACGCATCGCTCGCTGTTCGATGGATCGGTGCAAGGGTTGACGCGCACCGACGTCCCCGCTTTCTGTTTTCAGGGTCACCCCGAGGCGAGCCCCGGTCCGCACGATCTGTTGCCGTTGTTTGATCGATTCATACGGCAGATACAAGATTCAAGATACAAGATACAAGATTCAAGAAGCTGAAGCGGCCGGTGCATCGTAACTTGTATCTTGCAACTTGTATCTTGAACCTAAAGTTAAATGCCTAAACGCACCGACATTAAGAGCATCCTGATCATCGGCGCCGGCCCGATCGTGATCGGCCAGGGGTGCGAGTTCGATTATTCCGGCGCGCAAGCCTGCAAGGCGTTGCGCGAGGAAGGCTATCGCGTGGTGTTGGTCAACTCGAATCCGGCGACCATCATGACCGATCCGGAAATGGCGGACGCGACCTATATCGAGCCGATCGATTGGCAGACGCTCGAAAAGATCATCGAACGCGAGCGGCCGGACGCGGTACTGCCGACGATGGGCGGCCAGACCGGACTCAATTGCGCGCTCGATCTGGCGCGCGAGGGCGTGCTCGAGAAGTACGGTGTCGAGATGATCGGTGCGTCGCGCGAGGCCATCGATCAGGCCGAAGATCGCGAACGGTTCAAGAAAGCGATGGAGTCGATCGGGCTCGAGACGGCGGGCGGCGCGATCGCGCATTCGCTGGAAGCGGCGCTGCAAGTGCAGGCGCGAATCGGATATCCGACCATCATCCGGCCGTCGTTTACGCTCGGTGGTTCCGGCGGCGGCATCGCCTACAACAAGGACGAGTTCATCGGAATTTGCGAACGCGGGTTGGAAGCGTCGCCGACGCAGGAGCTCTTGATCGAGGAGTCGATCATCGGTTGGAAGGAATTCGAGATGGAGGTGGTACGCGACCGCAAGGACAACTGCATCATCGTGTGCTCGATCGAAAACGTCGATCCGATGGGCGTGCACACCGGCGATTCGATTACCGTCGCGCCGGCGCAAACGCTGACCGACAAGGAATACCAGTTGATGCGCGACGCGTCGATCGCCGTGTTGCGTAAAATCGGCGTCGACACCGGCGGTTCGAACGTGCAGTTTGCGATCAATCCCGACGACGGACGCATGGTCATCGTCGAAATGAATCCGCGCGTCTCGCGTTCGTCGGCGCTCGCTTCGAAGGCGACCGGCTTTCCGATCGCCAAAGTCGCCGCCAAGCTCGCGGTCGGCTACACGCTCGATGAACTGCGCAATGAAATTACCGGCGGTGTGACGCCGGCGTCGTTCGAGCCGGCGCTCGACTATGTGGTCACCAAGATACCGCGCTTTACCTTCGAGAAATTTCCAAAGGCCGACACCACGTTGACGACGCAAATGAAATCGGTCGGCGAAGTCATGGCGATCGGCCGTACGTTCCAGGAATCGCTGCAAAAGGCCTTGCGTTCGCTCGAGATCGGTAGCTACGGCCTCGAGACGAAGGTCGAGCGCACCGACGGCGATGACGTGCGCAAGCGCCTGCAGCACGCGCTCCGTGTCCCGGGGCCGGAGCGGCTGTGGTACATCGGCGATGCCTATCGTCGAGGCATGAGCCTCGATGAAGTGTTCGGCTTGACGCGCATCGACCCGTGGTTCCTGGCGCAAATCGAGGAGTTGATCGTTGTCGAGCAAGAGATCGTGAAGCGCGCCAAGCGTAAGCCGAATGCACGCGAACTACGCGCGTGGAAGCGTAGGGGGTTTTCAGATCGTCGCCTGGCCGAATTGCTGCGCGTGCCGGAACCGCGAGTGCGCAAATGGCGCCACGACGCCGGTGTGCGGCCCGTGTTCAAGCGTGTCGATTCCTGCGCGGCCGAATTCACGGCCGCGACGGCGTACATGTATTCGACGTACGAAGAAGAATGCGAGGCGGCGCCGACCGATGAAAAGAAGATCGTTGTTCTGGGCGGCGGACCGAACCGGATCGGCCAGGGCATCGAATTCGACTACTGTTGCGTGCATGCTGCGCTGGCGCTACGCGAAGACGGCTATCAGACGATCATGATCAACTGTAATCCGGAAACCGTGTCCACGGATTACGACACGTCCGACCGGCTCTACTTCGAGCCGCTCACGCATGAAGATGTGCTCGAGATCATCGACCTTGAGAAGCCCGAAGGCGTCATCGTGCAGTACGGCGGTCAAACGCCGCTCAAACTCGCGCGCGGGTTGGAGGCGGCGGGCGCGCCGATCATCGGCACGACGCCCGAGTCGATCGACATCGCCGAAGACCGCGAGCGTTTCCAGAAACTCGTCAAGAAGCTAAAGCTCAAGCAGCCGCCGAACGCGACCGCGCGCACGACGCAGGACGCGGTGCGGCTCGCGGAGAAGATCGGCTACCCGTTGGTGGTGCGACCGTCATACGTGCTCGGCGGACGCGCCATGGAAATCGTGCATGCGCGCGAGGATCTCGAATATTACATGCGCCACGCGGTGCGCGTGTCGGAAGATTCGCCGGTGCTGCTCGATCGATTTTTGAGCGATGCCACCGAGGTCGATGTTGACGCCGTTTCCGACGGGGTCGACGTCGTGATCGGCGGGATCATGGAACATATCGAGGAAGCCGGCGTGCACTCCGGGGATTCGGCGTGCTCGCTGCCGCCGTTCTCGCTGTCGCAAAAACTGCAAGACGATCTGCGCCGTCAGACGGTGCAGCTCGCCAAGGCGCTCAACGTTGTCGGCCTGATGAACGTGCAATACGCGGTGAAGGACGGCGAAGTCTATCTGCTCGAGGTCAATCCGCGCGCGTCGCGCACCGTGCCGTACGTGTCGAAGGCCACCGGCCGGGCATTGGCGAAGGTCGCGGCGCGCTGTATGGTGGGTCGGACGTTGAAGGAGCAAGGGATGGCGGCGGAGGTGGTGCCGTCTTATTATTCGGTGAAGGAGGCGGTGTTTCCGTTCATCAAGTTCCCGGGCGTCGACACCGTTCTCGGCCCGGAGATGAAATCAACCGGCGAGGTGATGGGCATCGGTCGGACCTTCGGTGAAGCGTTCGCCAAGTCGCAACTCGCGGCGGGCGCCGAAATTCCGCGTCGCGGCCGCTTATTTGTCAGCGTGCGCGATGCGGATCAGCCCGGAATCATCGACGTCATTCGCTATTTCGCCGGTAGCGGATTTGAAGTCATTGCCACGCGCGGAACCGCGGCGGTGCTCGAAGCGGCCGGGATCCCGGTGCGCAGCGTGAACAAGTTGTCCGAAGGGCGACCGCACGTGGTGGACATGATCATGAATGACGAGGTCGACGTTATCATCAATACCGTCTCGGATAAGCAGAGCCTGGAAGATTCGTATGCCATTCGGCGCCAGGCATTGCAGCACCGCGTGACGAATTACACGACGCTTGCCGCCGCGCGCGCTGCCTGCGAAGCGCATCGTGAGATGCGCGAGTTGCAGGTCAACCGGCTGCAAGAACTTCACAAGGGAATAGGCGCGTGAGCAAAATGCCGATAACCGCGGCCGGAGCCGAGCAGCTGAAGACGGAGCTCGGCCGGCTTAAGTCGAGCGACCGTCCGCGCGTCATTCAGGCGATCGCCGAGGCGCGCGCGCATGGAGATCTGTCCGAAAACGCGGAATATCATGCCGCGAAGGAGCAGCAAGGAATGCTCGAGGCCCGCATCAAGGATCTCGAACATAAGCTCGCCGCCGCGCAAATCATCGAACCGACGACGATCAACGCGAACGGCCGAGTCGTGTTCGGCGCGACGCTCGATCTGCACGACGAGGACGGCGAGCAGAAGGTGACCTACCAAATCGTCGGCGACTACGAGGCCGACATCGCCAAGGGCAAGATCTCCATCAGCTCGCCGATCGCGCGCGCCCTGATCGGCAAGGAACCGGGCGACGAGGTCGAGGTCCAAGTTCCCGGCGGCGTGCGCCGGTACGAAATTCTCGACGTGCGCTATGTCTAATTGAAAGACTACTGCATCCGCAAATGAACGCAGATAAATCCGCAAGTAAGCGCGGATGACTTCAATGGGGAATTCGCGTTTATCTCCTTGTCTTATCTGCGTTCATCTGCGGATTCTGTTGTTCTCCCCGACTCATGCCCCGATCTAAGAGCAGCAGCGCTTGGTTGGCGCGGCACGTGCGCGATCCTTACGTCAAGCGCGCGAATAAAGAAGGCGCGCGGTCGCGCGCGCGGTTCAAGCTGGCCGAGATCGATGCGCGTGACAAGTTGCTGCGCCCGGGGATGACGGTCCTCGATCTCGGCGCCGCACCCGGCGGTTGGTCGGAATATGCGGCAACGCGCGTGGCGCCGCGCGGGCGTGTCGTCGCCGTCGATGTGCTGCCGATTGCGCCGATCGCCGGGGTGGAAATCCTGCGAGGAAACATCGCTGACCCCGAGGTGCTAGACTTTCTGAAGTCGACGCTCGCCGGTGCCGCGGACCTTGTAATATCCGATATGGCCCCCAGTATGACCGGTATCGCTTCTCGGGATCAGGCGCTAAGCGCGGCGTTGGCGGAATTGGCGGTCGACATTTCCGAGAAGACGCTCAGGCGAGGTGGCGTGTTGGTGCTAAAGGCTTTCCACGGCGTGGGGTTTGACGAGCTCATTGGACGGTTGCGTCGGCGGTTCGACGAAGTTGCCACCCGCAAACCGAGTGCTTCGCGCGCCGAAAGCCGCGAAATTTATCTTCTTGCAAAGGGTTTTAAGGGCTGAATGCGGCGTTTATCGGCCCGCGATGCGCGAATGGCTGTATTTGCCGCGCCGGCGTAGCAGAATAGGTAGGAAATCCGGATGAACGGGAACGTGATCGAGGTCCGCTTTGAATAATCTCACCAAGAACCTGCTGTTGTGGTTGGTCATCGCCGTCGTGTTGATGTCGGTGTTCAACAACTTCGGCAATCGACAGCCGCAGGCCAACCCGATCGAATACTCGGAATTCATTCAAAAGGTTCGATCCAACGACGTCGACCGCGTTGTCATCCAAGGTCGCGAGATCACCGGCCGCTACAAGAGCGGCGACGCGTTCCGTACGTATTCGCCCGGCGACCCGCAAATGGTGAACGATTTAATCGAGCATCGTGTCACCTTCGAGGCCAAGCCGCAGGAAGAGCAGTCGCTGCTCTTGACGATCTTCATCAACTGGTTCCCGCTTTTGCTACTGGTGGGCGTATGGATTTTCTTCATGCGCCAGATGCAGGGCGGCGTCGGCGGTCGCGGCGCGATGAGCTTCGGCAAGAGCAAGGCGCGAATGCTGACCGAGGAGCAGAACAAGACCACCTTCGACGATGTTGCCGGCGTCGAGGAAGCGAAGGAGGAAGTGCAGGAGTTGGTCGAGTTCCTGCGCGATCCGTCGAAGTTCCAGAAGCTCGGCGGGCGCATCCCGAAGGGCGTGCTCATGACCGGCAGCCCCGGCACCGGCAAGACCCTGCTGGCTAAAGCCATCGCCGGCGAGGCCAAGGTTCCGTTCTTCTCGATTTCCGGCTCGGATTTCGTCGAGATGTTCGTCGGTGTCGGCGCCTCGCGCGTGCGCGATATGTTCGATCAGGCGAAGAAGCACGCCCCCTGCATCATCTTCATCGACGAGATCGACGCGGTCGGTCGCCAACGCGGCGCCGGCTTGGGCGGCGGTCACGACGAGCGCGAGCAGACGCTCAATCAATTACTGGTTGAGATGGACGGTTTCGAGGGCACTGAAGGTGTGATCGTGATCGCCGCGACCAACCGGCCGGACGTGCTCGATCCGGCGCTGTTGCGTCCCGGCCGGTTCGACCGGCAAGTGTACGTGCCGTTGCCGGATATTCGCGGGCGCGAGCAGATTCTCAAAGTGCACATGCGCAAGGTGCCGGCGGCCGACGACGTGAACGCGAACGTCATCGCACGCGGCACGCCGGGCTTCTCCGGCGCCGATTTGGCCAACCTGGTCAACGAAGCGGCGCTGTTCGCGGCGCGCGCCAACAAGCGCCTTGTCGACATGGACGATTTCGAAAAGGCCAAGGACAAGATCGTCATGGGCGCGGAGCGCCGCTCGATCGTGATGCCGGAGAAGGAACGACTGAACACGGCGTACCACGAATCGGGCCACACCGTGGTGGCGAAGCTGTTGCCCAATACCGATCCGGTGCATAAGGTCACCATCATTCCACGCGGTCGCGCGCTCGGTGTGACCATGCAATTGCCGATGGAAGACCGATACAGTCACGATCGCGATTCACTGTTATCGACCATCAGCGTGTTGATGGGCGGGCGCATCGCGGAAGAAGTTTTCATGAAACAAATGACGACCGGCGCGGCCAACGACTTCGAGCGGGCCACCGATCTCGCGCGCAACATGGTCATGCGCTGGGGCATGTCGGATGCGCTCGGCACGCGCGTCTACGGCGAGAATCAGTCGGAAGTATTCCTTGGGCGCGACGTGATGACGCACAAGAACATGAGCAACGCCGTTGCCGAGGCGGTGGATAAGGAAATTCGTCGAATCGTCGACGAGCAGTATTCGCGCGCGCGCACCATCATCGAAGAGAACGCCGATAAGATCGAAAAGATGACGAAAGCGTTGATCGAATGGGAGACGCTCGACAGCGAGCAGATCGACGACATCATGGCCGGCCGCAGCCCGCGCCCACCCGAGGGTTTGGGGGGTCCTCCGGGCGATGCAGACAGCAAAAAGCGCCCAAAGGCCAAGCCGCGCGCGAAGCCGTCCTTCGGCACGCCCGGCGCCAGCACCAGTTAAAATCAGTGAAAAGTGCATAGTGAAAAATGAAGAGTTTTTTCTTCACTTTACACTTTTAACTTTTCACTTTTCACTATCCCCGTGATTCTCGATTGTGGCGGTCGCACGCTCGATTTGTCGCGTGTCGCGATCATGGGGATACTCAACGTCACTCCCGATTCGTTTTCCGACGGCGGCGCTTTTCTTGACCGCGAGCGCGCCGTCGCGCACGCGCGGGCGATGGTCGGCGACGGCGCGGACATCGTCGATATCGGCGGTGAGTCGACGCGTCCGGGCGCCGATGCCGTATCGGCCGTGCAAGAAATCGATCGGATCGCGCCGGTGATTGAGTTGCTGGTGCGCGAAGTGTCGGTGCCGATTTCGGTCGATACGTCGAAGCCGGAAGTGATGCGCGCGGCCGTCGCGGCCGGCGCCGGATTCATCAACGACGTGCGTGCGCTGCGCGAACCGGGCGCGCTCAACGCGGCGGCGGCCCTCAAGCGGCCGGTGTGCTTGATGCACATGCGCGGCGAGCCCGGCACCATGCAGAACGATCCGAAATACGGCGACGTCGTCGGCGACGTACGCGATTTTCTGAGGGAACGCGTCGCGGCGGCCGTCGCCGCCGGCATTGCGCGCGAGCGCATAGTTATCGATCCCGGTTTTGGCTTCGGCAAGACGGCGGCGCACAATCTCGAGCTGTTGCGCCGGCTGCGCGAGCTGTCCGACCTTGGCCCGATAGTGGTGGGTTTATCGCGCAAGTCGATGATCGGCAAGTTGCTGGGTCTGCCGGTGGAACGGCGCCGGCACGCCAGTGTGGCGCTTGCGCTCATGGCCGCGCAAAATGGCGCGCAAATCCTGCGCGTGCACGATGTGGCCGAGACGGCACAGGCGGTGCGGGCGTGGGAAGCGGTGTATCCGCGCGCGCCCGACTAAGCTTAACGCGTCGTTATGGGCGACGGGCACGGAGCCGACGGTGCGCTATCGTACAAATAGAATGGAGGGGGCAACATGACCAATCGAAACTACTTCGGAACCGACGGCGTCCGTGGACGCGTGGGCGAGGAGCCGATTACGCCGGAGTTCGTTCTTAAGCTCGGTTGGGCGGCGGGCCGTGTACTCGGCGCGAGAGGCGGCGATCCGGGAAAAATATTGATCGGCAAGGACACGCGTGTGTCGGGTTATCTGCTCGAATCGGCGCTCGAATCCGGGCTTTCCGCGGCCGGGGTCGACATCTCGCTGCTCGGACCGATGCCAACGCCCGCGATCGCCTACCTGACCCGAACCGCGCGGGCCCGCGCCGGCATCGTCATCAGCGCTTCGCACAATCCCTATCAAGACAACGGCATTAAGTTTTTCTCCGCGGAGGGAACCAAACTGGCCGATGAGGTCGAGCTCGACATTGAGCGCACGATGCGCGAGCCGTTGCGCATGGTGTCTTCGGACAAACTCGGCAAAGCCTGGCGTTACGACGACGCCGGCGGACGCTACGTCGAATTCTGCAAAAGCACGTTTCCAAACCGTGCCAGCCTCGAGGGTTTGCGGATCGTCGTCGATTGTGCGAACGGCGCCGCCTACCACGTCGCACCGCTCGTGTTCAGCGAGCTTGGCGCGGATGTCACCGCGATCGCCAACGAACCCGACGGATTCAATATCAATCGCGAATGCGGCTCGACGTATCCGGATACGCTCAGCCGGGCGGTCGTCGAGACCCGCGCCGATCTTGGCATCGCGTTGGACGGGGACGGCGATCGCGTGATCATGGTGGATGCGGACGGCGCCGTGCTCGACGGCGATCAATTGCTCTACATCATCGCGGTGGATCGCTTGGCGAGCGCGGCGCTGCGCGGGGGGTTGGTCGGGACGCTCATGAGCAATTTCGGCCTCGAGGTGGTGTGCCGCAACCGAAATATCCCATTCGTGCGCGCGGCCGTCGGCGACCGCTATGTCATGGGCGAGCTGCTGGAGCGCGGCTGGGATCTGGGCGGCGAAAGCTCGGGCCATATCATTTGTCTCGACAAGCTGACGACCGGCGATGGGATCATCGCCGCGCTGCAGGTGTTGGCGGCGATGGCGCGCGGCGGTCGGCCGCTCGCGGAGTTGAAGAGCGGCATGACGCTGTTTCCGCAACACATGATCAACGTACGCATGGCGCGCCGCTTCGATCCGAAGTCGTCGCCGCTGGTGCAGGACGCCGTGCGCGCGGCCGAACGCGAACTACGGGGACAAGGCCGGGTGGTGCTGCGGCCATCCGGGACCGAGCCGGTCGTACGGGTTATGGTGGAAGGAGAGGACGGCGCATTGGTAATGCGCTTGTCGCAAGAACTCGCCGAGGCGGTACGTCGCGCCGCGGAGGCAGCCTGAAGCACGCCCCCCGAAATTGCATTGCACGGCGTCCGTCGTTAACATCCCGCGTTTTCCGAGGGTAGGGTAATGGCGTCCCGTCGGCCGTTCGTCGCTGGCAACTGGAAAATGAATGGAACGCGCGCGAGTTCCGCCGAGCTGGTTGCGGGCGTTGCGCGCGTCATCGGGTCCGTGGCGAATGTCGATGTCGCCCTATTGCCGCCGTTCATTCTCATTCCGGCTGTTGCCGATCTACTGAAGCCGATGGGCGGGCGGATTGCTTACGGTGGCCAAAACCTCGATACCCACGCGAGCGGCGCCTATACCGGCGAAGTGTCGGGCGCGATGCTGCGCGATTTCGGATGTACCTATGTCGTCGTCGGCCACTCTGAAAGGCGCGCCCTCTATGGCGAAACCGATTCACTGGTTGCGGATAAGTTTGCCGCCGCGCAAGCCGCGGGCCTGACGCCCATACTGTGTATCGGCGAAACGCTCGCCGAACGCGAAGCGGGACAGACGGAACAGGTGGTGCAGCGCCAGCTCGACGCCGTGCTTGCGCGCAGCAGCGCGGCAAGTCTGGGCGCTGCAACGCTTGCGTACGAGCCGGTGTGGGCGATCGGCACCGGGCGCACCGCGACACCCGAACAGGCGCAGGCGGTTCACGGTTTTCTACGTGCTAGAATCGCGTCCCGGGACGCCGGTGTGGCGGCGAGTTTGCGCATCTTGTATGGCGGCAGCGTGAAGGGTTCCAACGCGCGCGAGTTGTTCAGTCAGCCCGATATTGACGGCGGTCTAATCGGCGGTGCGTCGCTGCACGCGGAAGAATTCTTGACGATTTGTCGGGCGGCCGAATGACGAGGTATCGCACGAATGCGTGAAATTATCGTTGTCGTTGATATTCTGGCGGCGGTCGGATTGGTCGCGCTGGTCCTGCTGCAGCAGGGCAAGGGCGCGGACATGGGAGCCGCGTTCGGCAGTGGCGCGTCGCAAACGCTGTTCGGTAGTCGCGGTACGGCGAATTTCTTGACGCGCACAACCGCGGTGCTTGCGCTCGTGTTTTTCGTTGCGAATTTGGTGCTCGCGTATTTGGCGACCGCGCCCGTCGCTCCCGGCAGCGTGGCGACCCAGACCTCGGCGCCGGTATCGACGCCTGCACTGGAGGTTCCGACTCCGCCTGCAGCACCCGCGATACCCGCGACGCCACAGCCGCCGAAGGCGCCGGAGGTACCGAAGTAAACGAATCCGCGCGCAGCGCGCTCGGCTCGCTCTGATGCACAGGGATGTGCGAATGTCGCGAGCGCAGGTGCCACACAAGGACGTGGTAATGTCGCGGGCGCGCAGGAGGCGCGCGGAGCGACACGCGCGTAGCGGCCTCTCCCCGCGGGAGAGGGAATGAGGGTGAGGGGTGTTCCGCTGGTCCGCGTCCCTCACCCCCCTCCCTCTCCCGGAGGGAGAGGGAGGGCTGGTTCGCTGATGCGATTCTGTCGATCTGCCGAAGTGGTGAAACTGGTAGACACGCTATCTTGAGGGGGTAGTGGCGAAAGCCGTGTGGGTTCGAGTCCCACCTTCGGCACCATCTTTCAGCAGTTTGCCGGCCGTTTTTGTTACGTTGCTGGAAGTTTGAGGCGCGTCACGCGGTCGCCCGCGCTTGACACTTCATTGGCAAACGGTTCGTATTGCGCTTCTGCGTTATTTGTGGGAATTGAGGGGGGAAGGGAATGCTGGAGGCGCTGCGCGAATCCACCGCAAACGTGCATACGGTGGAAGAGTATAAGGAGTGGACCAAGAACAATCTGCGGTCAATTCTGCCGCACCAAGCGATGATCAGCGGGTGGGGCCATCGCCACGCCGGCGGGGTCGGCCTTGACCTGATGGTAACGGTCGACTTTCCCGCGGAACACCTCGAAAAGATTCGCAACCGTGTCGGAGCGATCGATACGCCGATCCTATGGCGCTGGCTCGTGACGGAAAGACCGGTCACCTTCGATTGCGACAACCCCTGGCCGGATGTGCCGCCGCAGTGGCTCGAAAGCTTCCGCGGTTTCGGATTGCGCAACGTCCTGGCACACGCGCAGTGGGACACCGAACGCGTCGGGGGGACCTACCACAGCCTCTACCGCATGCCGGTCGCTCCTGGGGACCGCGAAGCGCGGCTTTTCGCCGAAATCGTTCCGATGTTACACGAGACGTTCTGCCGCGTGATGCAGTCGATTAGCGCCGCGGATCGCTTTTCCGCGTCCCTGGATTCGCTCACCGCCCGCGAGCGTGAAGTGGTCCGATGGCTCGGAATAGGCAAGACCAACTCCGAAGTCGCCAGCATCAACGGCATCAGCGAAAACACGGTAAAGCACTACGTGACGGAAATATTCAACAAGCTCGGCGTGTCGAACCGCACGCAATTGGTTCGCCGGCTCGCCGAGCGTGAATCCCGGGGTCCCGTTTACAACACCCAGGTTTATTAATTCGAACACGTCGCCCGTCTGCGCGACGATGTCTGTTCGCGCTGTCGTTCCTGTTTCCTTCCGGCACCAAAGTGCCCTTTTGTGCAATACACCGCGCTGCTAATTTTCCACTCGCTGTATCTCCTCCGATTGTCGTTTATGGGCGCGAGAGGGCGGACCAGGGATGAATGGGGGGGTGCGGCGGTGCGATCGGCGCCGTCCGCGGTGGGGACATAACGGCCTTCTCGCGCCCGCCTTTGTTCGCCGATTTGGCGGATTTCCCCGTAAATCTTCTTGATTTCAAGGTATCGGGTGCGTAGACTCGCGAGCGCTTTAGCTGAGTTAGACAGGCGCACGGGTACCGCTCGGTGCTGCAAAACTACCTCCCTATCCTGATCTTCATGGCGGTCGCGCTCGGGCTCGGCACGGTCATGCTTATCATGGGCCGTATGCTCGGTCCGCATCGCCCCGATGCCGCGAAAAACTCCCCCTACGAATGCGGTTTTGAAGCGTTCGAGGATTCGCGCATGAAATTTGACGTACGTTACTACCTTGTCGCAATCCTTTTTATAATATTCGACCTCGAAATCGCTTTTCTCTTTCCCTGGGCGACCGTGCTTAGGGAGATCGGTTTGTTCGGACTGGCGACGATGATGCTGTTTCTCGCGATTCTGGTCGTCGGCTTCATTTACGAGTGGAAGAAGGGAGCATTGGAATGGGAGTAGCTCAACCGGCTGGGCTCGAGCGCGGCTGGATCACCACGAAAGTCGACACGCTGATCAACGCCGCGCGCACCGGCTCGCTTTGGCCCATGAGCTTCGGTCTCGCCTGTTGCGCGGTGGAAATGATGCACGCCGCCGCGTCGCGCTACGATTTGGATCGTTTCGGGATTATTTTCCGCCCGAGTCCGCGCCAGTCCGACGTGATGATCGTCGCCGGTACGCTGGTGAACAAGATGGCGCCGGCGCTGCGCAAGGTTTACGACCAAATGGCCGAACCGCGTTGGGTGATCTCGATGGGTTCGTGCGCGAATGCCGGCGGTTACTACCACTATTCCTATGCCGTCGTGCGCGGGTGCGATCGCATCGTGCCGGTCGACGTCTATGTGCCCGGCTGTCCCCCGACCGCCGAGGCGTTGTTGTACGGAATCTTGCAACTGCAAAATAAGATTCGCCGCACGGAAACGATCGCGCGGTAAGTTGCTCCGACAAATAGCCGAATGACGGAATCACTTCAGGCGGTTGCCGCACAAGCCGCCGAAAAACTCGGCGTTTCGCTAATCGGCGTCACGCCGGCGCGCGGTGAACTTACGCTTGAGATCAAGCGCGAGGATATTTTGAAAGTCGCTCGCGTGTTGCGCGACGATGCCGTGTTCGCGTTCGAGCAGCTCATCGATGTCGCGGGTGTCGACTACTCCGCTTTTGGCGCGGAATCCTCGGTCGGCGTGCGTCCGGGAGAGCGGTTTGCCGTGGTTTACCACCTGCTGTCGATCAAATACAACCGACGGTTGCGGCTGCGTGCGTACGTAAACGATGAAATGCCGCTGATTGATTCCGTGTATGAAATATGGAACTCGGCCAACTGGTTCGAACGCGAGGCGTTCGATCTATTCGGTATTATTTTCGAGGGTCATCCCGACCTGCGTCGGATCCTGACCGATTACGGTTTTATCGGCCATCCGTTCCGCAAGGACTTCCCGCTGATCGGGCACGTGGAAATGCGCTACGACGAAGCCAAGCGCCGCGTCGTGTATCAACCGGTGACGATCGAACCGCGCGTGCAAGTGCCGCGCGTGATACGTGATGAAGGATTCGCGCGTGGCTGAGATCCGCAACTACACCATGAATTTCGGGCCGCAGCATCCCGCGGCGCACGGCGTGCTGCGGCTGGTGATGGAACTCGACGGCGAAGTCATCCAGCGCATCGATCCGCACATCGGTCTGTTGCATCGCGCGACCGAGAAGCTCGCGGAATCGAAGCCGTATAACCAGTCGATCGGCTACATGGATCGGCTCGACTATGTTTCGATGATGTGCAACGAACACGCCTACGTGCGGGCGATCGAAAAGCTCGCCGACATCGAGGTGCCGATCCGCGCGCAGTACATCCGCACGATGTTCGATGAAATTACGCGAATTCTGAATCATCTGCTGTGGCTCGGCACACACGCGCTCGATATCGGCGCGATGACGGTGTTCCTGTATTGCTTTCGCGAGCGCGAGGACTTGTTCGACTGCTACGAGGCGGTTTCCGGCGCGCGCATGCACGCCACGTATTATCGACCCGGCGGCGTCTACCGCGATCTCCCGGAATCGATGCCGACGTACCAACCCTCGAAATGGCACGATCAAAAAGAAGTCGCGCGGCTGAACAGCAATCGCGACGGCTCGCTTCTCGACTTCATCTGGGATTTCACGGAGCGTTTTCCGGGATACGTCGACGAGTACGAGACACTCCTGACCGACAACCGCATTTGGAAGCAGCGCACGGTCGGTATCGGCGTGATGGCGCCCGAACGGGCGCTGGCGCTCGGATTCACCGGCGCGATGCTGCGCGGCAGCGGCGTCGAGTGGGATTTACGCAAGAAGCAGCCGTACGCGATGTACGATCGCGTCGATTTCGACATTCCGGTCGGCGTGAACGGCGATTGCTACGATCGCTATCTCGTGCGCGTCGAGGAAATGCGCCAAAGCAATCGCATCGTTCGCCAGTGCGTCGAATGGCTGCGGCACAATCCTGGGCCGGTGATGGTCGATAACCATAAGATCGCGCCGCCGCGGCGCGAGGAAATGAAAGCCGACATGGAAGCCCTGATCCACCACTTCAAACTCTTCACCGAGGGTTATTGCCTGCCCGCCGGGGAAGTTTACGCGGCGGTCGAGGCGCCGAAGGGCGAGTTCGGCATATATATGGTGTCGGACGGAGCGAACAAACCGTACCGCGTGAAGATTCGTGCGCCCGGTTTCGCGCACCTGTCATCGCTCGATGAAATGTGCCGCGGCCATATGATCGCCGACCTGGTGGCGGTGATCGGTACGCTCGACATTGTCTTCGGGGAGGTCGATCGCTGATGGCGTCGAACCCGATGCCGCGCGCGGCCCGGCCGCTGTCGTCCGCGGCGCGCACCGAGATCGATCGTTGGACGGCGAAGTTTCCCCCGGAGCGCAAACGCTCGGCATTGCTTCCGGCGTTGACGTTTGTACAGCGCGAAAATGGCGGGTGGCTTACGCCCGAGTTGCTCGAAGCGGTCGCCGACTATCTCGACGTTGCGCCGATCGCGGCGGAAGAAGTCGCCAAATTTTACAGCCTCTACGATTTGGCGCCGGTGGGTCGCCACAAGCTCTACGTGTGCAACAGCATTTCCTGCTGGCTGTGCGGGTCGGAGCGCATCATCGAACATTTGAAGGAGCGTCTCGGCATCGGCATCGGTGAAACCACATCGGACGGGCGCTTCACCTTGAAACAGGCGGAGTGCCTGGCGGCGTGCGGCGGCGCGCCGGCGATGGTGGTCGCCGGCGAGTACCACGAAAATCTGACGCCGGAAAGGATCGACGCGCTGCTCGCGCGACTGAAATAGGCGCTCGGGTTGCTTTGAATCTTATGATGGTTTGTCGCGAAGACGCAGAGACGCAAAGCGGGATGGGATTTCATCCGGAAAGATCTCTGCGCCTTTGCGTCTGTGCGGCAAGAACTCATATGTTTGGTTCTATTCGACCTTATCGAGCATGACCGCAGTTTTGCACAACATCTGTCTGCCAGACGCCAAACGCGAGAAGCCGTGGCTGCTCGCGAACTATCGCGACGCCGGCGGGTACGAGATGTGGGAAAAGGTGCTCAAGGAGCGCCCCGAACCCGGCAAGATCGTGGAGGAGTTGAAGACGTCGGCGCTGCGCGGGCGCGGCGGAGCGGGCTTCCCCACCGGTGTCAAATGGAGCTTCATGAATCCGAAAGCGCCGGGACAAAAATACTTGGTGTGCAATTCCGACGAAGGCGAACCGGGAACGTTCAAGGATCGCGACATCCTGCGCTACAACCCGCACGCGGTAATCGAAGGCATGGCGATCGCCGCCTACGCGACCGGCGTGACCGTCGGCTACAACTATCTGCGCGGCGAATTCATCGAACCGTATAACCGATTCGAAGCGGCGCTCAAGGACGCCTACGCCGCCGGCCTGCTCGGCAAGAACGTACTCGGTTCGGGCGTCGACTTCGATCTTTATACCTGCCTCGGCGCCGGCGCCTACATCTGCGGCGAAGAAACCGCGATGCTCGAATCAATCGAGGGCAAGCGCGGTTTGCCGCGCTACAAGCCGCCGTTCCCGGCCCACAACGGCTTGTTCGGGCGGCCGACGACGATCAACAACACCGAAACGCTCGCGTCGGTCCCTTATATTCTGCGCCACGGGGCCAAACAGTTTCTCGAACTCGGCCGGCCGAACAACGGCGGCGTGAAGGTCTTCTCCGTCTCCGGCCACGTGAACCGGCCCGGCAACTACGAAGTGCCGCTCGGTATTCCCTTCGCGGAACTATTGAAGCTCGCGGGCGGTGTGCGCAACGGGCACCGCCTGAAGGCGGTTATTCCGGGCGGCTCGTCGGCGAAAGTGCTGCCCGGTCGCGTCATGATGGAACTGACCATGGACTACGACTCGATCGGTAAGGCCGGATCGATGCTTGGCTCGGGTGCCGTGATCGTGATGGATGAAACGACTTGCATGGCGCGCGCGCTCCAGCGGATCGCGCATTTCTATTTCGAGGAGTCGTGCGGTCAGTGCACGCCGTGCCGCGAAGGCACGGGTTGGATGGCGCGCGTCATCGATCGGATCGAAGCCGGTCGCGGCCGCAGCGAGGATCTCGACCTGCTCGACGACGTCGCGTCGAAAATCGAAGGCCGTACCATCTGCGCCTTCGGCGAAGCCGCCGCGTGGCCGGTACGCAGCTTCGTGCAACATTTTCGCGATGAATTCCAGCATCACGTCGACCACCGGGCGTGTTTGCCGGAAACGCGAGGACGCCCGTGAGCGCGAACGAGAAAGCGATTAGCGCACCGCCGCCCGATTTGGTCACGATCGAGGTCGACGGCCGCAAGCTTCAGGCGCCGAAAGGCTCGATGATCATTCAGGCGACCGACGCCGCCGGCATTTACATTCCGCGTTTCTGCTATCACGCGAAGCTCTCGATCGCGGCCAATTGCCGCATGTGCCTGGTCGAAGTCGAAAAAATGCCGAAGCCGCAGCCGGCGTGCGCAACCCCGGTGATGGAAGGCATGAAGGTGTACACGCGTTCGGAAAAAGCGCGCGATTCGCAGAAGGCGGTCATGGAGTTCCTGCTGCTCAACCATCCGCTCGATTGCCCGATCTGCGATCAGGGCGGCGAGTGTCCGCTGCAGGATCAGGCGCTCGGTTACGGCAAGGGCGAATCGCGCTACGACGAAGCGAAGCGCGTCGTGCCGGACGCGGACATCGGACCGCTGATCACGACGTTCATGACGCGCTGTATTCACTGCACGCGCTGCGTGCGCTTCGGGCAGGAGCTGGCCGGCGTTATGGAGTTCGGTTTGCTCGGGCGCGGCGAACACTCCGAGATTCGAACGTTCCTCGATCGCAGCGTCGATTCGGAGCTTTCCGGTAACGTCATCGACATCTGTCCGGTCGGCGCGCTGACCTCAAAGCCGTTTCAATTCACCGCGCGTCCGTGGGAACTGGATCATCACGCTTCGATCGCGCCGCACGATTGCGTCGGCTCCAACGTCGATGTGCAAACCTTGCGCGGCCAGGTGAAGCGCGTGCTGCCGCGCGTGAACGAGTCGATCAACGAGTGCTGGCTGTCGGATCGCGACCGCTTCAGTTATGAGGCATTGAATTCCGAGGAGCGACTGCGCGTGCCGATGATTCGGCGCGACGGGCGCTGGGAAGAGGTCGATTGGCCGACGGCGCTCGAGTTTACAGTGAACGGTTTGCGTGGGGTTGTCGGCAAGGCGGGTCCGGATGCGCTCGGTGCGCTGGCGGCGCCGACGTCGACGCTCGAAGAGTTCTACATGCTGCAAAAGTTGGTGCGCGCGCTCGGATCGAACAACGTCGATCATCGGCTGCGCCAGCTCGATTTTTCCGACGACGCGCAAGCGCCGCTCTATCCGGCGCTTGGTATGAGCATTCCCGATCTGGAATCGCTCGACGCGGTGCTGCTGATCGGCGCGAATCCGCGTAAGGACCAGCCGCTGATCGGTTTGCGCCTGCGCAAGGCCGCGAACAGCGGCGCGCGGATCATGGTCATCAATCCGATCGATTACGACTTCACGCATCGTCTAGCCATAAAGCTGCTCGGGAAACCGGAGGAAATATATGCGGCTGCCGGCGAAGTCGCCAAAGCCGCCGCCGACGCCGCGGGTGGTGCGACGGAGGCGAGCTGGGTCGATACGCTCACGCCGCGCGCCGAAGCGCGGCGTATCGCCGAAGCGCTTGCCAAGGCGCGCAAGAGCGCCGTGTTGCTTGGACAGTTCGCCGCGACCCATCCGCAAGCCGCGGGTCTGCGCAGCCTGGCGCGCCGCATCGCCGAGAAATCCGGCGCCACGCTCGGGTTCTTGGCGGACGCAAATTCCGCGGGCGCGTGGGTTGCCGGTTGCGTCCCGCATCGCGGCCCGCTTGGAAAATCGGCCGGAGCGGGAAGCAGCGTGGCCGACATGCTGCGCCAACCTCGCAAGGCGTATTTGCTGTGGGGCGTCGAACCCGAACTCGACGTGCTCGACGGCGCGCTCGCCACCGCGGCGATGGAAGCGGCCGAGTTCGTCGTCATGGCGTCGAGCTTCAAGCCTTCGGCGTATCGTTCCCGCGCCATCGGTTACGCGCACGCGCTGCTGCCGCTCGCGCCGTTCACCGAAACCGACGGCAGCTTCGTGAATGCCGAGGGCCGCGTGCAGCGCTTCGAAGCGGCGCTGACGCCGCTCGGCGAAACGCGGCCGGGATGGAAAATACTGCGCGTGCTCGGCGATCGGTTGGGCGCGAACGGCTTTCAACAGAACAGTCTCGACGACGTGCGCAAGGAGTTGGGATTTCCGACGCTGTTCAAGGCGACGGCGCTCGCAGCCGGTCCGTTGCCCGCGCCGATGCGTACGCCGCTCGCCGACGGCCAGTTGCTGCGCATCGCCGAGGTGCCGCCGTACGCGGTCGATGCATTGGTGCGGCGCGCTGACGCGCTCGCCGCCACCGCCGACAACCCGCCGCCGGCCGCGCGCGTGAACGCAGCGGACGCTCGGCGGCTCGGACTTCGGGAAGATACGACCGCGGTCGTGCGCACCGTCGCCGGCGAAGCGCGGTTGAAGGTTGTCATCGATGCGCGAGTGCAGGACGGTTGTGTTCTGATTGCGTCGGGCTATCCGGAAACCGCCGCGCTCGGCGCGCACGGCCCGGCGAGTATCGTGCCCGCATGATCGAATTGTTTTTCAGCTACTGGAACGCGCTGCCCGAATGGAGTCGGATCGTGGCGTTCGACGTCGTCAAGATCGTGGCGATCTTGCTGCCGCTGATCCTGTCGGTGGCTTACCTGACGTTCGCGGAGCGCAAGATCATCAGCTACATGCAGGTGCGCATTGGCCCGAACCGTGTCGGTCCGCGCGGCTGGCTACAGCCGATCGCCGACGTCGTGAAGCTTCTGCTCAAAGAAATCATCATTCCGACGAAAGCGAACAAATTCTTGTTCGTGCTCGCGCCGATCCTGGCGCTGGCGCCGGCGCTGGTCGCGTGGGCCGTCATTCCGTTTACCGACAACATGATTCTCGCCGACATCGACGCGAGTTTGCTGTTCGTGCTCGCGCTGACGTCGATGGCGGTATACGGTGTGATCATCGCCGGCTGGGCCTCGAACTCGAAGTACGCGTTTATCGGCAGCATGCGCTCGGCGGCGCAAATCGTGGCCTATGAAATCGCCATGGGGTTCGCGCTGGTCGGCGTGTTAATGGCCGCGGGGAGTCTCAATCTGCGCGAGATCGTGTTGGGTCAGGCGGGGCAATGGGGGCTGGCCGAGTGGTATTTTCTGCCGCTCGCTCCGCTGTTCCTCGTGTATTTCATTTCCGGTGTTGCCGAAACGAATCGTGCGCCGTTCGACGTCGCCGAAGGCGAATCCGAAATCGTCGCCGGCTTTCACGTCGAATACTCCGGCATGGGGTTCGCCATGTTCTTTCTCGCCGAGTACGCCAACATGATTTTGATTTCAGCCTTGGCGGCGACGATGTTTCTCGGCGGATGGCTGTCGCCGTTACCGGCGGCATGGGTGCCGGCGGTGCCGGGGCTTAGCCTCGTGCTCGGCGACGGCGTGCACTGGTTGTTGTTCAAGATCAGCGCGCTGCTTTTTTTCTTTCTCTGGTTTCGCGCCACCTTCCCGCGATATCGCTACGACCAGATCATGCGGCTCGGCTGGAAGGTGTTTATCCCGGTTACCTTGGTGTGGATCGTCGTGGTCGGTGTCGCGACGTTCACGCCGTGGGGCTTCCTTTTTCACTAATCGCAACCGCAGATAAACGCAGATGAACGCAGATTACGAGAACGACAGAAATATTGCGCTCTTATCCGCGTTTATCTGCGTTCATCTGCGGTTCTGGAAATATTACTTATGAACGCGATCAAACGCTATCTCAACAGTTTCCTTTTGGTCGAACTGGTGCTCGGCCTGTTCGTCACCGGGCGACACCTCTTCAAACCGAAGATCACGGTTCAGTATCCCGACGAGCGCGCCCCGATGAGCCCGCGCTTTCGCGGGCTGCACGCGTTGCGGCGCTACCCGAACGGCGAAGAGCGTTGCATCGCCTGCAAGCTGTGCGAAGCGGTGTGCCCGGCCGGCGCTATCACCATCGACTCGATCGAGCGCGCCGACGGCACGCGCCGAACCACGCGCTACGATATCGATCTGTTCAAGTGCATTTACTGCGGATTCTGCGAGGAATCCTGCCCGGTCGACTCGATCGTCGAGACCAACTTGTACGAATTTCATTTCGAACAACGCGGCGAGCACATCATCACGAAGGAGCAGTTGCTCGCCATTGGCGACAAGTACGAAAAGCGCATCGCCGCCGATCGCCGCGCCGACGCGAAGTACCGCTAAGAATATCATCCGCAGATGGACGCAGATGCCTGAGATGATGAACGCAGATATGAGCGAACACGAGAATCTCATGTTTCATCTGCGTTTATCTCTTTTGAAATCTGTGTTTATCTGCGGATAGAAATATTTATGGAATTTAAACAGTTTGTCTTTTACGTGTTCGCGACGCTGCTGATCTTCGCCGCGGCGATGGTCGTGACGCTGCGCAATCCGGTGAAGTCGGCGCTGTTTCTGGTGCTGGCGTTTTTCAGCGCGGCCGGGATTTGGATGCTGTTGTCGGCGGAGTTCTTGGCGATCGTGCTGGTGCTGGTGTACGTCGGCGCCGTGATGGTGTTGTTTTTGTTCGTGGTGATGATGCTCGATATCAACCTTGCGCGGTTGCGGGCGGGATTCGGCGAGTATCTTCCGATCGGCGGGATCGTGGCGGTGCTGCTGGTGCTCGAGATGGCGCTGATTCTAAGTTCCGGCCGCTTCGACGCCGTGCGGATGCCCGAACCCGCGGCCACCGCCGCCGACTACAGCAACACCCGCGCACTCGGTCGCGTGCTCTATACCGTGTACGCCTATCCCTTCGAACTGGCGGCGCTGATTCTGCTGGTGGCGATCATCGCCGCTATCGCATTGACGATGCGCAAGCGCAAGGATACGAAATATCAAGACCCGGCCAAGCAGATCGACGTGCGCCGCGAAGATCGCGTGCGCGTGATCAAAATGCCGGCCGAGAAGAAGAGCTGAGACGAAAACTAACTGAATCCGCAGATGAACGCCGATAAGGCAGTAGCAAGTTACAAGTGGCAAGTAGCAAGACGAGCGCGCACCTGGAACTGTCCGCTTACTTGTGACTTGCTACTTGCCGCTTGCTACTGTTTTGATCCGCGTTCATCCGCGGACGAAGAATCATATAAACCATGGTACCGCTTGAGCACTATCTGATCCTCGGCGCGATTTTGTTCGCGATCAGCATCGTCGGTATTTTTCTCAACCGAAAAAATCTGGTCATCCTGTTGATGGCGATCGAGCTGCTGTTGCTCGCGGTAAACACGAACTTCATCGCCTTCTCGCATTTTCTTGGAGACATTTCCGGACAGGTGTTCGTGTTCTTTATTCTCACCGTCGCCGCCGCGGAATCGGCCATTGGCCTGGCGATTCTGGTCGTGGTCTTCCGTAATCGCGCCTCGATCGATGTCGAGGACTTGGATTCGCTCAAAGGCTGACATGCCGGTATCGATGGAAACAATCTATCTGTTAATACCGCTATCGTGCCTCGCGGGCTCGTTGATTGCGGGCTTGTTCGGCTGGAAGATCGGGCGCGCCGCATCGCACAGCGTCGCCATCCTCGGCGTGGCGGTGGCGTTTGTGTTGTCGGCTTTCGTGGTGTTGCCGGATGTGCTCGCCGGTCATACGTTCAACGGAACGGTCTACGAGTGGGGCCGAAGCGGCGATCTGCCGCTCGAAGTCGGTTTTCTCATCGACCCGCTGACGGCGTTGATGATGACGGTGGTTACCTTTGTGTCGCTCATGGTGCACATCTACACCGTCGGCTACATGCACGACGATCCCGGCTATCAGCGGTTCTTCAGCTACATCGCGCTGTTTACGTTCTCGATGTTGATGCTGGTGATGTCGAACAACTTCCTGCAGCTCTTCTTCGGCTGGGAAGCGGTCGGTTTGATGTCTTATTTGTTGATCGGTTTCTGGTATACGCGCGACTCGGCGACGTTCGCGCAGCTCAAGGCGTTTCTGGTGAACCGCGTCGGCGATCTCGGGTTTCTGCTCGGTATCGCGGCGATCTACTTGTATTTCGGCAGCCTCGACTACGGTGCGGTTTTCGCCATTGCGCCGCAGATCGCGACCAAAACGCTGCAAGTGCTCCCCGGCATCGACTGGAGCGTCTTGACGCTCGTGTGTGTGCTGCTCTTCATCGGTGCGATGGGTAAGTCCGCGCAGGTGCCGCTGCACGTCTGGCTGCCGGATTCCATGGAAGGCCCTACGCCGATCTCGGCCTTGATCCATGCCGCCACCATGGTGACGGCCGGCGTATTCATGGTCGCGCGCATGTCGCCGCTCTACGAATTTTCCGATACCGCGCTGTCGGTGGTGCTGGTGATCGGCGCGATCACGGCGTTCACCATGGGCCTCGTCGGTATCGTGCAAAACGACATCAAGCGCGTGATCGCGTATTCGACGCTATCGCAGCTCGGCTACATGATGGTCGCGGCTGGCGCCTCGGCCTACGGGATTGGCATCTTCCATCTCGCGACCCACGCGTTCTTCAAGGCGCTGCTCTTCCTCGGCGCCGGCTCGGTGATCCTGGCGATGCATCACGAGCAGGACATCCGCAAGATGGGGGGCTTGAAGAAGTACATGCCGGTGACGTTCGTCACCGCGTGGATCGGCTCGGCTGCCCTCGCCGGCATCCCGCCGTTCGCCGGATTTTTTTCGAAGGATTTGATCATCGAGGCGGTACACGACTCGACGCTGCCCGGCAGCGGCTTGGCCTATGCCGCCGTGCTCGGCGGCGTGTTGGTCACGTCGTTCTACACCTTCCGCCTGTTGTTCCTGGTGTTTCATGGAAAACCGCGGATGGATCACGACACCCTTCACCATGTGAAGGAATCGCCCCTGGTGGTGACTATCCCGCTGGTATTGCTCGCGATTCCCTCCGTGATCGCCGGCGCGGCCATGCTCGAACCGGTCGTTTTCGGCAATTACTTCGGCAGCGCCATCAAGATACTGCCGCAGCACGAGGCGCTCGCGAAGTTGACCGAGCACTATTTCGCGGCAGGCGGACGCATGGTGGATCGCGTCGGCACGTTCGCGGTGCACGGCTTCGGGTCTTTGCCGTTTCTATTGGCGGTGATCGGGTTCGGGCTCGCGTGGTTCCTCTATATCCACCGGCCGCAGTTGCCGGGCTTGATACGTCAGCGCGTCGACGCGCTGTACCGGCTGTTGCTCAACAAGTACTACGTCGACGAATTCAACGAATTCGTCTTTGCCGCCGGCGCGCGTGGGCTCGGGCGGCTGTTGTGGCGCGTCGGTGACGTGAAAGTGATCGACGATACCGCGGTGAACGGGACCGCGCGTGTGATCGGGTGGGCGTCGTCCGTCATTCGCCGTATCCAGTCCGGCTACGTCTACCACTACGCGTTCGCGATGATCCTCGGGCTGTTCCTGCTGATCACCTTCTTCGTGCATCGCTAGCCATGTTCGAGACGCACCTGCTGAGCATCGCGATCTGGCTGCCCATCGTCGGCGGGGTGGTCGTGGCGGCGACCGGCGGCGATGCCAACGCCGGGCGCGCCCGGGGACTGGCGCTCCTGTTCGCGGTCCTGACGTTCGTCGCCACGATTCCGCTTTATCTCAAGTTCAATGCCGCCACGGCGGCGATGCAGTTTGTCGAGGACTACGCCTGGGTCGATGCGTTTCGCATTCGCTACCGCCTCGGCATCGACGGGATCTCGCTGCTGCTGATTCTGCTGACGAGCTTCAGCACGGTGCTGGTGGTGATTTCCGCCTGGCGCGTGATCGAGCGTCGCGTCGCCCAATACTTTGCCGCATTCTTGTTCATGGAAGGCGTGATGATCGGCGTCTTCTGCGCGCTCGACGCCGTCTTGTTCTACGTTTTTTGGGAAGCGATGCTGGTGCCGATGTTCATCATCATCGGCCTGTGGGGCGGATCGAACCGGGTTTACGCCACCATCAAGTTCTTCCTGTACACCTTCATCGGCTCGGTGCTGATGCTGGTGGCGCTGATCTATCTCTATTTCCAGACCGGCAACTTCGACATTCTCGCGTTTCACGCGCAGCCGCTCGGCCTGACCGCGCAAACGCTGATCTTCCTCGCGTTCCTGGCCGCGTTCGCGGTGAAGGTGCCGATGTGGCCGGTGCATACGTGGTTGCCGGACGCGCACGTGGAGGCGCCGACCGGCGGCTCGGTCATCCTGGCGGCGATCATGTTGAAAATGGGCGGCTACGGTTTCCTTCGGTTCTCGCTCCCCATCACGCCCGACGCGTCGCACGAGCTGGCCGGATTGATGATCGCGCTGTCGTTGATTGCCGTGATCTATATCGGGCTGGTCGCGCTGGTTCAGGAGGACATGAAGAAGTTGATCGCGTACTCCTCCGTCGCGCACATGGGATTCGTCACGCTCGGGTTCTTCATCTTCAACGTCCAGGGCCTCGAAGGCGGAATCATTCAAATGATCTCGCACGGTTTCGTGTCGGGGGCGCTGTTTTTGTGCGTCGGCGTGGTGTACGACCGGTTGCACTCGCGCCAAATCAAAGACTACGGCGGTGTCGCCGGGCCAATGCCGATGTTTGCGGCGTTCATGATGCTGTTCGCGATGGCGAACAGCGGTTTGCCGGGCACGTCGGGTTTCGTCGGTGAGTTCTTGGTGATCCTGGGCGCGTTCCAGGTGAACGTGTGGTATGCGCTCGCCGCCGGAACGACCTTGGTGTTCGGCGCGGCGTACACGCTGTGGATGTACAAGCGCGTTATTTTCGGCGAGGTCGCCAATAGCAAGATCGCCGCGCTGTCCGATATCGATGCGCGCGAGTGGCTAATTCTCGCCGCGCTTGCCGTCGCCGTCTTGCTAATGGGGCTTTGGCCGAAGCCGTTTCTCGATGTCATCCATGCGTCGGTGGAGCATCTGCTGACGCAAGCTACCGCGTCGAAGCTCTAGGAAAGAAGGAAAACGGAATCCGCAGATGAACGCAAATATGGCACAGCGATGCACGCGAATGGGTTATAAAGAACATCTGCGTTCATCATTTGGTTTTATCCGCGTTCATCTGCGGATAATCAGTCTTTGATGTGGCCGCGACCATGACCGAGATACCGAACGTTCTGCCCGCCCTGCCCGAAATCGCCGTCTTCGTCATGGCGTGCGTGATCCTGATCGTGGATCTGTACGCGTCGCCGCGCTCGCGTAACGTTTCTTACCTATTGGCGCAAGTGACGCTGATTTTGGCCGCGGTGTTGACGTTTGCTGTGTCGGCGACGAACGGAGTTTTTTTTAGCGGAACATTTGTCGCGGATCCGCTGTCGGCGTTGTTGAAGCTGGCCATTTACCTGTTGACGTTCTTTGTATTTGCGTACTCGCGGGAGTATCTGGCCGAACGCGATTTGCTGCGCGGCGAATATTTCGTGCTCGCCTTGTTCGGCGTGGTCGGCATGATGGTGATGGTGTCGGCGAGCCACTTCCTGACCCTGTACCTCGGGCTCGAACTGCTGTCGCTGTCGCTGTACGCCATGATCGCGTTGCAGCGGGATTCGTCGACCGCCACCGAGGCGGCGATGAAATATTTCGTGCTCGGCGCGATGGCGTCCGGCATGTTGCTGTACGGCATGTCGATGCTCTACGGCGTAACCGGCAGTCTCGAGCTTTCGGTCGTTGGCCAGCGGGTGGCCGCGATCGGCGCGAGCGACATGGTGCTGATCTTCGGATTGGTCTTTGTCGTCGTCGGTATCGCCTTCAAGGTCGGCTTGGTGCCGTTTCATATGTGGATCCCCGACGTGTACCACGGCGCGCCGACGGCGGTGACGCTTTATATCGGCACGGCGCCGGAGATCGCGTCGTTCGCGCTGGTGATCCGCCTGTTGATCGGCGGGCTCGAGGGCCTGTCGACGTCGTGGCAGGACATGCTGATTATTCTCGCGGTGTTGTCGATGGGTCTCGGCAACGTCATCGCCATCGCGCAAGCCAACATCAAGCGCATGCTGGCGTACTCGGCGATTTCGCACATGGGGTTTTTCCTGCTCGGTATTCTGAGCGCGAACGCGGCGGGCTACAGCGCGGCGTTGTTCTACGTGTTGACGTATAGCGTGATGAGTCTCGGTGCCTTCGGAATCGTGATTCTGCTGTCGCGTCAAGGTTTCGAGGCCGACCGGCTCGACGATTTCAAGGGACTGAACCAGCGCCGCCCATGGTTTGCGTTCATGATGTTGTTGCTGATGATCTCGCTCGCCGGCGTGCCGCCCACGATCGGTTTCTACGCGAAGCTTCTGGTCATTCAGTCGCTCGTGGGTGTCGGTCTGACGTGGCTCGCGGTGGCTTCCGTGATCTTTGCGGTTATCGGCGCGTACTATTATCTGCGCATCGTGAAGTTGATGTATTTCGATGAACCGCAAGACACAACCGCAATCGGCGGCGCGAAGGACGTCCGGCTTCTGATTAGCGTGAACGCGGTGGCGCTCGTCGGCATCATGCCCTGGATCGGTACGATCATCGATTGGTGCGATGCGGCGGTTCGGTCGCTGCGCTGATTCCGGCGACGCTCGAGATCGGTCGAAGCGCCTAGCGCGCCTCGTGACGACGATTTGAATAATCCAATAAGTGTGACGGAAGGCGAACGCCGATTGCGCGCGACGGTGCGCGTGCTCTTGAGCCGCGGCGTCTGGGCGGTCGTCGCCGTACAACTCGGTTTGATGCTTCTGTGGCGGCATGCGCTGTCGGCGGATTCCGATTCCGAACCGGCTACGCTCTTGCTGCTGGCGGTCGCGCTCGCCGGGTTCTTGTACCTTACCGCCGGCGCGTCGCGGGCGCTGGCCGCTGGTCGAGACGTCGTCGGGCTGAGCGATGCGCTGCGCGCAGGCGTGGCGTGTTACGGGCAGTTTCTCTGGCTGATCGTCAAGGTCGTGCTACTGACGGGCGCGCTGCTGAACGTCTTGATCTACGTTGTCGGTATGGATAACCCGTCGGCCGGCGGCGGGGCTTCCGTGCGCGCGCCTGGACTGCTGCCCCTGGCGCAGGGCGTCCTCAGCTTCGTTTTCGTGTATTGGCTGCCGATCGTTTTTGTGGGCGGAGATTTCGCCCTCTTTAAGACCCTAAGGGCGTCGCTGGCAATGGCATGGCACCGCCGCACGCACGCGGGTTTCCCGGCGTTTTTAACTCTGACCCCAACCGTCGTCGCGCTCGTCGTGGGTGAATCGACGCCCCTTGCCGCGACCCTGCTCGTGAATCTCGCGGGTGGAGCGATGGAATGGGTTGCCTATGCTTACTGTGTGGGGTGTCTGCAGGATCGGGCCGACGGCTAGTCAGTTCCGCCGGTCGCCGGCGCCCGCGGTTGTCATCGCGAATTGCACATCGTTGTTTTTCCGTCGGCGGTGGGTCGCGCGTTTTCGCGTGCTGTTCCCAGGATGTTTGTGACGAGGGGCGAATTGACCGAAATGAAGGGAATTATTTCGGTGCCGGAAAATCGTCGCCGGCAGCGGTGTCGATATTGACTGGAACAAGCCTTCCATTTCCATGCCGTCGATGCATGTCGATCGGAAATCCCCTTTTTTCACGCGTATCGATGAGGGGCGCACGGTGACACGCCGGGCGCGGTCGCCGTGGATCGCGTCGGTCGCGCGTTGTTTCGGACACCGAATGGCACATAACGTGCTTGCATCGAATCGGGCGGGAAATTAGGGAAATTTGAATGTTTCGATGGACCAAGGGACTGCGGGCGCGGCTGTTGGCGCTCGTTTTGGTCGCCGTGATTCCGGCGTTCGGGCTGATTGGCTACGACGCCATCAGCGAGCGTCGGGGATCTGTCGCTCAAGCGGGACGGAATGCGACCAACTTAGTACGATTGGCGGCGCTCGAGCAAAGTCGACTGCTGGCAAGCGCGCGCCAATTGTTGCTCACTTTGTCGAAGTCATCCGAAATCAGGGCGCCGCGCTCCGCGGCCGCGTGTAATCAACTGCTCAAGGATGTGCAAAAGGTCTATCCCTATTACAACAATATCGGCGTAGCGGCAGCCGACGGCACGTTGTATTGCAGCGCCTTACCGTTTACCCCGCCCGTCAGCATTGCCGATCGCGCCTATTTCCTTCGTGCGCTAGCGTCGCGGGGTGTCGGTGTCGGCGACTACCAAGTTGGTCGAGTCACGAAAATACCGGCGATCAATTTGGGCCAGGCGATCCTCGACGGCGCGGGGCAGGTACAAGCAGTGGTATTTGTCGCACTGAATCTATCCTGGTTGGGCGAGATGACCGCCGGCATCGGTCTGGTTCCGGACTCGACAGTCACCATTTTCGACGGCAACGGAACCGTCCTCGCGCATTACCCGGATTCGGAAAAATGGGTCGGAAAATCCCAGAAGGGGTCGGAGCTTGTTCGTGCGATTCTCAACCGGCGCGCCGAGGGAACGGCCGCGGCACGTGGCCTCGACGGCGTCGACCGGTTGCACGCGTTCGCGCCCTTGTCCGACGACGGCGCCCTGAAGGGTCTGTATATCAGCGTCGGCGTATCGCGCACGGCGGCCGTCGCGGCGGCAAACGCAGCGCTGGCGCGCAGCCTGATTGGGATGTTGGTGGTCATCGTATTCGGCGTCGCCATGGCGTGGTTCGGCAGCGGCGCACCGATACTGCACCGGATCGACGCGCTGACCGCCGCCGCGCGACGCATTCGCAGCGGCGATCTCACGCCGCCCGCCGACCTGGCACGCGGGTGCGGCGAGCTGGCGGAATTGGGCCGGACGTTCGAAGACATGGCCGGCGCGTTGCACCGAATCGATCGTGCGCACAAGACATTGAGCGAAACAAAACGAGTGGTTCTGCGAGCGACTCAGGAGGTTGCGCTTCTTACAGAAATGTGTCGTCTTGTTGTGCAGCGGGTAGGTTATCGGGGGACGTACATAGTCTATGCGGGGGAGGGCGAGGATCGACTGCTCAAACCGATGGCACATGAAGGTTTTCTCGGTGGCATCACGCAGTTGAAGAAGACACTGGCCAACGTTAGCTGGGCCGCGGGACGAGGTCCGGTCGCGACAGCGATTAGAACCGGAAAGCCATACGTCGCACAGCATCTTTTGACAGATCCAAATTTCGCACCGTGGCGGGAAGACGCTTTGCGCCACGGGGTTGCTTCGCTGGTCGTGTTTCCGATTTCCATTGATGAGCGCGTTATCGGTGCGCTCGCCATCTATGCCGTGGAGCCAAACGCGTTCGAACAGCAGGAGCTGAATCTACTGGCGGAAGCGGTGCAGGATCTCGCGTTCGGCATCGCTCTGTTGCGCGTGCGTATCGAACAAGATCGCGCCAATGCGACGATCGAACACATGGCGCACTACGATCGACTCACTGGCTTGCCGAACCACGCATTCTTTGAGGAACATCTGCGGCGCGCACTAATGGAAGCGCGTTCGTTCGATCGGCGGCTGGCGTCCATCATCGTTGACCTGAATCGATTGCGCGACGTCAACGACGCCTTCGGATTTCATCATGGTGACCATGTGCTGAAAGAGGTAGGCGTGCGACTTAGCCGGGTTTTGCGTTCCGGCGCGCTCCTCGCGCGGATGCGTGGAGACGAATTCGCCGTTCTGTGTGCCGTGACGGGCACCGATGATGCCGAAGCCGTGGCACGGGAGATCGTCGATGCGATCGATGTACCGTTCAACATCGGCGGCATCATGATCGATAT
>DASWLD010000021.1:0-18892 GCA_036396275.1 Burkholderiales bacterium
CACCGGAGGCGATATTGAACGGAATCGCCTACGACGCCGAAACCGATCGGCTGCTGGTCACCGGCAAGCTGTGGCCGAAACTGTTTCAAATCCGGCTGCGGCCGCCCAAGCGCCGGTAAATCCGTCCCCGTCGACGCGCGCGATTCCTAAATGTAGATCATCTTGCGCGTCATGCCGCCATCGACGACGAAGTTTTGTCCCGTGATGAAAGCGGCTTCGAACGACAGCAGGTAGGCCACCATGTCGGCGACATCTTCCGGCCGGCCGACGCGGCCGGCCGGGTGTTGTGCGTGATCGGCGGCGCTGAGCGGCTGGGCCTTGCGGTTCGAACGCTTCTTCCACGGCGTAACGTCGATCCAGCCGGGGCTGACGCAGTTGACGCGAACCTCGGGGGCAAGGCTCATGGCGAGCGCATGGGTCAACGCGACGATTCCGCCCTTGGAGGCGGCATAGGCTTCGGTGTTCGGCTCCGATTGCAGCGCGCGGGTGGACGCGATATTGACGATCGCGCCGCGGTGCACGCGCAGGTGCTCGGCCGTATGCTTGGCGCACAGAAACGCCCCGGTCAAGTTCGTCGCGAGCACACGGTTCCACTCCGCCAAGGCAAGCCGTGCGAGCGGCCGGTTCGCGCCGATACCGGCGTTGTTGACGACCGCATCGATTCGCCCGAACGTTTCCACGGTCTTCGCCGCCAATCGCACGACGCCGTCTTCGCTTCCTACGTCCGTCTCGACGAAGAGAACGTCTCCCAGCACTTGAAGTTCCGCCTCGGTCTCGCGACCCGCTTCCGCGTCGAGGTCGGCGATGACAACCGCGAAGTCATCGCGCAACAGGCGCCGTGCCGTCGCCTTGCCGATGCCTTGGGCAGCGCCGGTGATAATCGCGGTTCGATGTGAATCGGCGTTCATACGGCGCTCATCCTCGCGTCCATCGGTGTCGGCCTATTCCCCCAGCTGCCGCCCTGGCGTAATCCATGCCTGCGCGACCTCGACACACTACAATGGCGCACTTGGCGAAGGAATAGTCGCGTATCCCGCGGTCTCGTCCCACGACCGCCTTCGGCCAGGAGGAAACATGATCAGTCGCGTTTGGCACGGATGGACGACTCCCGGTAACGCGGATGCTTACGAGCGGCTGCTGCGCCGGGAGATCTTTCCGGGGATAGCGGCCAAGCAAGTGCCGGGTTACCGCGAAATTCAACTGCTTCGGCGTACACGGCCGTCGGGCGAGATCGAGTTTGTCACGATCATGTGGTTCGATTCGTGGGATGCGGTCAAAAGATTCGCCGGCGGCGACCACGAGCGCGCCGTCGTGCCGGCAAAAGCACGGACGATTCTGACCCGGTTCGACGCGCGTTCGCAGCACTACGAGGTCAAAGAGCAGCTTAGTTACCACGCGAAACAGGCCGCGTCATGACATACACGGGAAGCTGCCACTGCGGTGCGATTCGCTTCGAGATCGAAGCGCCGGATTCCATCGAGGCCAGCGAGTGCAACTGCTCGATGTGCTCGCGCGCCGGCTATTTGCATCTGATCGTTCCGAAATCAGCGCTGAAACTTTTGCAGGGCGCGGAAAATATTACCACCTACACATTCAACACCGGAGTCGCCAAACACACGTTTTGCAGGACCTGCGGTATCAAGCCGTTCTACGTACCGCGGTCGAATCCGGACGGCTACAGTGTGAACGTGCGTTGTCTCGATCCGCCTCCGGCGAAACTGACGGTTAAACCGTTCGACGGCAAGAACTGGGAACAGCATGCGGACGCGCTCGCGCCGTTGAGCAAGGCGACATAGGACTTACGTGAGGTCGCTGGTGCGCGCCGGTGGGTGGAGACGGCGCTTTTGAGACGCGGACGGTATCGATACAATGAATGCCTCGTGAATGCTCACCGGTTTCTTGTGACGCACGTGATCCCGGTCTATCAATCCCCAAGGAGACGCCATGGCCAAGAAGAAAGCAAAGCGTAAGACAGGTGAAAAGAGCAAGAAAAGGAAACAGACGAAAGCGAAACGCAACACGCGGCCGACACGCCGTCCGAAGGCCAAACCGAAAGTCGCGGCTCCGGCGGCGCGGCGTCTCGTTGCGCTGCCGTCGATCGAGGTCGAAACCACGAGCGGCGGCCGATTATCGCTGGCCAGCCTAAAAGGAAAGAATGTCGTGATGTATTTCTATCCCAAGGACGACACGCCCGGTTGCACCACCGAAGGCTGCGACATCCGCGACCATTTCGCCGAATTTCAGAAATTGAACGCCGTCGTTTACGGCGTTTCGCGCGACGGTGTCGATTCGCACGAGCGCTTCAAGGCCAAGTTCGGATTTCCGTTCGAGCTGATCGCCGACCCGGACGAGAAACTGTGCCGCGCCTTCGGCGTGATACGGCAAAAATCGCTGTACGGGCGCACGTACATGGGCGTCGACCGCTCGACTTTCATCTTCGACAAGACCGGCGCGTTGCGTCAAAGTTTTCGCGGCGTGAAGGTGCCAGGACATGTCGATCAACTGCTCGACGAGTTGCGCAAGCTGTAGCGGCCGGGAACCGGGATGGCGAAGCGGCGTAAAATTTTCGTGCTCGACACGAACGTCCTGATTCACGATCCGACGGCGATACTTCGATTCCAGGAGCACGACGTTTACCTGCCGATCGTGGTGCTGGAAGAGCTCGACAAGGCCAAGGTGGGCCTGTCCGAAGTCGCGCGCAACGTCCGCCAGGTGAGCCGGTTCCTCGACGAATTGGTCGAAAACGCGAACGGGGAAATCGCGGACGGCGTCAAAATACCCTCGGTCACGCCCGACATCGAAACCGGCAAGCTGCATTTTCACATGGCGGCGGTGCACAGCGTGCTGCCGGACGGCATGGACCCGCAGCGGCCGGACAACGCGCTACTCGGCGTGACGCTCGATCTCGGCAAGGCGCACCCCGATCGCGACGTGATTCTGGTGTCGAAAGACATCAATCTACGCATCAAGGCGCACACGCTCGGCGTACACGCCGAGGATTACACCACCGACCAGGTACTCGACGACGCAAACCTCCTCTATACCGGCGCCCAGCGCCTCGACGCCGATTTCTGGGAAACGCACAGCCGAGACATGGAATCGTGGAAAGAGGAAGGCCGCACGTACTATCGCGTCCGCGGCCCGCGTGCTTGCGCGTGGCTGCCGAATCAATTTATCTACACCGAGGACGACAGCGCGTTCGCCGCGGTGGTGCGCCGCGGCGACAAGGACAGCGCCGTCATCGAGGTCGTCAAGGATTACCAGCATGAGAAACACAAGGTGTGGGGTATCACCGCGCGAAACCGCGAGCAGAACTTCGCGCTCAATCTGCTCATGGATCCCGAGATCGACTTTGTCACGCTCCTCGGCCAGGCGGGTACCGGCAAGACGCTGATGACGCTCGCGGCCGCGCTCACGCAAACACTCGAGTCGCGCCGCTACACCGAAATCATCATGACGCGCCAAACCGTACCGGTCGGCGAAGACATCGGCTTCCTGCCCGGAACCGAGGAGGAAAAGATGGGTCCGTGGATGGGCGCGCTCGAAGACAATCTCGACGTGCTGCACGACACCGGGACGCAAGAGCACGGCGCCTGGGGCCGCGCCGCGACGAACGATCTGCTGCGCTCGCGCATCCGCATCAAGTCGCTAAACTTCATGCGCGGGCGAACGTTTCTGCGCAAATTTCTGATCATCGATGAGGCCCAAAACCTGAGCCCGCATCAGATGAAGACGCTGATCACCCGTGCCGGACCGGGCAGCAAAATCGTCTGCCTCGGAAACATCGCCCAAATCGACTCGCCCTATCTCACGGAAACGACGTCGGGGCTCACGTATGTCGTCGACCGCTTCAAGCCGTGGTCGCACGCCGGCCACGTCACGCTTCAGCGCGGCGAACGTTCGCGGCTGGCGGATTTCGCGTCGGAGAGTTTGTAGGCGCGGCACCTGTCGCGTCTGACGGCTGTCGATCCACTACCACCGTCATTCCCGCAAAAACGGGAATCGCGACATCGATCGCGGATTTGACGCCGGCAACCGATTTTATTCGCGGTGTTGCCAAACGGCGGGATCTCGGCGTGCATGGAACACTGCCAGGACGACGAGGCGACGCGGTTCCACACGAAAGAATAGCGAATAAGGAAAACGACGAACGCGGACACAGCGTACATCGCGGTGCATCAAAGGGAAGCGTTGCGGGTTTTCCGCTCGAGCCGGAAGACGACCGCCGATGTCATTTCTTGAGGCGTTCCGTGACCGACGCCTTCACTTGCTCCCAAGGTACAACGTCACCAGGACTAGCCTCGTGCTCGGCAATCCTGCGATCGAGCTCCGCCCGCTGCGCCTCGGTCAACGGAACCACCGCGCTATCGGCCGCAATGCTATCCCACAATTCCTCAACCAGTGCCAAACGTTCTTCCACGCCGAGTCGGTCAATACCCAGCGACTTTAGGGACACTGCCATGGCATTCATCTCGAGAAATAGTTGCTAGCTTTCGTAGCAGATACGCTTACAACCGGGATGTCCCAGCATGATCTTCGCTGAATCGCCTGCGGCGATGGTGCGTTTCGCTCAGTTCAACACTGAGTAGGATGGGCGCAGCCCATCATCCTATCTCCCCGACACCCAGATCCGACATTGTTATCCGGGCAAACTTTCGAACGTGCTTCAACCGCCGGTATCGCACCCTAACCCTACCCATGAACCCACGGCCGAAGGCCGCTCCGCCTCTCCCTCTCCCGCCGGGAGAGGGTGGCCCGCAGGGCCGGGTGAGGGAAGAGACCGCTCGGTTCATGGACATAATTCGCGGCAATGGCTTGTGGCCGAGCGGTCTCTCCCCCTTCAGCGGCAGAGAGATCAAGCGAATTACCGGCCCTTACGAATAAACTCCAAAATCTGATTCGATAGTTCCTCGTCCCGGGTGTTAATGGATGCGACTTCGGTGAGGTGCGTGTGCATCGGCAGCCACACGAACCGCGGGCACTGCCGGTCGCGTTCGCAGATCGCCTGGAACAATTGCACGGTCTGGCGCTCCAGGTCATACGGATCGAGCTCGGCCTGCGCAAGCATCAACGGTAGCTTCGATTGTTTCAGCCCGCGAATCGCGGAGCGCTCACCGTAAAGTTTCGCGTCCTCCCCGAAGTACGCTTTGATGATGGGCGCCGGATCGGCGGTCGACGGATCGAAAAGGCCCGATAGGAGAATCCCGCCCGCGAGCCCGACGCCGGCCGGCCCGTGGAACCGCGGCTCCCCGATGTACGCAGCGACGTGGGTCGCTCCGGCCGAGTGCCCCATGAGGTAAATCCGCCGCGGGTCGCCGCCGTAGCTCGCGGCGTGTTGCAGGGTCCACCGGACCGCCGCACCCACGTCTTCGGCGCCGGCCGGCCACGGGTGCTTCGGCGCCAGGCGGTAGGTCATATTGATCGCGAGCAGTCCGTGGCGCGCCGCCCAGACGCTGATGTTGTCGTAAAAAGGTCCGCGGCGCTTGTCGCCCGCCACGTATCCGCCGCCGTGCACGAACATCAGCACCGGGCGCGGCGCGCCGCCCGCGACGTCCGCTTGGAACACATCCAGCCGATGGCGCTCGTCCGGCCCGTACTTCTGGTCGCGCGTGACCTTCACGCCGGCGTAGGGTTCCTGCGACTGCAGTGGACCGTAAACGCCGAACGCGGCTTTGATCGTGTCCGGATTGAGCTCTTTTCCGATCGCACGCACGCGCTGCTCGAGGTCCGGCGGATTGGCCGGCGGCGATGGCGCGGTCGCGCACGCGGCGGAGACTACGGCGAACGCGACGACGAGATTCGCCGGGAAAAATATGCGGGAGATTGTTCCGACCATTGCGGCGCTCCTTTATTGTTGGAGCGCCATTCTTTGCCGAGCCGGCCGTGCTGTCAATGAACCGCGCGCCGGCGCGGCAACTCGTCCGAGTCGAGACACTGCCCCCGATTGTCCCGATATTCCCGCGTCGACTTGAAATTGCTATGCTGTCTAACCCGCTATCCGCTATCGCCGGACCATGACGACCCATCTATCGATTCACGGTAACCGCATGTCGCGACTGACCGGCGTGCGCGCGATCATGCAGGACATCCGGCAAACGCAGGCGGCGGCGTCGAACGAGCCGTGGATCAATCTAAGTCCCGGCAACCCGGTGATCCTGCCCGAGGTCGAATCGATGTGGCGCAAGCTCGCGCGGGACGTCGCCGATTCGAACGAATTCGGCGAGGTGGTGTGCCGCTACGGTGAATCGCAGGGCTACCCGCCGCTGCTCGACGCCGTAGTCGAGCTGTTCAACGGCAAATACGGTTGGGGCATCACCCAGGACAACGTCCTGATCACCCCCGGCAGCCAGAGTTCATTGTTCGCCGCGGCGAACTGCTTTTGCGGAATAAACGCGCAAGGAAAGTTGCGCAGACTATTGCTGCCGTCGACTCCCGACTACACCGGCTACGACGGCATCTGTCTGAACGAGGAAGCGCTGGTATCGGTGCCGCCCGAGATCGAAATCATCGACGCGCATACGTTTAAGTACGGCGTCAACTTCAACAAGCTGCATATCGACGACACGACCGGCGCCGTGATGTTCTCGCGCCCGTGCAATCCATCCGGTAACGTCATTCGCACCGAGGAGGTCGAGCGAATCATCGCCTTGGCCCACGCTCACGACGTACCGGTATTCATCGACGCCGCCTACGGTCCGCCGTTCCCCAGCCTGGCATTCGCACCGATCGAACCGTTTCGCGGCGACAACGTGGTGTACAGCATGAGTTTGTCGAAGGCGGGGCTTCCCGGCGAACGCATCGGCGTCGTCATCGGCCCGAGCCGCTACCTCGACGTCATGCGGGCGTTCTTGACCAACGCGGTGCTGCACTCCTCGCGCTTCGGCCAGGCGATCGCCGCGCGTGCGATCGCCTCGGGCGAGCTGGTCAAGGTGTCGCATGCGGTGATCGGCCCGTACTACCGAAAGAAATTCGAACTGATGCGCGGCTTGATGGCGGCATCGATGCCCGCGATCGACTGGTACTTGCACAAATTCGAAGGTGCGTTGTTCGCGTGGCTGTGGCTGAAGGATCTGCCGATCACCGACATCGAACTGTACAACGAGATCAAAAAGGAACGCGTGTTCGTGGTTCCCGGTTCGTTCTTTTTCCCGGGATCGGACCCGCACTGGAAGCACCGCGGCGAATGCTTGCGGATCAGCTTGACCGCGAGCGACGAGGAAATTGCCCAAGGCGCCGCCGCCATCGCCCGCGTCGTGGCGCGGCTGTACAAAACGGCTCAGCGTCCGGCGCGTAGCGCAGCGGGATAGCGGATACCGAGTCCGCACCGTCGACGGTGTGTGCCCCCGGCGGTCACGGACGCGTCACGCAAATCCGTCCAGTTTGAGCTTGAGGTCGGTCGGGCTGGTGGCGTAGTAAAGCGCCGTCGCCTCGTCGATGTGCCCTTGCTTGTACAAATGGAAGATGGCCGTGTCGAAACTCATCATGCCTTCGGCCATCGTACCCTTGCGAATCAAATCGCCAAGGTCTTTGATTTTCAGCGGATCCAGAATCAGCTCGCGCGCGAGCGCCGACATGGTCAGGACTTCGCACGCGACAATACGACCGGCCCCGTTCTTGCGCGGCAATAGCCGCTGACTGACGACACCGCGCACGTTCTGAGCGAGCTTCGCACGCATGCCGGGTTGCGCCTCCCCCGGGAACGTCGAGATGATACGAGACACCGTTTCCGCGGCCGCCGGCGAATGTACCGTCGAAAAAACCAGGTGTCCGGTTTCCGCCGCCAGCATCGCGGTTTCGATGGTTTCGGGATCGCGCATTTCGCCGAGTAGGATCACGTCCGGGTCTTCGCGCAGTACCGCGCGCATGGCGTCGGCGAACGAATTGGTGTCGATTCCGACTTCGCGCTGCGTGATGATCGATTTCTTTTCGGTGAAGAGAAATTCGATCGGGTCTTCGATCGTGACGATGTGATCGCTGCGGGTGCCGTTGATCTCGTTGATCATCGAGGCGAGCGTCGTCGATTTGCCGGAACCGGTAGCGCCCGTGATCAGTACCAGCCCGCGCTCGAGCCGCGTGAACGCCGAAACGACGTCGGGCAACCCCAGTTCGGACGGCGTCGGAATGCTGGTATTGATGACGCGCAGCACCATGCCGACCGATCCGCGCTGATAGAACACGTTCGCGCGCACGCGTCCGATGTCCTTGAAGCCGATCGACAAGTCGACTTGGTGATTCTTTTCGAATTCCGCCGTCAGGCGCGCCGACATCATGGTGCGCGCGAGCCGCTCCATAAAATCCGCCGGCAGCAGTGGAACTTCGCGTACCGAACGCAGATTGCCGTCGACGCGAAGAATCGGATGGTTGCGCGTGCGCAGATGAATATCCGACGCGTTCAGACGCACGCCGAGCGCTAGAATCTGACCGAGAAGTTTCAGCGGATCCGTGGCCGCCGTAATGGCGACGGGTGCGGGCGCAGCCGCGCGACTGGCATCGTTCATTCGAGAATTTACCGCTAAGGCGTTGCCGATAAGTGTAGTCCATTGCCCCGGCGCCGCTAGCAAGCGGCCGGCGCCGCATTGCGGCCGCCGATGCCGGCGATCAGCATCGCCTTGGGAATTCTTCCGAGCGGGATGTGGACGGCGGAACCGCGGAGGGCGCGGCGAAATCCGGGCCGGATACGACTTCGCGTCGCCGGTCCGGCACCGAACGAAACCGCGAGGACCGTGTCTATGATTTTTTGATCAGGAAAGTAAACACGCCCTCGGCTTCGCTCGATTCCAAAAGCGCGTGCCCGGTCTGGGCCGAAAACGCCTTGAAGTCCAACACCGAAGCACGATCCGTGGCACGCACACGAATGGTTTGGCCGCTCGACATCGAATTGAGGGCTTTCTTGGTCTTTAAAATTGGCAGCGGACAATCGAGTCCGCGTACGTCCAGTTCTTGATCTGCCATTGTTTGATCCGTGCAAGTTCGCGATACCGACGCCGTGGCGCAGACGCCCGACGCGGACCGGGTAGTATAGTGAGTACCGAGCCTAATCGGCATAGCTGGGGAACCAATGTCACCGCCGGAAGCGCGGTTCGCCGGTTTCCGGAGCGGTTCTAATTCCATCTATCTGCCCCCATACTACAAACCCATGAAGCGCCTACTTCTTCCGAGTCTACTCTCGACGCTGCTGGCGCTGCCAGGTCCGGCGATTGGCGCAAACGCCATTACCTTGCCGGACCTGGGCGATGCATCGCGTACGGTTATTTCGCCGGCGCAGGAGCGGCGGTTAGGGGAAGATTTCATGCGGCGTGCGCGCCAGAGTCTGGCGTTCTCCGACGACCTGGAGATCTCCGATTACCTCCAAACGCTGGGACAACGGCTGGTCGCGCACAGCGACAGTCCGGGGACGAGTTTTCGTTTTTTCGCGGTCAACGATCCCACGATCAACGCGTTCGCCGTGCCCGGCGGTTTTATCGGCGTGCACACGGCGTTGATTCTCGCGGCCGAGAGCGAGGCCGAACTCGCCTCCGTGCTGGCCCACGAGATTTCCCACATCACGCAACGGCATATTCCGCGCCTATTGGCCGAGGACCAGAACGCCACGCTGCCGGCCATGGCGGCGATCCTGGCGGCGATTCTTCTCGCCGGTCACGGGGGTGAAGCCGCGGTCGCGCTGACCGGCGCGACGCTCGCGCAGCGCGGCATCGGTTTCACGCGGGCGTTCGAGGAAGAAGCCGACCGTATCGGCGTTCGCGTGTTGGCGCAGTCCGGTTTCGACCCGCGCGCCATGCCGGCGTTCTTCGAACGCATGCAGCAGATCAATCGCGTGAACGACACCAATCTGCCCGACTTTTTGCGCGACCACCCGGTGACCACAACGCGCATCGCCGACGCGCGCAATCGCGCGGAGCAGTACCGTTATCGCCAGCGGCCGGACAGTCTGTCATTTCAGCTGGTGCGCGCGAAACTGCGGGCCAACGGATCCGGGGATCCCGAGAATATCGTTCGTGCCTTTGCGGCGAACATTAAGAATGAAAAGAGCACTCACATCGAGGCCGAGCGCTACGGTTATGCGGTAGCGCTGCTGCGCACGCGCCAATACGATCGCGCGCGCGCCGAAGTACGTCGGCTGGTGGACCGGGCGCCCACCAATAATTTCTACCGTATCTTGAAGGCGGAGATCGAACTGGCGGCTGGACAAACGGCCGCCGGTTTGCGTATCTACGAGAACGCTTACAAGGCCGATCCATCCTACCATCCGCTGGCGGTGAACTACGCGCGCGCGCTGATCGCGGCCGGTCGCGCGCCGGACGCGGAACCGATTTTGCGTGCGAGCCTGAAACAGCGACCCGACGATCCGATGCTGCACAAGTTCCTAAGCGAATCGCTCAGCGTCGCGGGCAAAGCAGCCGAATCGCATCAAGCGCTTGCCGAATACTACTACCTCAGCGGCAACGCGAAGGCCGCCATCGAGCAGCTACGGCTCGCGAGTCGGCGCGCCGGAGACAACTTTTATCTGCAATCGAGCGTCGAGGCGCGGATTCAGGCGATCAAGGACGAGGCGGCGCTGCTCGCAGAGAAAAAATAGGGGCATCGCGCAATCTGCCACATTGTCGAACGCGGGCGTTTCGAGAATTCGTTATGCAGTTCCAGCGACGGAAAGCTCTCAAACGATTGATCGCCGCCGCCGGAACGATCGGCGTCGCGCTCGGCGTTTGGAAGTCGCGGGCGACGCGGGCAGCCGAGTGGCCGCGCGACGCCTACGGCGCCTCGACCGTCGCCGATGCCCTGCGAAATCTGTACGGGACCGGCGAGACAACGGCGTCGCACGCGGTCAAGGTGCGTGCGCCGACGCGCGTGCAAAGCGGTGGCGTCGTACCCGTGTCGGTGTCCGCCGACCTGCCGGATGTGCGCGCCATTAGCATTTTGATCGAAAAGAACTCGCCGCCCCTGGCGGCACACGTCCATTTGAGCGGTGCCGTCGCTTTTTTCGCGATCAACGTGAGAATGGCATCGACATCCGACGTGCGCGTCGTGGTGAACGCCGGCGGAAAGCTCTACGCGCCCAAACAGAACGTCGAGGTGTTGGTTGGTGCGTGATACAACACGCGCCGCGGAAGGAATGCATGGCCACCAAGATTCGCACAAAAACCATTAACGGCGAAACCGAAATCCTGGTGCGCATCGATCACCCAATGGAGGACGGGCAACGACTCGATCCGAAAACGAAGTTGCGCATTCCGCCGCATTTCATTCAGAAGATAACATTTGCGCTTAACGGCGAGGAATTCGCCGTGGCCGATCTTGGATCGGCCGTCTCCAAGGACCCGCTTGTCAAAGTCAAGGTCCGGGGCGCGAAACCGGGGGATAAGGTGAAAGTCGGCTGGAGCGACAACAAAGGGATCGCCGGCGAGAAGGAAATTGCAATCACCTAGGGAGACTCCGATTTATATGACTTTCTGCCGCAAAGACGCGAAGACGCAAAGAAGGGGTTTGGTTTACCCGTGTCATTCTTTGCGTCTTTGTGCTGTGCAGGACGCACGAATGTCGCGGGCGCAGGTGCCACACAGGGATGTGTCAATGTCGCGGGCGCGAGGGAAGCGCGCGGAGCGACACAGCGCGGGAGCGACCGTCTCTGCGGCAAGCATTCATATTTTATGGAATTGATCAGAGCTTCCCTAGCCCAAATGCGCGCGAAGCGGAGGCGGGGTTATGGCGGAAATCCTCGCATTTGCCGGCATGGCAGGTGCGACCGCGGTTGCTGGAACGGCCGTCTCGTCGCTGGGCTCCGGGCACACGGTTGGGCCGCGGAGTTTCACCCCGGGGGCGCGGCCGAATTCAGCAAGAAAATGCGGAACTTTGCCTGTGTTTTTCTTCGAAAGAACACTTTTACTTCAGTAGTTTAAGGGTCTATCGGCACGACAATTGCACAATTTTCCTCCGTGAAAAAGAAACTGGGCGTACAAAACCTGAAGATCGGGATGTTCGTTAGCGAGCTCGACCGGCCATGGATAGAAAGCCGCTTTCTCTTTCAAGGCTTCGAGATCCGCACGCAAGAGGAACTCGACGAACTCGCGCGCCTGTGTAAGTACGTCTATATCGAGACCGACGTCGAATATAAAGACGGAAGGCCGCGCCCCCGGCAACCGGTTTCCGTTGGCGCGCCCGCGCCGGATGAGTTCGCGGCCAAACGCATCGGTTTTGAGATTCTCGACAAGTTCGCGACGCCGCAGCCGGGGGCGCCGCCGCGCTACCCGGATAAGGTGCCGGTCGATGAAGAACTCCCCCAGGCGCGCAACCTAAGCCGCAACACCAAAGTACTGGTCGACACTATCCTCGAGGACGCGCGCATGGGCCGCAGCCTCGATTCGCGCGCCGCCAAGGCGGCGGTGAGCGGCATGGTCGAAAGCATCTTGCGCAATCCGGACGCGTTGGTTTGCTACAACCAATTGAAAAACAAGGATGAGTACACGGCGGAACACAGCCTGCGCGTCTGCATACTCGCGCTCAACTTCGGTCGACATCTGGAACTGTCGGAGTCGGAACTGAACGTGCTCGGTCTAGGCGCGTTGTTGCACGACGTCGGTAAGATGAAGGTTCCCCTGGAAATCATCAACAAACCCGGTCGCCTGACGGCCGAAGAATTCGAACTGATGAAAAGCCACGTGCCGCGCGGTGTCGAAATTCTCCAGCATCAGGGCGACATCCCGCCGGCCGCGATCGATATCGCCCGCTCGCATCATGAGCGTTACGACGGCAGCGGCTACTCCTCCGGACTCAAGGGCGCCAAGATCGGCCTGTTCGGCCAGGTCGGCGCGATCGTCGACAGCTACGACGCCATCACCAGCGACCGCTCGTACCACAAGGGGATGCCCGCGCACGATGCACTGCGCAAGATGTACGAATGGCGGCGCAAGGATTTTCACGAAAAACTCGTGGAGCAGTTCATTCAATGCATGGGAATTTATCCCATCGGCAGCGTGGTCGAGCTGAATACCGGCGGCATCGGTGTCGTGGTTTCCATGAACCGCACGTGGCGCCTACGCCCGCGCGTCGCTCTCGTGCTCGATGCCACCAAGCAGCCGTACCAGACGCCACGCATCGTCGATCTGACTCAGGAAGAGGTGCGAGGAAGCAACGCATTGGTCATCCGCACGGTCCTGCCGGCCGGAAGCTTCGGCATCAACCCTATCCAATACCTGCCGTTGCCCGTCTAGTTAAATGACCCCCGGCAAAGCCGGGGGCTTATTGGGTGAGCGCCTCAAAGGCACCGTGAGCCGCCTGAAGGCGCCGGACTTTTTCTCCTTCCCCCTGGATGGGGGGAAGGTTGGGATGGGGGTGAGACGTTGCGGTCCGTGCACGGTTGACGCTGCACCCCCACCCTCGCCCTCCCCCTTCCAGGGGGAGGGAAATATATATTTGTGGCGACCGCCGCATAGGTCAAACCTCGGAGAGTCCCCCGGCAGAGCCGGGGGTTTACCTTAAACTGAATTAGGTTATAAACCCCTACTAACCGCTGGCGCCGCTCCTCTCCCCTAGCGGCCAACGTTTCACCACTGTGTAGTCCGATCCGCGCGGCGTCGGCGTCGACGACGCCAAGCAATAATCCCGCACACACCACTCGATCGGCGCGATTGTCGGCTTCCCGCGCAGGCGGCGGACATGTCGTGCGACGCTCACGTGCGCGCGGAACGGCCGAGCGTCCGGCGCGTAACCGCACGACGCGAGAGCGCGGTTGAGCGATGCCATCAGCTGTGTCAAAGGTTCCGGAACTTCAGGCGCGGCCAGCCAGACGATTCCGGTACGGCGGCGCCATTGGATCGCGACCAGATGCAAATTGAACGCCGGCACGGTGCCGGATGCGGCCGCGTTTTCGACGCACGCACGCCGTGCGGCGTCGCAGTCGCCGAGAAACGCGAGCGTCATATGCAGATTGGTTGGCGCAATTAACCGGCCGCTCTCCAATGCGAGCCCTCGAGACATCGACGCAATTTGCGCACCCAGCTCCACCGGCGGCCATAAGCCTAGAAACAGGCGCTCCAACGTACCGCTCCGCCCCATTCGGGCTCAGGCGGCCTCTCGCGCGGCGCGGGCGATCTCTTTCTCTCGGAACACAACGTCACCGCGGCCGCGCTCGAACCTCGACAGCAGCTCGTACACGCACGGCACGACAAACAGCGTCAATAGCGTCGACACCATCACGCCGCCGATAACCGCCAGCGCCATCGACACGCGCGTCTCGGCCCCCGGCCCGATCGCTAAGGCGAGCGGCGCCGCGGCCGCCACGATCGCGAACGACGTCATCAAGATCGGACGCAGGCGGATCGGGCAGGCCTTCAGCAACGCCGCGCGCACCGACGCTTCGCCGCGATCGCGAACCTGATTGGTGAAATCGACCAATAGGATCGAGTTCTTTTTGACGATGCCCATGAGCAGGATCAACCCGATGAAGCTGTACACATTGAGCGATTGCGCCAACACCAATAGCGTGAGAAGGGCGCCCGACAGGCTGAACGGCAGCGCCATCAGCACCGTAACGGGGTGCACGAAACTGTTGAACTGCGATGCCAGTACCATGTACGAAACCAGAATACCCAAGAGCAACGCGAACAGAAGATCGCCGAACGATTCCTGAAACGTCTGCGAACCGCCGACAAACTGGGCGTGGTAGCCGTCCGGCAGCACTTCCCGGGTGATCTGCTGTGCCGCCGCCAGCGCCCTGTCTTGCGAGGCGCCGGTTTTCACGTTCGCAAACACCTTGATCGCGCGCTCGCGATTGTAGCGGCTGATTTGCGCGTAGCTCGACCGCTCCTGAATACGCACGACCTCGGCCAGTGGGATCAGCTCGCCGCGGTTGTTCCTAACGTACAGCCCCTTGATGCGGTCGGCGCGGTCACGATCCGACTCCTGCAACTGCAACCGCACATCGTAGCGATGCCCGCCCGAGGAGTACTGTCCGGCGACGACGCTGCCGACCAGCGCGTTCACGGTCTCCGAAATCGCGTTGATGCTGACGCCGCGCGTCGCGGCGCGTGCGCGGTCCGGAATGATCTGTATTTCAGGCTTTCCTTTGAGGTAGTCGCTGTCCGTGTCCGTCACCAAACCGGTCGCATCGAGCTTGTCGATGATGGTCTGTGAGTAGTCGGCCAGTTTCTCCCAGTTCGGTCCCTGCACGGTAAATTCCACCGGGAAACCGCGCGAGGCGGCGAAGCCGCGCATCGATAGATCCTGAATCGAAACTTTCAGGTCGGGAATCTTTCGGAGCGCTCCGCGCGAGACGTCCATCAGATCCTGTTGACTAAGCACACGACCAGTTTTTGGATCCACCGGTCGCTCAGCCCGCGGCGTTAAGCTCACGAAGATAAAACCGGTATTGGCCTGACCCCCGCGACCGAAGCCGCCGACGGCGGCGTAGGTTCGCACCACCTCCGGCCGCGCATTGAAGAACTTCTCCGCTTCGAGCACCTTGCTGTTGGTATACGCCATCGACGAGTCGACCGGCGTTTGCAGTCGCGCAATGAAGGTGCCTTGATCTTGGGGCGGTAAGAACTCCTTCTTGAGCGGTGCGATCGCCAGCAACGACGCGACGAAGAACGCGACCGATCCGATGATCACGAGCCAACGAAATCGCAATGCCACCTCCAGCGCGCGCCGGTAGGACGAGGCCAGGTGGCGAAACACGAAGTCCGCGGCCCGCCCGATGCGGGTGGTGCGCGTGCCGGGCTCGACGAACTGCGACGAACGCATCGGGGTCAGCGTCAACGCCTCGAGCAGCGACAGCAACACCGCAACCGTCATGGTGATGCCGAATTGGAAAAAGAACTTTCCGATGACCCCGCCCATGAACGCCACCGGTAAAAAGATCGCAACGACCGCGAGGGTGGAAGCCAACGCGGCAAAGGTGACCTGGCGCGCGCCCTTCAGCGCCGCTTGGACCCGGCTCTCGCCCTGCTCGCGATGGCGCACGATGTTCTCGAGCACCATGATCGCGTCGTCGACCACGATACCGATGGCGAGGCTCAAGCCGAGAAGCGTGAAGGTATTGAGCGTAAAGCCGAAGAAGTAGAGAACGATGAACGTACCGATAATCGACGTCGGTATCGCCAGGATCACGTTCAGCGTCGCGGTCCAGCTTCCGAGGAACAGCCAGCACACGAGCGCCGTCACCAGCGCCGACAGCACCAGCGTGAACTTGAATTCATCCACCGAGTCCTCGACGAACTTGGTCGTTTCGAAATTCACGCCGAGATTCATACCGGCCGGCAACTGCGGTATGACTTCCGCCATGCGTTGCTTGACGGCGCGCCCTACTTCCACCGCGTTCGATCCGCGTTGCTTGCGGATGCCGATGCCGACGGCGAGATCGCCGTTCGCGCGCGAGATGCGGCGAATGTCGTCGAGACCGTCTTCGACCTTGGCGATCTGCTTCAAATCGATGTGCGTGTAGATCGGCTGGCCGCCGCGCTGATTGATCGAGAGGCGTTCGAATTCCTGGGGCGACTTCGCTTCGCCGAGCGTACGCACGTCATATTCCGTGCGTCCGCTCGAGATTTGCCCGGCCGGCAATTCCGAGTGTTCCCGCTTGATCGCGCCCAACACGTCGGTGACCGCCAACTCGTAGCGGTTCAACGCCTGTCCCGAAATCCAAATGCGCAAGTTCGGGTCGACGTACCCGCCGAGCACTATCTCGCCGACGCCGCTGACCGAGGAGAATCGGTCCTTCAGCGCGTCCTTCACGTAGCGCATCAGCTCGCGCGGCTCGTGCTTGTTGCTGCTCAACGCGAGCCAAATGATCGGCTGATCTTCGGGATTGGTCTTGCTGATCGTCGGCGGCTCGATCTCGCTCGGCAACAAGCGCTGCGCGGCGGCCACCTTGTTCTGCACGTCTTGCAGCGCCTGCGCGATGTCGCGCTCGAGTCCGAACTCGACGCTCACGGTCCCGTTCGCGTAGCGCGCCACCGACGACACGCTTTTCACGCCCTCGACGGTCAGCACGGCATCCTCGATGATGTCGAGAACGTTCGTTTCGACGATCTCGGGCGCGGCGCCCGGATATACCACGTTCACCGACACCACCGGAAAGTCGACGTCCGGCAGCTGACTGATTCCCATGCGCGATCCGCCGATCCAGCCGAAAATGATCAGCGCCGCCATCAACATCCAGGCGAACACCGGTCGGCGAATCGAGATCTCGGGTAGATTCATTGCTTGTCTCTTTCCGGTTGAACCGGCCGGCGCGCGGCGGCGGCCTCCAAACGTACGTAATCGAGTTTGCTCGCGAATCGGACGCGATCCAATGCGCGCCGATTCTGTTGCAGCGCAGTCAGCGCTTGCAGCACGTCGAGATTCGTCACGAGACCCAGGCGGTAGTCACGCACCTGAGCTTCGTAGTTTTTGAGCGCCGCCTCGGTCGCGGCCGTCAGCGCATCGATCTGTAAACGATCGTACTCCACGCTCCGATACGACGCCCGCACTTCCTGCTCCGCCAACCGCCGAGCTTGGCTCAGGCCCAACTCCGCTTGGGTACGCTGGGACGCCGCCGAACGCACTTGCGACTGAATCGCACCGCCCGTATAGAGCGGCACCGTCAGGGCGATACCGACGTCCCAATCCACGTCCTCCAGGCTGCCCGTTCGCTTTAAATAATGGTTGCCGGTAAGGTCGACCGACGGCAGGCGCGCACCCTTGGCAATTTCGATGCTTTCCTGCGCCGCCGTAAGACGCTGCCGATTCACTTGTACGTCCGGGCGCCGGTCGATCCGCGCCAAGTACGCCTCGAGCGGTTCTGGTCGCGGTGGCACCCATTCGGTATCGCGCAAGGGGGTCTGCGCGCCGAGCCCGCTCAGAAACGCGAACGTTTCGCGTGCAACGAGGTTCTGCCCGCGTAGTTGCTCCACCTCCGCCTTCAGCGTGCTGATCGCGCTCTGTACCGTCAAGATTTCGCTCGCGCGCGAACGGCCGATGCGAACGCGCGCGCGTATCTCGCTCTCGCGCTTTGAGTTCTGTTCGATTTCCTGGTCGAGATTTACCAGCTCCTGCTCGATCGAAAGAATGTTGAAGAAATTCTGGGCTACGTCCTTGAACAGTTGCAGGCGCGCGGCGTCGTAGTTGAACTGCTCGGCGCCGATCAGCGCCTGCGATTGGCGCAGCGCCGCGAACTCGCGAAAGCCGCGAAACAGCGGCTGGGTCGCGCTCAGCCGCACGAGCGGTTGGCGGCTCGGTATCGTCGCGCCATCGATCGTTCCGCGTGCCGCCGATTCCTGCCGTGTATACGACGCGAGACCTTCCACGGTCGGATACAGCGCGGCGGACGCTTGTTGATAGCGTTCTTCGGCCTGTTGAATCGATTCAACCTGCGCGGCAACAACCTCACTGCGCTGGAGAGCCGCCGCGAAGTAGTCGTCGAGGGTCAACGCGTCAGCGGCGTCCGCGCAAAATGCCGGGGCGCTCGCCGCCAGCGCGCACCCGAACCAAACGAGCCGGGCGCAAACGCGCGGGGCAAGCTTACTCATGGCGCACAAAAAAGCCGCCAACGGCGGTAAGAAATTTTGGGACTCGCGTCGCGCATTCGGCGTCTCGGTCAGGCTTTTGATCGGCCCAAGCCGATAATGTTAGCGGAGCCTGTCTCCAGCGGACAGCCGGTCGCCGTCGCTCTAACAGGTTGCTGAAAAAGTCCATCCTGGTCTTTTTCAGCTCGCCGCTAAAAAAGCGCAGCACACGGGTCAACCTTCGCTCCAGTGACCGCGTTGTTACGGAATAGCCGCTGCAAGCGGCATTCGTCGGAGGAGCCCGAAATGAAAAAGGTCTATCTGGTTTTGCCCCTATTTCTGGCACTGGGAACGAATGCCCAGGCTTTCGAAGCGGTCGCGCGCGTGGTAAAAGTCGTGCCGATCACGCAAACCGT
>DASWLD010000022.1:0-20519 GCA_036396275.1 Burkholderiales bacterium
GACGGTCGCCGTCGCCGCCGGCGCCAGCGGAGTGATCACGAACACCGCGACCGTCGATGGCCAGAACTTCGACAACGTGCCGGGGAACGATACCGCGACCGACACCTACACCCTGCTGCCGGCGGCATACGCGTACTACGCGATGGACGAAACGAGCTGGGGCGCCGTCGTCGATTCGAGTGGCAACGGTCGTGATGGAACTGCTTCGGGATCCGCCGCGCCGACCGACTACCCACCGCCGAGTCCGCCCGGCAGCGCCATCGTCGGGAGCCCTGGCACCTGCGGCGCGGGCAGCATTCCCGCGGCGGCCGGGTCCGGCGTGGATACCGGTATCGACATCAACAGCTTAGGCAACGCCGGCACCATTGCTTTTTGGTACAGCAGCAACACCGCCTGGAACGATGGGAACGACCGCATGTTGCTCGATGCTTCGAACGATCTGGGCAACAACCCGAACCAAGACAAACACTTTTACGTTGTGAAAGGTGACGGGGGCGAGATTCGTTTCGGCCTGGAGGATGACGACGACGACAATGAAATGGTCAGCACCGGTCAAAATTCCTTCCCAGCTAACGAATGGCACCACATCGCGATTACCTGGGAGTGGGGCGGCAGCAACCGAATGCGTGTCTATCTCGATGGCGTCGAAGAGGACGACACGGGGATCAATGACAACATCGGAAACTACGCGGCGCTGTATCTCGGCATGACCCATGGCGGTATCGGTGGAACCGGCACCGACTTTACGACGAATACCGCGAACGGTTACCTCGACGAAGTGCGCATTTTTAGCGGCGCCCTCGCGCAGGCCGACATCCAGGCGGTGATGGCCGCCACCCATTCGTGCGTACCGGTCGATCACTACGAAATCACTTATCCGAGCGGCGCTACCGCGGTCACTTGCGAATCGCTGAACGTTCGAATCACCGCGCACAATGCGAGTCACACCGCCGTCGTCGTTCCGGCCGGCACCGCGATGACGCTCAACACCACAACCGCCACCGGCGTTTGGTTATCGCCGACGGTCACCGGCTCGGGTACTTGGACGCCGTCAGGAACGAACAACGGCCAGGCCAGCTATACATGGCCCGGCGGCGAAAGCGCGCTCGAAGTGCGGCTGCGGCATAACACGCCGCTCGCTTCCATCGGAATTGATTTGGGCGGCACCTATGCGGAAGCGGCTGCGGAAGACCCGGCCGCGGTCTTCGTCGACGCCGCGTTTCGCGTCACCGACGCGGCCGGCCTCGCGTCGGTCGCGATCGGCACGCAAATCGCCGGTAAGAATTCCGACACCGGCGCCGGCGCGCAAACGTTGTTTCTGCAAGCGATTCGCACCGACACCGCGACCGGCAGTTGCGTCGGCGCGCTTCAAAGCCAGACCGCGACGGTGCAGCTCGCCTCCGAGTGCAATAACCCGGGAACCTGCGTTCCCGCGCCGGGCAGCCAGGTGAGCGTGCGCAACAGCACGCCGGCGATGCAGACGATCGCGCAAAACAACAACGGCGCGGTCGCAGCCTACTCTAACGTATCGCTCGCCTTCGACGCGCAGTCGAAGGCGCCGCTGGTGCTTAACTATCCCGACGCCGGGCAGATTACCTTGCACGCGCGCTACGCGCTGCCGTCACCCCCGGCGACGAACATGATCGGTACCTCGAACGCCTTCGTCGTCAAGCCGGCGGGATTCGTGATCTCGAACATCGTTCGTACCAGCGACAGCTTCGCCAATCCGGCGGCGCCCGACGCCAGTGGTGCACGCTTTATCGGCGCTGGGGAAAATTTTACCGCGACCGTGACCGCGGTCGGAAACGACGGCGTCACCGCGACGCCGAACTTCGGTCGCGAAACCGCTCCCGAAGGCGTGCTCTTGAGCCGAACGTTGATCGCACCCGTCGGCGGAACCAGTGGAACGCTTGCGAACGCCAGCGTTCCGGGCACCGAGTTCGGCGCCGGCGGCATGGTCAACGATCCGAACGGATCGGCCAGTGTGACAAATCTGGGCTGGAATGAAGTCGGCATCATTCAGCTTACCGGTCAGATCGCCGACAACGATTATCTCGGCGGCGGGACTGTGCCGAATCTCTACGCGTCGGCAAATATCGGGCGCTTTACGCCGTCATATTTCGACATCACCCGCGCGCACGGCTGCCCTGCGGCAGGTTTCACATACGGCGGCGTCCTTCCGGCCGTTTCCGGACAAGCGTTCTCGGTGACCGCGACCGCCCGCACCGTGCTGGGTGCCGTTACGTTGAACTACCACAGCGCCTTCGGATTCGCGAAAGACACGACCATCTCAAACGCCGGCGATGCGACCGGATTTGCCGCTAATGTTCTCGCCGGTGCGAACGCGTTCAGTAACGGCGTGGGCACGAACAATGCGATCAACTATCGATTCGCGTCGAAAGCAACAGCCCCGGTGACACTAACGTTGCGCGGCGTCGACGCCGACGCTATCTCATCGAGCGGCCACACCGAGGAGACGACCATCGCGCGCAGCGGACGTATCTCGATTCAAAACGCCTTCGGTTCGGAGTTGGTCGACCTCGCGATGCCCATGCGAATGCAATACTACGAAAGCGCCGCCAACGGCTGGGTTCTTCATAACGCCGATACCTGCACGGCGACGACGCTTGGTCTGTCGAACTATCTAGGAAATCTCGCCGCCGGCGAAACCTGCGTGCAAGACACCGGCAGTCCGGGCTTGAGCGGCGTCGGTTGTGCGGTCGCGGGTCCGGCGAGCGAACGATTCTTGGAATCGCCGGCACTTGGATTCAGCGGCGATTTCAATCTCTATTTACGCGCCGCGGGCGGCGGTAACGACGGAAGTGTCGACGTCGCGGCGGATCTATCCGTGCAGCCGTGGCTCCAGTTCGACTGGGATGGTGACGGCCTTCACGATAACAACCCCACGGGCCGCGCGACGTTTGGTATCTTTCGCGGCAGTCCGCGACAGATCTATCTCCGCGAGCGCTATTGACGTCTTGGCGCGTCTGCCTGTCCTCAGGCACAGCTCTTGCAAAGGCTACATTGCTGAGCCGTTGAGGATTGTAGAAGTCCAGTCTGCTCAAAGCCTTACGTAGTTTCCGCGCCAAACCGGAGTCCGAGGCGGGATCCGCGGGCGCCTGGAACTACGATCAGGGCAGCAATCGGGCCGCCGCCAACGGCGGCCATGGGGCTAAGGAACTTGGGGGACGAAAAAACCTATTTGCGTCAGAACTTTACTTCTCGAAGGTTATGCTACCTTTGAGAAAGGTAAAGTTTTTCAGAGTTTTGTCCTGTACGGGCGGCGATCCGACCAAACGGACCGCTCCGATTCGGCCAACGCATCAAAGCTGACACATGTTTCCTTTCTCAAAGAATAAGCGATCCGTTCCGGGTCTTACCGGTATCGAGCTGCGCGACGACGGCGTCAGCGTGGTCAGCGTTGTGCGCGAACCGGGCCGGGCGCCGCAGGTGACCGCGTGCGACTTCATCCCGTGGAACGCCGGCGGCGAGCAGGCCAAGGTGTTGGCGGGCGTCGCGGCGGAGCGCGGGTTGAAGCGTCACCGCTGTGCCACCGTGCTCGAACCCGATGAGTATTCGCTGCTTCTGACCGAAGCGCCGGATGTACCGGCCGATGAGCTGCGCTCGGCGGTGCGCTGGCGCATCAAGGATCTGATCGACTTCCACGTCGACGACGCCACGATCGATGTCTTCGACGTGACCACGGCGAACGCTCCCGGCAAAACCCGCTCGATGTACGTGGTTGCGGCGCGCAACGCCGCGATCCAGCGCCGCGTCGATCTATGCGATGAGGCGGGGGTCGGCCTCGACATTATCGATATCCCGGAAATGGCGCAGCGCAACATCGCCGCGATCCTGCCCGAGGACGTTCGCGGCGTGGTCATGCTGACGCTAACCGACACGCGCGGGCTTATCACCATGACGCGCCAGGGCGAGATCTTTTTGAGCCGTCGTCTCGAGATCGGTCTCGATACATTGCGTGCGGCCAACGACATGCTTCCGTATTTCGATCAGATCGCGCTCGAAGTGCAGCGTTCGCTCGACTACTTCGACAGCCACTTCCGTCAGGCGCACGTCGATCAAATCGTACTGTCGCCGTCGGCCGGAACGATTCGTGGCTTGGTCGAGCACTTGAATCAGAACCTCAACATCAAGGCGGCGGTGTTGAATTTCGCCGACGTGCTGCAATTCGATCCGGCGGTCGCCGACACGCTGGCCGAGAAGGGGTTGATCGCGCTCGGCGCCGCGCTGCGGCAAGAGGAGAAGGCGCTGTGATGCAGCAGATCAATCTGTATCGGCCGATTTTCCGCAAGCAGGAGAAGAAGTTTTCCGCGCTGGCGATGCTGCAAGCCGGTGCCGCGATCGCGGTCGGCATCGCGATCATCTACGGATTGATCGCATGGCAGGTCCGAGATTTGCGCGCTGAACTGGCCCAAGTCGATAAGCGCTTGGCTGCGTCAACGAACCGTCTCGACGACGCGACCAAACGCTTCGGGCCCGGCACGAAAAGCAAGCTATTGGAAGACCAGGTGACCGATTTGGAAAAACAGATCGCGGCGCGGTTGCGCGTGCGGGAGCTTTTGAGCCGCGGAATCTTCAGCAACACCACCGGCTACTCCGATTTCCTGGTTGCGTTCGCGCGTCAACACGTTACCGGCCTGTGGCTCACGGGTTTTGACATCGTTGGCGCCGGCGAGGACATGCGACTGCAGGGACAGACCAGCGATCCGGCGCTGGTGCCGCGCTACGTGCAGCGCCTGTCGGCGGAGCAAGCACTCGCGGGGAAGGAATTTCGGATATTCACGATGTCGCGCCCGGTCGACAAGAGCGACACGGTGACTTCGCCGTATGTGGATTTCCTCTTTCGCACCGGCCCGAAGAACGAACCGGGTAAGTCGTGATGGACGAGATCAAGGCGCGCCTTAAGCTGTACGCGGATCGCATCGACGCCATGTCGGTGCGCGAACGCGGACTGATCTTCTTCGCCGTTGTCGTGGTGCTCTATTTGATCGCGTATAGCGTCGTGTTCGCGCCGTTGCGCGCCGAACAAGCGCGTCTGGATAAACAGTTGCGCGACAAGCTCGCGCAGGCGCAGCAAGCCGATCAGCAAGTCGGCGCGCTGTTTTCGGCGGACGGCAAGGACATCAACGCGGAAAATCGCGCAAAGCTCGCGGCGCTGAGTGAACAGGTGCGCGAGCTCGACGCGAAGATGGACCAAATGACCGCGGGCGTGGTACCGCCGAAAGAAATGGCCAAGTTGGTCGAGCAGATGCTGACGCGCAACAAGAATCTCGAACTGGTCAAGCTTGAGGCGCTACCGTCGAAGCCGCTCGACGCCGATTCGAAACCGGCGGCCGGCACAGCGGCGCCGGGCGTGACGGTCTATCGCCACGGCATGCGTGTCGAGTTCAAGGGGCGCTACTTCGACATCGTTAACTACTTGAAGTCGCTGGAAGGGCTGCCTTGGAAAGTTTACTGGGGCGAGGTGTCGCTTGAAACCGACAAGTACCCGGTGTCGAAAGTGAGCTTGGTTATTTACACGTTAAGCCGGTATCCCGGCTGGATCGGCGTTTGATGCGCCTCGGCAATATCATCGCGTGTGCCGTAACGGCGATCGCATTTTCCGCGCCGGCCGCAACGTTCGCGTTCTCCGATCCGACCCAGCCGATGGGGCATGCGGGCGCCACGTCGCGCGCCGCGCCGTCGCGACCCGAGGGACCGGTGCTGCAATCAACGCTGGTGTCGCCGCAGCGTCGACTCGCGGTGATCAGCGGCAAGCAGGTTCGGGTGGGCGATACGGTGAACGGCGCGGTGGTCACCGAGATTTCGCAGTACGAAGTGCGGATAACGCAGGGCGGGCGCGAAACGACGCTGCGCCTGCTACCCAAATTGAACAAAGAACAAGAGGCAGTGAAATGAAATCGAACATTCGCCAGTCGCTATTCGGGACCGCGGTCGCCGGGTTACTGCTGGCCGGCTGCCAGAGTATTCCGTCGAAATGGAATGACGACGTAGGCGGCAGAATCGACGCCAGCCTCGAGCAGCCGAAAAAGGCGCAATCGACTCCGTTGCCGAGCGACGTCAGCAAAGGTTTGCTGCCGCCGTTGGAAATCAACGTGCCGGACGGACGCAAGGCGCCGGTCGAACCGCGGTTCGATATTTCCGTGTCGAACGCGCCGGCGCGCCAAGTCTTCATGGGCTTGGTGGAAGGAACGCCCTACGACATGGTGTTGCAGCCGGACGTCGGTGGCACCGTGACGCTGAACTTGAAGGACGTTACGGTTCCCGAGGCGCTCACGGCGTTGCGCGAGGCGTACGGCTACGAATTTCGCCGTGACGGCAATCGTTATTTCATTCTCGGCCGCGACATTCAGACGCGGATCTTTCGCGTGAACTATCTCAACTTGCAGCGACGCGGCAAATCGGACACGCGGGTGCAGGGTGGGGAGATCGGCAGTCGTTCGAGCGGAACCGGAACCACCAATACCGCCACGACGAATACCGCCGGCAATTCCAGCGTTCAGATCGAGACGAGTTCACAGTCCGATTTTTGGAAGGAACTCGGGGACAACGTACGCGCCATTATCGGCAGCAGCGGCGAGCGCCGCGTGGTCGTGAACGCGCAGGCCGGCATCGTGGTTGTGCGCGCGATGCCGGATGAACTGCGCATCGTCGAGAACTACCTCGGCGCGACGCACGAAAGCGTCAATCGCCAGGTCGTGCTCGAAGCGAAGATCGTCGAAGTGCAATTGAGCGACGGTTTTCAGGCGGGCATCAATTGGTCCAAGGTGCATGGCAAGTACACGTTCGGCCAGGTCGGCGGCGGTACCGCGGTCGGCTCGGGTGCGAGCGAGATCGCCGGAAACGTTGGGAACCTCAATCCCACCACCGGCATCTTCAGTCCAATCTCCGGAACGAACGCCTCGGCGTTTGGCGGCATATTCAGTTTGGCGGTTAATACCGGCAGCTTTGCGGCGTTCTTGGAGTTGTTGCAGAGCCAGGGTCAGGTGCAGGTTCTATCGAGCCCGCGCGTCTCCACCGTCAACAACCAAAAGGCGGTTATCAAGATCGGCGGCGAGGATTTCTTCGTCACCGGCGTTACTAGCTCCACGACGAGTACCGTCGGCGCGACGAGCGGTCCGAGCGTCGAGCTGACTTCGTTCTTCTCGGGCATCGTGCTCGACGTTACTCCGCAAATCGACGAAGCAAACAATATCGTTCTGCATATTCATCCGTCGGTAAGTACGATCACGCAGAAGGATAAGGCGTTTACGGTTTTCGGTTCCGCCGTTACGCTGCCGCTCGCGTCCAGCAACATTCAAGAATCCGACAACGTCGTGCGCGCGCAGAGCGCACAGATCATCGTTATCGGCGGTCTCATGCGCGAAGCAACCACCGACGACAACGCGTCGGTGCCTTTCCTCGGAGATATTCCGATCCTCGGCAACTTGTTCAAGCACCGCAAAATCACGCGCGTCAAGCGCGAACTGGTGATTCTGCTCAAGCCGACGATTATCAGCACCGAAGCCGATTGGGGCAAAGACGTGAAGGACGCACAGGAACGTATCCGCAAGATCCGCATCGGGTCGTAGCGCGGCGAGGCGGCGCGAATGTATCAAGAGCATTTCGGTCTGCGCGAAGCGCCGTTTACCATCACCCCGGACACGAGTTTCTTCTTCGCGCACTCCTCGCATCGCGAAGCACTGAATACGCTGCTCGTTGCGGTGCGCAGCGGCGAAGGGTTCATGAAGGTTGTCGGCGAAGTCGGCACGGGCAAGACCATGCTGTGCCGCAAGTTTCTGAGCGCGCTCGAGCAGGATCAGTGCTTAACCGCCTACATCCCCAACCCCTACGTCGGCCCGAATACGCTGCTGCTGGCGGTCGCCGATGAACTCGGCGTCAGCTACCCGGAGCGCATCAATCAGCATCAACTCCTGAAACTGATCACGGCGTTCTTGATGGAGGCCGGCGCCGAGCGTAAGCGCGTGGTGTTATGTTTGGACGAAGCGCAGGCGATGCCGGTCGAAACGCTCGAGGCGCTGCGGCTGCTGACAAACCTCGAAACCGAGCGCCGCAAGCTGCTGCAGGTTGTGCTTTTCGGTCAGCCGGAACTCGATACCAAGCTGAACGATAGGATGATTCGTCAACTCAAGCAGCGCATCACATTTTCATGCCGGCTGCGGCCGCTCAGCCTGGCGGATGTCGATTTCTATCTGGCTCACCGTTTGACGATCGCGGGCTATCGCGGCGCCCGACTGTTCACCGCCGAAGCGGTCAAGCGCCTGCACCGGGCCAGCGGCGGCGTGCCGCGCCTCATCAATATCCTCGGGCACAAAGCGCTCATCGCGACTTTCGGCGAAGGCGCGCGCCGAGTCACGGAGCGCCATGTGCGCGTCGCCGTTGACGATACCGAGTCTGTTTTTCCCAACCCGGGCCTGCGCCGGCGCCTGATGCGCTACTTCGGCTTGGCGGCAAGTGTCGCGTTTGTCTGCGCGAGCGCCGTTACCTGGATTCGCTGGCCGTGAGCTTGATCAACAAAATGCTCCAGGATCTGGAAGCACGGCAGGAGACTTCCACCGCGGCGGGCGCGCCGGTATATGAAGGTCTGCGCCCGGTAGGCACCGACGCGCGACATGGTTCCGGCCGCCTGCTTACGGTGCTTTTAGCCGTGCTCGCAGTGAGTGTTGCGGCTTATTTCGCCGTCGAGCGCTTGGGTGTTGCGCTTTTGCCGGCGAGCGTCATGGCGATGATCTCACCGAAAGCGCCGGTCCCGACGAACGTTGCGCCGACGGCATCGGCGCCGACCCCGATGGCGGCTGCGCCGCCTTCAACGCCGGTTGCGCCGGCACCCGATTCAGCGCCGACCGCGCATAAAGAAACGCGGTCGCCTGCCGCGAACGAAGTCGAACCCGCGGCATCGCCCGCCGCGAACAAAACCGCGGTCGCCGTGGAGCCAAAACCGGCCCAGCCGCCGCCGGCCGCGCGACCGCACGACACCGAGTCGCAGAAAAATTCGCAAGTGCGTATAGTCAAGGCAGCGAAACCGCCAACGGCCGCGGTATCTAACGTGGAGCGCGCGAAACCGCCCACGAAGACGCCGTCGGCGATAAGGAAGGCGGAGGCCGCCGTGGCGCTGCCGGCACAGCAGGTCGCCGTGGTGGACAAAAAGATTCGACCGCTCACGGCTGAGGAGAAGTCGGAGGCGGCTTATCGACGCGCGGTTCGGTTCCTGGATCAAGGACGCCCGGAAGACGCCATCGTTCAGCTACGTGAACTCTTGCGCGAGCAGCCGAGCCACGCGAAGGCGCGCGAACTCGCGGCCGGTTTGGCGTTGCAGGGCGGCCATTGGCGGGAAGCGCAGGAACTACTTGAGGAGGGATTGCGGCAAGTGCCGAGTCACTACCCCTTTGCCCGGTTACTCGCGCGGGTGTACGTCGATCACGGCTCCGAAGCGAAAGCGTTGACCGTGATGGAAAGTGCCGTTCCCGCGGGCTCGGACGATCCGGACTTCAGCGCGCTGCTCGGCGTGCTGTACCAGCGCGCCGGCCGCCACGCCGATGCGGTCCAAGTTTACAAGCGCGCGCTCACGCTACGCCCGCAAGATGCCCGAACCTGGCTGGGCTTTGCCATCTCGCTCGAAGGGACGGAGCAGTGGGATTCGGCGAAACGCGCCTATGCGCGCGCCAAAGACAGCGGAGGGTTGACACCGCCGCTCGCACAGTACGCGGAGCAACGTTTGGCGGCGCTTAACAATAAGTAATAAGTAGCAAGTAAGCAAGTGGCAAGTTACAAGTAGCAAGTAGCAAGTAATAAGTAGCAAGTGGCAAGTAAGCAAGTGGCAAGTTACAAGTAGCAAGTTGCAAGGGGGGTTTTTTGAATTTAGGGAACCTGTAAAAATTGCAAAAGACAACCTCCCTTTATTTCACTTGTAACTTGCTACTTGCCTACTTGCTACTTGTAACTCGTAACTTGCTACTTGCCACTTGTAACTTGCTACTTGTTACCGCGCCACAATCCACGCTTCAACGCTCGCCGCGCCTGCTTTTCGGAGGCAGTTCGCCACGGCATTCACCGTTGCGCCGCTGGTCATCACATCGTCGACGATTGCCACGCGCAGCCCGGTGAACTCACGGCTCGCGGCGAAGGCGTTTCGTACGTTTCGGCGCCGGTCAGCGAGCGTCATCGCCGTCTGCGGCGGCGTTGGGCGGACCCGCTCGATGCCGAGATATAGCGGCAGGTGCAGAGACCTCGCGATCGGTCGCGCGAGCTCGAGCGCCTGATTGTACCCGCGGCTGCGCAGCCGGGAGCGGTGTAGCGGCACCGGCACGATTGCATCCACCTCACCGGCTCGGGCGCGCACGCGTTCGAGGAGCCGCGCCGCCAGGATTTTCAGCCAATCGAATCGCGCGTTGTACTTCGCGCCCTGGACGAGACGGTCGACCGGCGCCGCGTATCGAAACGCGGCGTGCGCGCCGGCGTACCGGGGCGGGCGCTGTTGGCATTCACCGCATATCAAGGAGTGGCTTCCGGGTGCGAGCCGCGTCGCGCACACCGCGCAGCCGGCATCGAGCAAAGGCAGCGATCGTTCGCAGCCGTCGCAAAACGCCTGTCCCTGCGAGACGCGCTCGCCGCAGAGCGTGCAGCTCGGCGTCAGCCACCAGTCGCGCGCGAGTGCCACTTGCCGAGCGAAAAGCATGGTGTTGTTTTTCAACCAGTCCGGGCCTTTCAATGTAAACCTCCCTGTCGAGCGCGCCAAACGTTATACCTATAATACGATACGTTCTTCAATGCACCCGCTGCCCAAACCCACAGTGACCGACCAACCGGCGAAACCGCTGGCCGCCGAATCCGCCCCGAAAGTCGACAAGCGCCGGGCGGCTCGGCGCTTCGAGGCCGCGGTTGACACCTACGATGAGGCCGCCGTTTTGCAGCGCACCGTCGCCGATCGGCTGGTGGGGCGGTTGCATGTCGTTCAAGCGCAGCCGCAAGACATCCTCGACGCCGGATGTGGCACCGGGTATTGCACGCGCTTGTTGTCGCGTCGGTACCGCCGCGCGCGCGTGATCGGTCTCGACTTGGTGTGGCGCATGGCGGTGGCGGCGCGACGCAAGGCCGGATGGTTCTCGCGTGCGCGATTCGTGGGCGGGGATGCCGAGCGACTCCCGTTCGCGGCGGGCACGTTCGACATGGTGGTGTCGAATTTTATGTTGCCGTGGTGCGATCCGGCCCTCGCACTCGCGGAGTTCTTGCGGGTACTGCGGCCGGATGGGTTGTTGGTTTTCACGACCCTTGGCCCCGATACGCTGACCGAGTTGCGCGCCGCGTGGCGCCACGCCGATCCGGAGGCGCAATCCCACGTGTTTCTCGACATGCACGACGTCGGCGACGCCCTCGTTCGCGCCGGTTTCGTCGAACCGGTGATGGATGTCGAACGCTACACCCTCACGTACCCCGACGTGGATCGGTTGTTGCGCGATCTGAAAGCGCTCGGTGCCGGTAGCGCACTGCCGCCGCAACGGCGCGGCTTGGTTGCGCGCGCGCGCTTCGAGCGTTTTCGCGCGGCCTACGCGCCTTCGCCGGCCGATGGAAAATTGCCCGCGACCTGCGAGGTGGTGTTTGGCCACGCCTGGGCGCCCCGCGGGTTCGCGGGCGACCGACGCGTTATCAAGATTCGTAGCTCATGAACGGCGGTGCGCGCGGCGGGTTTATCGCCGGGACGGACACCGGCATTGGAAAAACGACGGTCGCGAATCGGTTCGGTACAGCAAAAGAAATTCGAGCCCGATCGCGGATTGCGGCACCTCGGCGCTTGTGGTAGCTTGCGCGCGCCCAAGTTGCCGTGCCGCATGTTCATCCGCGTAGTGGCGTCGAATCGACAAAGATCGCGCCGAGCGTTGTTCGGCCGCAAGTCGGCCTCGTGTTACCGCATTAGCGACGCTATCTCCGGGACCGCCCCTCTGATTTAAAAGACGGGAAGCGAGCCATGAAACACGTAGAAGCGCAGGAAGTTAACGGTGCGGGCGTTGCCGAGCATTTGTTTTTGTATCGGGAGACAAGCATGCACGCAGTTCGCAGCCCAAGTCGCCGCGCCGGCTGGTTTCGACTCTTCGCCGCTGCCGTTGTTGCCCTCGCGCCCGGGTCGGTCATGGCCGACTATCGTCTCAACTTCCCGCCGCCGGCCACGTCGATCGCCGAGCGTATCCTCGATCTGCACAATTTGATCATGATCATCTGTGCGGTTATTTTCGTGATCGTGTTTGCGTTCATGTTCTATTCGATCGTCGTGCATCGTAAGAGCCGCGGACACAAAGCGGCGACGTTTCACGAGAGTTTCAAACTTGAAGTGGTGTGGACCGTCATTCCATTCCTTATATTGGTCGGCATGGCGATTCCGTCGACGGCGACGCTGATCAACATGAGCGACGTCAGCGGCTCCGACATGACCGTCCACGTGACGGGCTATCAGTGGAAGTGGAAGTACGATTTTCCGGAACAGGACATCGGCTATTTCAGCGTTTTGTCGACGCCGCGCGAGCAGATCGAGGGCAACGCCAAGAAGGACGAGCACTACCTCCTCGAGGTGGACAACCCGCTGGTGCTTCCGGTCGGCAAAAAGGTTCGGTTGGTGATCACCGCGAACGACGTCATTCATTCCTGGTGGGTGCCGCAATTCGGTATCAAGAAGGACGCGATCCCCGGATACATCAACGAAGTCTGGATGAATATCGATCGGCCCGGCACGTATCGCGGCCAGTGCGCCGAGCTTTGCGGCAAGGATCACGGGTTCATGCCGATCGTCGTGAGCGCGGTGACGCAAGAAGAATTCGAGAAGTGGGTCGTCGCGCGGAAACAGAAGGCTTCCGCCGACGCGGCGAGCAGCGACAAAGTGTGGACGAAAGACGACTTGATGACCCGGGGAAAGAAGATTTATCAGGTCTGCGCCGCCTGTCACGGGCCGAACGGCGAAGGCGTCGGGCCGTTTCCGAAGTTGGCCGGCGGCAAGATCGCGACCGGTCCGCTGCCGGGACACTTGAGCATCGTGCTGCACGGCAAGCCGGGCACGACGATGCAGGCGTTCGGCGCGCAAATGAACGACGCCGATATCGCCGCCGTGATCACTTACGAGCGCAACAGTTTCGGCAACAAGACCGGCGACGTGGTGCAGCCCGCGCAGGTCAGGGCGGCACGCTAGGGCCAGGGTTTACGAGGAGATCAGCGTATGGCTTCCGCGGTCCATCATCACGACGAGCACCCGACCGGTATCGCGCGCTACTTGTTTACCACCAATCACAAGGATATCGGCACGCTGTATTTGCTGTTTTCCCTGGCGATGTTCTTTGTCGGTGGAACGATGGCGCTGGTGATTCGCGCCGAGCTGTTCGAGCCGGGCCTGCAGATCACGGACCCGTCGTTCTTCAATCAGATGGCCACCCTGCACGCGCTGGTGATGATCTTCGGCGCGGTCATGCCCGCGTTCGTGGGTTTCGCTAACTGGCAGCTGCCGCTGATGATCGGCGCGCCGGATATGGCGCTGCCGCGCATGAACAACTGGTCTTTCTGGATTCTTCCGTTCGCGTTCACGCTGTTGCTGTCGACGCTGTTCATGCAGGCCGTGGGCGGGGGCCCGGACGCGGGTTGGACGATCTATCCGCCGCTGTCGATCCAGGGCGGCATCGGCACCGACTTTGCGATTCTATCGATTCATATGATGGGTATTTCCTCGGTGCTCGGCGCGATCAACGTGATCGCGACCATTCTTAATATGCGCGCGCCGGGAATGGGGTTGATGAAGATGCCGTTGTTCGTTTGGACCTGGCTGATCACGGCGTTCCTGCTGCTTGGCGCGATGCCGGTACTCGCCGGCGCGGTTACCATGCTGCTGACCGACCGTCACTTCGGCACGCACTTCTTCGACGCCGCCGGCGGCGGCGATCCCGTGCTGTTCCAGCACATATTCTGGTTCTTCGGCCACCCGGAGGTGTACATCCTGATCCTGCCGGCGTTCGGGATCATCTCGCAGGTCATCCCGACGTTCGCGCGCAAGCCGCTGTTCGGCTACGACTCGATGGTCTACGCCACCGCGTCGATCGCGTTTCTGTCGCACATCGTTTGGGCGCACCACATGTTCACCGTGGGCATGCCCACCGCGGGCGAGTTGTTTTTCATGTACGCGACGATGCTGATCGCGGTGCCGACCGGCGTGAAGATCTTCAACTGGATCGCCACCATGTGGCGCGGTTCGCTCACGTTCGAGACGCCGATGTTGTTCGCGATCGCGTTCGTGTTTCTGTTCACCATCGGCGGATTGTCGGGTCTTATGCTGTCGATCGTGCCGGCCGACTTTCAGTACCACGATACTTACTTCGTCGTCGCGCATTTCCACTATGTGCTGGTCACCGGCGCGGTGCTGGCCATCTTCGCGGGCGCGTATTTCTGGCTGCCGAAGTGGACCGGGCATATGTACCACGAGCGTCTCGGCAAGTGGCATTTCTGGCTGACCATGATCGGCATGAACATGACGTTCTTTCCCATGCATTTCCTCGGCCTGGCCGGCATGCCGCGGCGCATTCCCGACTACGCGCTGCAATTCACCGGGTTCAACCAGATCGCGAGTATCGGCGCGTTTATTTTCGGCGCTTCGCAACTGCTGTTCGTGATTCTGGTGATTCGGACGATCCGCGGCGGCGAGAAAGCCACCGGCCAAGTTTGGGAAGGCGCGGACGGCTTGGAGTGGACGTTGTCGTCGCCGCCGCCGTATCACAGTTTCGCCACGGCGCCGGTGGTGAAGTAGCGCCGAGGGATAGCCGATGGCCGCAACCGCTGACATGACCGATCCGCGCCAACGGCGCCGCCGAATTGTCGTCACCGCCATTATCGTCGGCGCGATCGCCCTGGCCTTCTACGTGGCGGTGTTCGTGAGATTTTGGAAATGAGCGGCACACCATCGTCAAACCGAGCCGGCCGGCGTACCGCGCGCAAGCTCGCGCTCGTGGCCGTCGGAATGTTCGGGTTCGGCTACGCGCTGGTGCCGCTCTACAACCTGGCGTGCAAGGTAGTCGGCATCAACGGCAAGACCGGCCGGATCGAGGCGAGCCGGTTGGTGGCGGTCGATGAGAAGCGCGCGATCACCGTCGAGTTTGCCGGCCAGGCGACCAGCGGGTTGCCCTGGGAATTTCATCCGATGACGAAGCGCATTGAGCTGCACCCGGGGCAGATGGTCTTGGTGAAGTACTTTGTACGCAACACCACGAACGAAACGCTGGTCGGGCAGGCGGTCCCGAGCGTTGCGCCCAATCGGGCGGCGCCGTATTTCAAAAAGATCGAGTGCTTTTGTTTCACCCGCCAGGTGTTGCAGCCCGGCGAAGCGCGCGAGATGCCGGTGCAATTCACGGTACTGCCGGGTGTCGCGCCGGAAGTTCAGCTCATCACGCTGTCTTACGCGTTTTTCAACGTCGCAACGTCGACAAAGCGTCGGCGGAGAAATACGACAGCGTTTCGGCGCCCGTTGATACGCGTCACGCTCGCGGCCATACCGGCGCGGGCGGCAAGAGTTAAGGAAGGTCTGATCAAATGAACATTCACCGCAAAGGCGCAAAGGACGCAAAGAAAAACATAAGAACCTATCTCAAAATGCTTTTGCGACCGACCACGCTTCCCTCATCCCTTCCCTTCTCCCGGAGGGAGAAGGGTTTGAACCCCTCTCCCGCCGGGAGAGGGGCTGGGGCGAGGGATTTTGAGATGGGCTCTAGTTTTTATCGAGAGAATCCTTTGCGTTCTTTGCGCCTTTGCGGTGAGACATAGTTTTTGGAGATTTTTTCAGAACTTCCTTAACGCAGTTTGAACTTAGGGGACGACGCAATGGCAACCACACACGGTAGCTACTACCTGCCCAATCCGAGTCCTTGGCCGATCATTACCTCGGCCGGGTTGTTCGCGTTGGCGTTGGGCACCGTGCTGGCGATTAACGGACTCGCCGCCGGCCCGTGGATCATGGCGCTTGGCGGCATCATCATCGTTTCGATGATGGTGAGTTGGTTCGGCCAGGTGATCGGCGAGAGTGAAAGCGGCTTGTACAACGCGCAAGTCGACCGGTCGTTCCGCTGGGGCATGGCCTGGTTCATTTTTTCCGAGGTGATGTTCTTTGCCGCGTTCTTCGGCGCGCTTTTTTACGTACGCATATTCGCCGTCGATTGGCTCGGGTCGAACGAACTGCTCTGGCCCGGCTTTGATCCGACGTGGCCGACCGCGGGTCCCAAGGGCCCGATCCCGGTACCGCACGACGTTCCTCCGGGCCCGAATCAATTCTCGCCGATGGGGGCCTGGGGTATCCCGGCGCTAAACACGGCGATCCTCCTCGCGTCGGGCGCCACCGTCACCATCGCGCACTGGGGATTGCTCAGGAACAATCGTGCGCAGCTGATCACGGGCCTGTTTTTCACGGTCGCGCTCGGCCTCATGTTCATCGGTTTTCAGGCGTACGAGTACGTGCACGCCTACACCGAACTCGGGCTGACGCTAAAGACCGGTATCTACGGCACGACGTTCTTCATGCTGACCGGCTTTCACGGATTGCACGTGACCATCGGCACCGTCATGCTGATCATCATTCTCAGCCGCTGCCTCGTAGGCCACTTCAACGCGCAAGACCATTTCGGTTTCGAAGCAGTCGCGTGGTATTGGCACTTCGTCGATGTCGTGTGGTTGTTCTTGTTTATTTTTGTTTATTGGTTGTAGGCGGGAAGAAGTTTCACGATCGAAAAGGCGCCGCCGGGTTCGGCCGCGCCTTTCCTGTTTCTATTTCTTTGCGAGCGGGAATCCGGGAAGGGCGGTTCGCGCTCCGCGCGCCAGTGGAAAAATAAGGAAACCTATCTCCCCGGTGCGTGCGACAATCCTTCCGGTGGGATAATGCCAAAATAAAGTCCGGCCATGAGCAGAAGGAACAGCGCGAGTGACAACCCAATTCGCCAGGTAAACGCCTTGGCGACGCCGCTGCCGCGATCGGCGCGGCGAAAGAGCAGGACCAGGGCGGAGAAGAGGCTCACAAGGATCAGGGTGAGCATGGCGAAGATGACACCTTTAATGAGCAAGTTGCCTCCGGCGCGGGCGCGGAAATCGCGATTATACTTAGGCGCAGCGAATAGGGGACGGCTGGAAAACTTTGGATCCGTGATGGCGATTTTACGCCGCGCTGGCGCGAGCGGTTCGGCGCAGACGGGGATGATGGGAAACTCGAACCGAGGTTCAGCAAGAGATGGCGTAACGTGCCGCTAGCGGTTCGTCGATTTCTGGTCCCGAGTTTGGCGGCGCTGCTATTGGTTCCGGTGTTTGGCGCGCTTGGTTTTTGGCAGCTGCAACGGGGACAGGAAAAGCACGCGCTCCAAGCCGAGTACGATCGGCGGGCGGTGTATCCCGCGATGGTGCTCGGTGCGGAACGACGGGCCGCGGACGAGCTTCAATTCTTTCGCGTACAGGCGGACGGTGTTTACGAAACCGAGTATCAAGTTCTCTGGGACAATCGAATTCATCGTGGTGTTGCCGGCTATCACGTGATGACGCCGTTTCGCATTGCCGGCGGGGAAACGCGCGTGCTGGTGAATCGCGGGTGGGTGCCCGCGGGCCCGAGCCGCCGCGATCTTCCCCCGATCGACGCGCCGCGCGAGCCGGTCACCATCCGCGGCGTCGCCGTGGTGCCGCGGCCGGAATTCGGATTGGGCGAGCTCGACGCGTTGAATCGATCCGGTGTGACCGTATGGCAACATCTCGATCTCCCGCGCTACGCCAAGGAGGTCGGCTGGTCGATGCAACCGATCGTGGTGCTGCTCGATCCACAGAGCCCGGGCGGCTTCGTGCGCGAGTGGGCGCGGCTCGACGTCGGCGCCGCGGTGCATCGAGGCTACGCATTCCAGTGGTTCATGCTCGCCGCCGCCGTGGTGGTGTTGTATCTCGTGTTGCTCGTGCGCGCGCGCCGCCGCGCACCGCCGTCGACGCGGAGCGGCGCGACATGAAACCTTTCGTGCAGCCGTCACGCGAGGGCCGCTGGGTGATGCTCGCGCTGGTGGGATTGTTCCTCGCCGGCATCGTCGCGTCGTGGGTGATGGTCGAGACCGGCGTGAGCGTGGGCGCGACGCGAAATTACGGCGAGCTGGTCGAACCCGCGCGTCCGGTACAAGACATGAAGTTGCTCGATCTCGAGGGCGCGTCGACCCGCTTCAGCGAACTCAAAGGAAAGTGGACGCTGCTCTATTTCGGTTCGGCCCAATGTCTCAAGCCCTGCACCGACTCGTTGTACAAGATGCGCCAGATCACAGCGGCGCAAGGACAGGAAGCGCATCGCGTGCGGCAAGTATTCGTCGTCACGAATCCGGCGGCGCTCGATCTGCTGCGCTATACGTTGGTCGACTATCCCGGCACCAGCGTATTGCGCGGAGCGCCCGACGTCGTGCGCGATTTGGCTTCGCAGTTCACCGTGCCGGCGGGTGGTGCGCTCGACGGGCTCGATCGCATTTACGTCGTCGATCCGCTGGGTAACTTCATGATGAGCTATCCGGCCGACGCCGACCCGCGCGGCATGCTCAAGGACTTGCGCTTGTTGTTACGCGCCTCGCAGATCGGCTAGTGCTCCGTCAAATAAGTTTTTCCGCATCCCGGGATGCACCTCCCCTTTCCCCTTGCGGTGCCGTGCAGGGACGCAGCAAGATTCGCGGGAGCGCAGGACGCGCAGGAGCAGCTGCGCGCGAGCGATCAGAGGGGGTGGGGGAGAGGGGTGTCATATCGTTGCGCAAATATTCTCGCCCTTCGCTCCTGTCCTCCCTCCCACCAGGGGAGAGAGGGACCCGAGGAATAGCTTTGCGAATTCTTGAACGAATTAGTAACTCAGGACACTAGATGGCAACGAAGAGCCGCCCGGTGTTGTTCTTTCGTACCGCCTTGTTCGCGGTTGCGTTCGCCTTGACGTCCGTGGTCTTCGGCGCATACATGCGAATCTCGGAAGCGCGGCTCGGCTGTCCCGACGGCCCCGCCTGCGCGGCGCAGCCAACCACACCGGCGGCCGCGCAATCGGTGCACGCTGCGAACAGCGCGAACGGCCGCGCGTGGAAGGACACTCTCGCGCGCTACATCGCCGGCACGCTCGGGTTGCTGCTCGTGCGTCTCGCGGTGCTCGGCTGGCAAATGCGCCGCCGGCCGGGACAACAAGTGCTGATCCCCGCCTCGACGCTGGTTCTGGTGTTCGGCCTGACCATCATCGGCATCGTCACCATCGATTTACAGTCGAAGCCCTTGGTGATGATGATTCAGCTTCTCGGAAATCTCCTGGTCTTGGCGCTGCTTTGGTGGATCGTGCTGCGCGAGCAACGGTTGTTTCGTTCGGTCGCGGTTACTCCGCTGACGCGCCGATTACGGTGGCGCGCCGCGGTGTCGCTCGTCATCGGCATGGTCGCGATCACGCTCGGCGGCTGGTCGATGGTGAATCACGCCGCGCTCGCGTGTCCGGATTTCCCGACGTGTCAGGGCGCGTACTGGCCCAGTGTGGATTTCGGCGATGGACTTCTGCGCTGGACCTTCGAGGGTCTCGGTTACGACCGCACCGAACTTGGCTTGAGCGCCGCCGCCGCGATACACATCGCGCATCGCGCCGCGGCGCTGATCGCGGCGCTCTATCTCGGTTGGTTCTCGCTGCATCTGCTGCGTGTCGGCATTCAAGACGCCGTCTGCCGCTATGGTTTGTTGCTGCTGGTGATGCTATCTTTTGCCATCGCTTTTGGGATCATGGAGTCGGTCGGTGGGTTGCCGTTGTTGCTGGGCGTGACGCACAACGCCGTCGCCGCACTGTTGCTCCTGACGTTGGTTACCGTGTATCACGTATTGCGCGCGCCGCCGCGCGGTTCAAGATGAAAACGTCCGAATCGACCGCCGTACCGACGCCATCCGCCACCGCCGCGCCGCGGGGCGTTCGCGCCTTGGCGCGCGAGTATTTTGCGCTGACCAAACCGCGCGTCGTGGCGCTGATCGTTTTCACCGCGATCGTCGGCATGTTTCTGTCGAGCCCCGGATTCCTGCCGCTCGGCACGTTCGTATTCGCGACGCTCGGCATCGCGCTGGCCGCCGGTTCGGCGGCGGCGTTCAATCACATCCTCGATCAAGCCGTCGACGCGCAGATGGCGCGCACGAGCCGCCGGCCGCTCCCGACCGGGCATCTGACCACGCGCGAAGCGCTGGTGTTCGCGTTCATCGTCGGCGCGGTATCGATGGTGATCCTCGTGGCCGCCGTTAACGTACTTACGGCGATCCTGACGTTTGCGTCCCTCATCGGCTACTCGGTGGTCTATACGCTCTACCTGAAGCGCGCGACTCCGCAGAACATCGTCATCGGCGGCGCCGCCGGCGCCGCGCCGCCAGTGCTCGGTTGGGCCGCCGTGCAAAACGAAGTGCCCGGTTACGCATTGCTGCTGTTTCTGATCATCTTTATCTGGACGCCGCCGCATTTTTGGGCGCTCGCGATATCGCGAAGGGCGGACTAC
>DASWLD010000023.1:0-11769 GCA_036396275.1 Burkholderiales bacterium
GGGCTCTACGTTCTTCACGGGAACGTTGTCACGAATAACGTTACTCTGGCGGACAATGTGGCAGATGCCGATAACGATGGGTTTGGCAACGTCGGCGGGTTTGGGCTTGGTGTTACAGCGACTGTGACGTTGCGCAACACCTTGGTTGCAAGCAACGTGGCGGCCGGTGCGGCGAAGGACTGCTTGAGCCTTAGCGCAGCGGGAATAACGAGCGCCGGACACAACTTGATCGGCAACACGGGAGTCGCAACCGATTGCGTATTTGTGGCAGCAACCGGGGATCAGCTTGGAACGTCGGCAAGTCCGATCGACCCCGGCTTACAACCGCTGGCCCTATATGGCGGTACCACGTACTCACACTCCCTTATCTCGATGATTAGCCCGGCGATCGACGCCGGCGACCCGGCCGGTTGTACGGACGGGACGTTAATGCTTGCGCTTGATCAACGCGGCATGCCGCGCGCGTCCGACGGCGGTAGCGGGACGGCACGTTGCGATATCGGCGCATACGAATTGGTTCGGCCGATCGCGAACGCCGGGCCGGATCAGCGCGTGAACGGCGGGGCCGCCGTTGCGTTGGACGGAAGTGGTAGCTCCGCTCCGGGCAGCATTGTGTCTTTTGCTTGGACGCAACTCGCCGGTGCGACAGTTTCTTTGAGCGGTGCGGACTCCGCGTCGCCGAGCTTTACGGCACCCTCGGTGCCGGGTGTCCTGCAATTCCAGTTAAGCATCACCGACAATTTTGGAACAACGGTTTCCGATACCGTGGACGTTGTCGTCAATGCCGCGCCGAGCGCGGATGCCGGCGCGGATCAGACGGTTAGCACCGGAGCGTCCATCAACTTAAGCGGTTCCGCCAGCGCCGACACCGACGGATCGATCGTGGGTTATTCGTGGGTGCAAACGAGCGGTTCTGCGGTGGCGCTAAACAACGCGGATACGGCGACTCCAAATTTTAGCGCACCGGCTGCCGCCGGCGCCCTGGAGTTCCAACTGACGGTTACCGACAACGACGGCGCAACCAGCGGAGACAGCGTGACGGTAACCGTGTCGGAACCGGTACCGGTTCCGACCACCAACATTCCGCCGGTCGCACAAGCGAGCGCCGACAAGACCGTACGGCCGCACTCGGTCGTGTTTCTAAGTGGCTGGAAGAGCTTCGACCCGGATGGAAGAGTCGTTGCGTATCGTTGGCAACAAACAAGCGGACCGCCCGTAAGAATGTGGGGAGCCGCATGGCCGTGGGCCGCGTTTGTGGCGCCGCGCGAAGAGGGACCGCTGACGTTCCGACTTACCGTGACCGATAACAAGGGCGCCACTAGCACGGATACCGTGACCGTAACGGTCGACGATTGCGCGAAACAGTGGTATCACTTTTTCTACAAGAGCCATCGACACCGGCACGGACATGAATGCCGATAGGCGGCGGTAGATAGTTAATCGCTAGTAGCAGAGCGGCCGTGGGGCCGCTCTGTTTTTTTGGCTGGCACATTCGTGCTCGCGCGGCGCGCGCGATAGAATTAGCCGCGATGAGCCGGCCACATACCGCCCCCGATCGGTCTTTTGATCGTATCCGTGCCGTCAATTGGCGCGAAGGCCGCTTGCGTTTGCTCGATCAGCGCCTGTTGCCGACGCGCGAAGAGTACCTTTCCATCGACTCGGCTTCCGACTGTGCACGCGCCATACGTGACATGGTCGTGCGCGGCGCGCCCGCAATCGGGATAGCCGCCGCCTACGGTGTCGTGTTGGCGGTCACCGCGAGACATCGGCAGGACCCGAAACACTGGAAGCAGGCGATTGACGCCGACTTGACGACGTTGAGCGCGGCTCGACCGACCGCGGTCAATCTGGCTTGGGCGATTGCGCGCATGCGCGACGCCATCGCCGGCGCGCCCGAGGGCGACCCGGTCGCGGAGGTGCTCGCCGCCGCTCGGCGAATTCACGAAGAAGACGTTGCCGCGAATCGAGCGATGGGGAGATTCGGTGCGGAATTGATCGCGCCGGGAAGCAGCGTACTTACACACTGCAACACCGGTGCTCTCGCAACCGGCGGCTACGGCACCGCGCTTGGCGTCGTGCGAGCGGGCGCGGCAAGCGGGCGCATCGTTCACACGTATGCCAATGAGACGCGACCGTGGCTGCAAGGCGCGCGCCTGACGGTCTGGGAATTGATGCGGGAGAATATTCCCGTGACGCTGATCGCCGATTCGGCGGCGGCGTATCTGATGCAGCAGGGGAAAGTGCAGTGGGCGATCGTCGGCGCCGACCGCGTGGCCGCCAACGGCGACGTCGCGAACAAGATCGGCACCTACATGGTGGCGCTCGCGGCGCGCCACCACGGCGTGCGCTTTATGGTGGTTGCCCCAACATCGACGATCGATCTCGACACGCCGAGCGGTGACGCGATTCCAATTGAACAGCGTCCGGAAGCCGAGGTGGTTGCCTGCGGTGCGCAGCGGATGGCACCGGAAGGTGCCGCCGCCTGGAATCCGGCGTTCGATGTCACACCGGCGGCGCTGGTCGATGTGCTGGTGACCGAGCGCGGTGTGGTGCACGCGCCGAACCTGGCGAAGATCGCGGCTGTTATGAAACACCCGGCGTAGAAACGCGCGTCCGTGACAACGCGCACATGCGTCGTCGGCGCCGCTCATGGTAGAATTCACGCCTTACGGCAAGGCGTAGCGCGTGGAAAATCGGCCACCGGCCGGGACCGCGCCACGCCTTCATTTCGTTATGGAACAGTTCGCTAAAGAAACTATCCCGGTCAATCTCGAAGACGAGATGCGCCAGTCGTATCTTGATTACGCCATGAGCGTAATCGTGGGGCGGGCGCTCCCGGACGTGCGCGACGGTTTGAAGCCGGTGCACCGGCGCGTGCTGTGGGCGATGCACGAGCTCGGCAACGACTGGAACAAGGCGTATAAGAAGTCGGCGCGCGTCGTCGGCGACGTGATCGGCAAGTACCACCCGCACGGCGATACGGCGGTGTACGACACGATCGTGCGCTTGGCGCAGGATTTTTCCATGCGCTACCCGCTGATCGACGGCCAGGGAAATTTCGGCTCGGTGGACGGCGACGCGCCGGCGGCGATGCGTTATACCGAAATCCGCATGAGCCGGATCGCGCACGAGATGCTGGCCGATCTCGATAAGGAAACGGTGAACTTTGCGCCGAACTACGACGGCTCGGAAAAGGAGCCGCTCGTGATGCCGACCAGATTGCCGAACCTGCTCATTAACGGCTCGTCCGGCATCGCGGTTGGAATGGCGACCAACGTTCCGCCGCACAATCTGAATGAAGTCGTCGATGCCTGTTTTGCTCTGATCGACAATCCGGACTGCTCCGTCGACGACTTGATGCGCCATATCCCAGGTCCGGATTTTCCGACGGCGGCCATTATTAATGGTGTCGACGGCATTCGCGAAGCGTACGAAACGGGTCGCGGGCGCATCTCGATTCGGGCGCGCACGCACACCGAAGAAATCGATACCAAGACCGGGCGGCAGGCCATCATCGTTACCGAGCTGCCGTACCAAGTAAACAAAGCGCGCTTGCTCGAGCACATCGCCGAGTTGGTGAAGGACGGCAAGATCGAGGGCATCTCGGAACTGCGCGATGAGTCGGACAAGTCCGGCATGCGCATGGTTATCGAGCTGAAGCGCGGTGAAGTCGTGGACGTCGTGCTGAACAATCTCTACGAACATACCGCTTTGCAAGGCGTGTTCGGCGTGAACGTGGTCGCGCTGGTTAACAATCAACCCCGACAGCTCGATCTCAAGACGCTGCTCGATGCGTTTTTGCGCCATCGGCGCGAAGTGGTGACGCGGCGTTCGATCTACGACCTGCGTAAATCGCGCGAACGCGCGCACGTGTTGGAAGGGCTTGCGGTCGCGCTGGAAAGCATCGACGAAATGATCGCGCTGATCAAAGCCGCCAAGGATCCCGCCGAAGCGAAGGCGAGGATGATGGCGCGCGCGTGGTCGGCGAAGGTCGTGACCAAACTCTTGGCGACCGGCGATGCCAACCTCACGCGACCGCAAGGACTCGCCGCCGAGTTTGGCATGCGCACGGATGGCTACTGGCTGTCCGACGCGCAGGCGCAAGCGATTCTCGATCTGCGGTTGCACCGATTGACCGGACTCGAACAAAGCAAGCTGCGCGACGAGTACGCGGAGATCCTTAAGACCATCACCGACCTTCTGGACATACTCGCCAATCCGGATCGATTGTTGCGTGTTATTCGCGAGGAATTGAACGCGCTCAAGGATCAGTACGGCGACAAGCGCCGCACGGAAATCATGGCGATGCGCGTGAGTTTGAGCGTCGAGGATCTGATCGTTCCCGAGGACGTCGTCGTCACGCTGTCGCACGCGGGCTACATCAAGTCGCAGCCGCTGTCGGCGTACCGCGCTCAGCGGCGGGGCGGACGCGGCAAAATCGCGACCAGCATGAAAGAAGAGGATTTTGTCGAGAAGTTGATCATCGCGAACACGCACTCCTCGATTTTGTGTTTCACGAACCGGGGCAAGGTGTATTGGCGCAAGGTCTACGAGATTCCTCAAGCCGGGCGCGGCGCACGCGGCAAACCGATCGTAAACCTGCTGCCGCTCGAAGAAGGCGAAAGCATCAACGCGATTTTGCCGGTGCGCGACTTCGAGCAGCCCGGCTACGTGTTCATGGCGACGTCGGACGGTACCGTCAAGAAAACCGAGTTGAAGGAGTTTTCGCGTCCGCGGTCGACCGGCATACGCGCGATCGAGCTGGAAGACGGCAACCGGCTCGTCGGCGTCGGATTGACCTCCGGCGCATCCGAGATTCTCCTGTTCAGCGACGCCGGCAAGGCGGTTCGATTCAGCGAGGGCGACGTTCGGCCGATGGGACGCGTGGCGCGCGGCGTGCGGGGTATCGAATTGAAGGACGCGCAAGCGGTCGTGTCCCTCATTATCGTGGACAAGGGTACCGCGGCGGAATCGCTGACCGTGCTGACGGCCACGCGCAACGGATACGGCAAGCGCTCGGGGCTGGCCGAGTATCCCGTGCATCGACGCGGCGGGCAGGGCGTCATCTCGATCCAGGGGAGCGAGCGCAACGGCGAGGTGCTTGGCGCGTGTCTGGTCGACACGGCGGACGAGGTGATGCTGATAACCGACGGCGGCACACTGATCCGCACGCGCGTCAAGGAAATCTCCGTGATTGGCCGCAACACCCAGGGCGTGCGCCTGATCGAGCTGTCGGAAGCGGAGCGGCTCGCCGGGCTCGAGAAAGTCGCCGAAACGGAGGAGGAAGAATAGTGAAAAGTGCAAAGTGTAAAGTGAAAAGTTAAAGACGAGAGACTTGGCAGGTAGCCGGTTTTATGCATCCAATTTTTCATTTTTCACTCATAACTTTTCACTGACTTTATGGCACGGGTATTTAACTTCAGTGCGGGGCCGGCGGTATTGCCGGAGGAAGTGTTGGAGCAGGCGCGGCAGGAGATGCTCGACTGGCACGGCAGCGGCATGTCGGTGATGGAGATGAGTCACCGCGGGAAGGAGTTCATTTCAATCGCGCAAAAGGCCGAGGCCGACGTGCGCGAACTGCTGTCGGTTCCGACAAACTACAAAGTGCTGTTCCTGCAGGGCGGCGCCACGCTGCAGTTTGCGATGGTGCCGTTGAATTTGCTGGGCGACAAGAAAAGCGCCGACTACGTCAACACCGGACAGTGGTCGAAGAAAGCCATCGGCGAAGCCAAGAAACTCGGCGGGGTAAACGTCGCCGCAAGCGGCGAGGCGAACGGGTTCACGTCGATTCCGGCGCGCGCGCAATGGACGCTGGACCCGAACGCCGCCTATGTGCACTACACCGCCAACGAAACTATCGGCGGCGTCGAGTTCCAGTCGATTCCGGACGTGGGCGGTGTGCCGTTGGTGACCGATGCGTCGTCAACGCTGTTGTCGCGTCCGCTCGATGTGTCTCGTTTCGGATTGATTTACGCCGGCGCGCAAAAGAATTTCGGACCGTCGGGGCTCGCGCTCGCGATCATTCGCGCGGATCTGGTCGGCCGCGCCGGATCAGGCGTGCCGAGCATGCTCGATTACAAGGTGCACGCGGAGAACGAGTCGATGTTCAACACGCCGCCGACCTACGCCTGGTACATCGCCGGGTTGGTGTTCGAGTGGCTGAAAACGCGGGGCGGTCTCAAGGCCATGGCGCAAGTGAACGAGCGCAAGGCCAGGAAGCTCTACGACTACATCGACGCGTCCGGCTTCTATAAGAATCCGGTTGCAGTGAGCGACCGATCTTGGATGAACATCCCGTTTACGCTTGCGGACAGCGCGCTCGACGACGAATTTCTGAAGGGCGCGAAGGGCGCGGGGCTCCTCCAGCTCAAGGGCCACCGCTCGGTCGGCGGCATGCGGGCGAGTATCTATAACGCCATGCCCGAGTCAGCCATCGACGCACTGATCGATTACATGAAGAGTTTTGTGAAGAAGAGGGGCTAATGCCGTGTATCAGATTTTGACGCTGAACAATATTTCCCCCTTGGGGTTGGAGCGATTGCCCGGGGATCGCTACCGCGTCGGCAACGACATCAAGAATCCGGACGCGATATTGGTGCGCTCGGCCAAGATGCACGACATGGAAATCGCCGCCAATCTCAAGGCCGTCGGTCGCGCCGGCGCCGGCGTCAACAACATTCCCGTGGTTAAGATGAGCGGCCGCGGCATTCCCGTGTTCAATGCGCCGGGCGCCAATGCCAACGCGGTGAAGGAGCTCGTGATCGCGGGTCTGGTGCTGGCGTGCCGACATATCTGTCAGGCCTGGGACTACACGCGCGCGCTGAAGGGTTCCGACGCGGAGCTCGGAAAAGCGGTGGAAGACGGCAAGAAAAAGTTCGCCGGCTACGAACTCCCCGGCCGCACGCTTGGCGTGATCGGTCTCGGTTCCATCGGGCGCATTGTTGCGAACACCGGCGTCGCGCTCGGCATGAAAGTCATCGGCTACGACCCGGGATTGACGGTCGAGGGTGCGTGGCAGTTGTCGGCCGACGTGAAGAAGGCTCGGAGCATCGACGACCTGTTGCGCGTTTCCGATTTCGTGACATTTCACGTTCCGCTGACCGACTCGACCCGCAACTTGGTAAATGCCGATCGTCTTCGTCAAATGAAGAACGGCGTGGCGGTGCTGAACTTCGCGCGCGAGGGCATCGTCGACGACGCCGCCGTGGTCGAGGGACTCGACAGCGGCAAGGTTTTCGCCTACATCTGCGATTTTCCGACCAATCTCACCAAGAACCATCCGCGCGCGATCACGCTCCCGCACCTCGGCGCTTCGACCCAGGAGGCGGAGGACAATTGCGCGGTCATGGTGGCGGATCAGGTGAAGGATTTTCTGGAGAACGGCAATATCCGCAACTCCGTGAACTTCCCCGAGGTCGTGGTGCCGCGCTCGACCACGCATCGATTCATCTGCGCCAACGCCAACGTTCCGAACATGCTCGGGCAAATCTCGGAAGCGTTCGGTCATTCCGGCCTCAACATCAGCGACATGGTGAATATGTCGCGCGGCGAGTTGGCGTACACCGTCGTGGATTTGGATAATCCGATACCGGAAGAGTTGCGCGGTCGCGTCGCGGCCATTAAGGGTGTGCTCATGGCGCGCGTGATCGAGGCGCCGGCCCGGTAATGCCGCGTAAGGCGCCACGGCGGTCCGTTCGACCCGCCGCCGAAAAGGATCGGCGGTTACGTGCGCTGCGCGAAGACATCGACGCGCTGGACGAGAAGATCCAGGCGCTGATCACGAAGCGGGCGCGGTGCGCGCAGGCAATCGCCGAGGCCAAGAGCGGAAACGGCGACAAGCAATTCTATCGACCGGAGCGCGAGGCCGAGGTGCTGCGCCGCGTGCAGGCGCGAAACGTTGGTCCGCTGTCCAATGAGACCATGGGCCGCCTGTTCCGCGAAATCATGTCGGCGTGTCTCGCGCTTGAGTCGCCCCTCAAGATCGCTTTTCTCGGACCCGCCGGCACCTTCACGCAAGAAGCCGCGCTAAAGCATTTCGGTCAAGGTGTCGACACCGTGCCGCTCGCCGCGATCGACGAGGTGTTTCGCGAGGTCGAATCGGGCGGCGCTCAGTTCGGCGTGGTGCCGGTCGAAAATTCGACGGAAGGAACCATCAACCACACGCTCGACAGCTTCCTGCAGTCGCCGCTTAAGATCTGCGGCGAGGTGGAACTGCGGATCCATCACCACTTGCTGGCAAAAAGCGACGACTGGGAAGTGGCGGAGAAGATCGCCTCGCACCAACAATCGCTCGCGCAGTGCCGCGAGTGGCTCGACGCGAACTTCGCCGAAGTCGAGCGGGTCGCGGTGTCCTCGAACGCCGAAGCGGCGCGGGTGGCGGCGCACACGCCCGGCGTACTTGCGATCGCCGGCGAGTCGGCGGCCAAGATTTACGGGTTGCGGGTCGTCGTGCGAAACATCGAAGATCGTCCGGACAACACCACGCGCTTCTTGGTGATCGGCGCCATCGACACGGCGCCGACCGGCGTCGACCGCACGAGCCTGCTGTTGGTCTGCAAGAATCAGCCGGGCGCGTTGCACAAGCTGCTGACGCCGCTCGCGCGCCACGGCGTGAACATGACGCGCATCGAATCGCGACCGTCGCGCCGCAGCCGCTGGGAGTATGTGTTCTTCATCGACGTCGACGGTCATGCGCGCGACCGCAAGGTCGCGCGCGTGCTGGGTCTGCTCGAGCGCGAGGCGGCGTTCTACAAATGTCTTGGTTCCTATCCGCGCGCCGCGCGTTAGCCGAAGGCACGGTGACGTTCGGCGCCGGTTCTAACGCGGCGTCCGGCGTCGAGTTGCTCGACGCGCATTGCCGGATCATTTGCGCGTTGCCATCCGTCCACCGAAAGAAGACGAGCGGTTTGTTCAATCGCCGCAGCAGGTTTTGCCGCCTTGAATCATCGTATTGAACGCCTTGCGATCATCGGCGTTGGCCTGATCGGCGGTTCGCTCGCGCGGGCGCTGCGCGCGCAAGGCGGCGTCGGCGAGATCGTCGGGTACGGGCGAACGCTGGAGAATCTGCGCGAAGCGGTGCGGCTCGGCGTCATCGACGGCGCTGAAAACAGCCCGGGTGCGGCGGTGCGCGGGGCCGATATGGTCGTGGTCGCCGTGCCGATCGGATCGATGCGTCCGGTCCTGGAGGAGATTCGCGACGCGCTGTCGCCGAGCGCGGTCGTAACCGACGTCGGCAGCGTCAAGGCGCCGGTGGTGGCGGACGCGCGGGCGGCGCTCGGCGCGCGCTTTCGCGATTTCGTGCCGGGCCATCCGATCGCCGGGACCGAGCGTTCGGGTGTCGCCGCGTCTTTCGCCGAGCTGTTTGCGCGCCGCCGGGTTATTTTGACGCCCGATGCGGATACGGATCTCGGGGCGGTGGCGCAAGTGCGCGCGATGTGGACGACCGCCGGCGCCGACGTCAGGACCATGACGGCGGCGGAGCACGATCACATTTTGGCGGCCAGCAGCCATTTGCCGCACGCGTTGGCGTATGCCCTGGTCGACATGTTGGTGCGGCTCGACGAGCACCGCGCGATCTTCGATTGCGCCGGCGGCGGTTTTCGCGATTTTACGCGCATCGCGGCGAGCGACCCGACCCTATGGCGCGATATTTTTCTCGCGAACCGCGGCGAACTATTGGCGCTGCTGCGGCAGTATCAGGACGACTTGCAAACGCTCGCGCAAGCGATCGAGAAGAGCGACGGGCAATGGTTGTGGGACATTTGCGCCCGCGCGAGACGCGCTCGCGAGCAGCTCGGCGCGATCGACGAGGGCGGAGGAGACTGAGTTGGCGCGGCTGGATTTTCGCGTGCAACCCGGCGGTTCGCTGAACGGCGCCGCGCGCGTGCCCGGGGACAAGTCGATTTCGCACCGCGCGGTAATGCTCGGCGCGCTAGCGGACGGCAGGACCGCGGTCAGCGGTCTTCTCGAAGGCGAGGATGTGCTGCGCACCGTCGCCGCGTTCCGTCAGATGGGCGTCGGCATCGAGGGCCCGAGCGGGGGTCGCGCGACAATCGAGGGCGTCGGACTCTATGGACTTTGCGCCCCGAATCGACCGCTCGACATGGGAAATTCGGGGACCGCGACGCGCCTCATGGCGGGAATTCTCGCGGCGCAGTCGTTCGACTCGATGCTGATCGGCGATGCGTCGCTGATGCGTCGACCGATGCAGCGCGTGGTCGAACCTTTGAGCGCGATGGGCGCGTCGATCGCGGCGGCGCAGGGCGGGCGACCCCCGCTGCGAATCGCCGGGGGCAAAGCACTCCGCGGGATCGACTATCGGCTGCCCGTGCCGAGCGCCCAAGTGAAGTCATCGATCTTGCTCGCGGGGCTGTACGCCGACGGCGAAACGGCGGTAACCGAGCCGGTGCCGACACGCGATCACACCGAACGCATGCTGCGCGCGTTCGGATATGACGTGATCGTTACCGGCGCCACCGCTCGGCTCCGTGGAGGCGGTCGGCTGCGGGCGACGGTACTCGCCGTTCCGGCCGATATTTCGTCGGCGGCGTTTTTTCTGGTCGGGGCGAGCGTCGCACCGAACTCGCAACTCCTGCTGCCGGATGTCGGCGTTAATCCAACGCGCACCGGTGTGATCAATATCTTGCGCTTGATGGGCGCCGATATCGACGTGATCAACCTACGCACCGTCGGTGACGAACCGATTGGCGATTTGCGTGTAAGCAGCCGGCGGCTGCGCGGTATCCGCATTCCGCGGGAGCAGGTGCCGCTCGCGATCGACGAGTTGCCGGCGATATTGATCGCCGCGGCGTGCGCCGAAGGAGAAACCGTTCTCACGGGAGCGGAAGAATTGCGCGTCAAGGAAAGCGACCGAATCGCGGCGATGGCGGCGGGCTTGAAAGGCGTGGGCATCGACGTGCGCGAAACTCCGGACGGGATGATCGTGCGCGGCGGCCAGGTTCGCGGCGGCGTGGTCGACAGCCTCGGCGACCACCGGATCGCGATGGCGTTCGCGATGGCGGGATTGGTGGCGCAGGGGTCCATTACCGTTCACGACTGTAAGAATGTCGATACCTCTTTCCCCGGCTTTGCCGGCCTCGCACGATCCGCGGGATTGCCTATCGAAACGATCGAGGCGAATCCTTGAGCCGACAGAGCGATTCGACAGAATCCATTCCCGTCGTCGCCATTGACGGGCCGAGCGGATCGGGCAAAGGGACGGTCGGCGAAACGCTGGCGGCGCGGCTCGGCTGGCACTACTTGGATAGCGGCGCTCTTTATCGCGCTGTCGGCGTAGCGGCGCGACGCGCCCCGGTGGATCTGGCCGATGAGTCGGGGCTTGCGCGCTTGGCTGGCAGCGTCGACATCCGATTCGTCCCGGGACCTGGTGCGGCGGTGGCGGTGATGCTCGAGGAGGAGGACATTAGCGATGAGCTGCGCACCGAAGCGGCCGGAGACGCCGCATCCCGGGTGGCGGCGGTTGCGGGCGTGCGGCGGGCCTTGTTGCGGAAACAACACGAACTCCGGCGCCCGCCGGGACTGGTGGCGGATGGGCGCGATATGGGCACCACGGTGTTTCCGGATGCCTTATTAAAGGTATTCCTGACCGCGAGCCCCGAGGTTCGGGCGGAGCGTCGACATAAGCAGTTGAAGCAAAAGGGGTCGAATGTTAACCTTTCGCGCCTTTTGCAGGACATACGCGAGCGCGACGCTCGCGATGCGGCGCGAGCGGTATCCCCTCTCAAGCCCGCGGCGGACGCCCATTTGCTG
>DASWLD010000024.1:0-9828 GCA_036396275.1 Burkholderiales bacterium
CGAAGAAAAAGCAATCGTACTCGGTCTGGAGCTTGACCCAATTCTTCAGGACGCCGTGGTAGTGGCCGAGGTGCAGCAACCCGGTCGGGCGCATCCCGGAAAGCACGCGCGGCGCCTGCGACGCCAAAACGGCGCTCATCTGGCTAAAGCCCCACGAGAAACAAAACCAGGCGCCGAACGAATTCGACCGGCGGGTACAAAATGAGCCCGAGAATATTCGTTGCCAGGAGCGCCAGCAAAATGAAGAATCCGTACGGTTCGAGGCGGCTCAGCTGCCACGCGAGCGGACCGGGCAGCAGACCGACGGCCACGCGACCTCCGTCGAGCGGCGGCAACGGCAGCAGATTGAGCACCATCAACACGGCATTAATGATGATGCCGAACCCGCCCATGTAACTCAACGGCATCGCCGCCCACGACAACCCTTCCGGCAAGCTAACGGAAAGTCTCACCACCAGCGCCCACAGGATCGCCATGACCAGATTCGCCATCGGTCCCGCGATCGCGACCAGGGCCATGTCGCGCTTCGGGTGACGCAGGTTTTCCCAGGTGACCGGCACCGGTTTAGCCCAGCCGAAAATGAACGGCCGCCCCGTCAGCGAACCGAGCACAAGCAGGGTCAGCGGCACCAAGACCGTGCCCACCGGATCGATGTGCTTGATCGGATTGAGCGTCAAACGGCCCAAACGCTGTGCCGTCGGGTCGCCGAGACGCTTCGCAATCCATCCATGCGCCACTTCGTGAACCGTGATAGCGAAAAGAAGAGGAATGCTCGCGACCGCTAAAAACTGAGGCAGGGTTAAATCGCCCATCGGGCCGGAGTATATCAGGGCCGCTACCGGACGCACGACCCCGCGAATTCGCAGCGCCGCGGTATCGGGAACGCGCGCGGACGAGCGACTAGCCGGCCGCGACCAGTTCGAAGTCCCGGGTGTCGCCCCGCCCGCGGCGCGCGATATTGACAACGCCGTTTTCGAGGACGACGACGGTGGTCGGTTCCAGTCCGCAATTGCCGCCATCGAGCACGAGATCGACGTGGTGCTCCAAGCGTTCGCGAATGATTTCGGCGTCGTTCAGCGGCACCTCCTCGCCCGGCATGATCAGCGTCGAACTCATCAGCGGCTCGCGCAGTTCCGCGAGCAACGCTTGCGCGATCACGTTATCCGGCACACGCAACCCGATCGTCTTGCGCCGCGGATGCTGCAAGCGCCGCGGCACCTCGCGCGTGGCCGGCAATATAAAAGTATAAGGGCCGGGTGTGTGTGCGCGCAGGATGCGATAGTCGGTGTTGCTCAGCCGCGCGTACAGCGCGACTTCGGACAGGTCGCGACAGACCAACGTGAAATTGTGATGCTGGTCGACCGCGCGGATGCGTCGAATCCGCTCCATCGCGGCCTTGTCGCCGATATGGCAGCCGAGCGCGTAACTCGAATCCGTCGGGTAGGCGATCACGCCCCTGGCGCGCACGATTTCCACCGCGCGCCGTATCAAACGCGTCTGCGGATTCTTCGGATGGATTTGAAAGTACTGTGCCATAACATCGCCGCGGCCGGCGCGCGCAACCTAGTTCGCGCCGAACGCGCTCCACACCGGCGTAAGCTCGGGCGCGAGCGCCGGCAGTTTTCCCAGATCGGCCCACGGCTTTTCCGGACCGTGATAGTCGGAACCCGTCGACGCCATCAGCCCATAGCTCAGCGCAAGCCGCGAAAGCTGTTCGGTCTCGGACGCGGCTTGCGAACCCGTCGTCACTTCGAGAGCGGCGCCCCCGCACTCGCGAAACTCATCGAGCAGTCGCCGCAACTTACCGGACGTGAGCCGATAGCGCCCCGGATGCGCGATCACCGCCACGCCGCCGGCGCCGCGAATCCACCCAACCGCGGCATCCAAAGGCGCCCACTGGCCCGGCACGTGGGCAACGCACCCGCGCCCGAGATAGTATTTGAACGCTTGCGCCATGGTGCTCACGTGGCCGTGGGCGACCAGGAAACGCGCAAAATGCGTGCGCGACACCACCGGCCCGCGCGCGAGCGCGCGCGCGTGCGCGAACGCGTCGCCGATATTCTTCTTTTGCAGCCGCCCGCCGATTTCCCGCGCCCGCCACCACCGAAACTCGCGTAGTCGACTCAAGCCTTGCTGTAACGCGGCATTGCTCGAATCGATATCGAGTCCCACGATGTGAACGGTTTGACGCTGCCACGTCACCGATATCTCAACGCCCGAGACGAGCCGCACGCCAGCGGCAACGGCGGCCGCGTGCGCCTGCGCCAACCCGTCGGTAACATCGTGGTCGGTCAGGGCCAGCGTACCGACGCCGTTCGCCCGCGCACGCGCGACCAGCTCAGCGGGCGTGAGCGTCCCGTCGGAGTGGATCGTATGCGCGTGTAGATCGTATACCGACATCGTCGTCACAGTAAGGATGGCGTCAGCCGCGCCATCTCGAATTATCGCTACCCTTGGCCCCATATTCGGGAGTCCGGACGCCGCTCACGCCCGTGAAACCAAGGATCTTTCGGGCTGGACGGCTGCCTAACCGGTCGCTGACCAACGTCGCACGTCAGCGACCCGGTATGCGGTCGATGGACCGACCGCCATTTTTCGAACACAACCGTGTTTGAAAAATGGATCGCGCCGCGGACGAAAATGAAGCCCTACTTCGCTACGCTCGTTCGTCCTGACGGATGACACGCGGCGAAGCGAGCCGGCCGCTCCCGCGCATCCTGCGCTCGCGGCATTCGTACGTCCCTGTCCATCAAAAAAGGCCAGGAGGGTCTTTTTCGGCATCTCTAAGTCTCGCGCATGCGTCACGCCGCCACAAGCCGCGCGGCTATACGCGAAGGGCCGATGCGCCCAGGTTGCAACCGCGTGCCGCCGTGTTGGACAATGTCGCGCCGCGCCGAATCCTTATGAAATTACTCTACGACCTGCTTCCCCTGCTGCTGTTTTTCGCGGCCTTCAAGCTCTACGACATTTATGTCGCGACGGCGGTCGCGATCGTCGCCTCGGTCATCCAGGTCGGCGGGCAATGGTTGAAGCGGCGTCGGTTCGAGACCATGCCGTTGATTACCCTCGGCGTGTTGGCGGTCTTCGGCGGTCTGACGCTGGCGCTGCACGACGACACCTTCATCAAGTGGAAGCCCACGATCGTCTATTGGGTGCTCGGCGCGCTGGTACTCGGCAGCCAGTGGATCGGCAGCCGCACGCTGGTCGAGCGCCTCTTGGGCCAACAAATTTCATTGCCTGCGGCGATATGGGCTCGGCAAAACCTGTCGTGGGGTCTTTTCTTCGTCGCGCTCGGCGCTCTCAATTTGTATGTCGCTTTCTTCTACCGACCCGATCTGGCGGCGGCGCAGCGCCAAGAGATATGGGTCAACTTCAAAGTGTTCGGATTGCTCGGCCTAACACTCGTATTCCTGCTCATACAGGGCGTGTTGATGGTGCGGCACGCGTCCGAACCGCCGGGCAAAGACAGTTCCGGCGGTATGTCGGGCGGCTGATGTACTACGTCATCAAAGGCACCGATCGCCCGGAGTCGCTGGAACAGCGCCTTACCGAACGGCCCCAGCACCTGCGCCGCTTGCAGGCGCTGCAGCAGGAAGGCCGGTTGCTGCTCGCCGGGCCGCTGCCGGCGATCGATTGCGAGGACCCCGGTCCCGCCGGGTTCACCGGCAGCTTGATCGTGGCCGAGTTCGATTCCCTCGAAGACGCCGAGAACTGGGCGCAGGCCGATCCCTACGTGACCGCGGGCGTGTACCGATCGGTAACGGTGGAACCGTTTCGCAGAGTCTTGCCATAATGAATGATGTCGCCGCGATCGAAAACCGTTTGCGCGAAGCATTCGCGCCGGAAAGTCTGATGCTGACCGACGACAGCGCCGCGCACGCCGGTCACCAAGGCGACGCGCGCGGCCGCGGCCACTACATGCTGACGATCGTATCGCGCCGCTTCACCGGACACACGCCGCTCGCTCGACACCGCCTGGTGTACGACGCGCTTGGGAAGATGATGGGCGAGGAAATACATTCGCTGCGCATCGAAGCGCTGACGCCGGAAGAACTGTAAGCCCACTCTGACCGAGGATACCTCTAATGATTTCCTACCGTTTCATTCTGCTCGCGTTACTGCTCGGCGTCGCCGCGGGCGGTTGCCAACAAGAACCCGCCGTCGAGGGCAAGGTCGTTGCCGTCGTGAACGACGACTCGATCACCGACGTCGAGCTTCAACAATACTTGAAACTGCGCCAAAGCCGCGAACCCGTTACCGACGACGCGCAAAAGAAGAAGGTGTTGGAAGAAATGATCGATCGTCTGCTGCTCGCGCAGCGCGCCGTCGCCAACGGCGTCGACAAGGACCCGGAGGTACAAAACCTGATGAAACGCGTGCGCGAGAACATCCTCGTGCAGTCGATGATTCGAAAATCCCTGGAAGAACATCCGATCACCGACGACGAACTGAAACAGCGCTTCCAGACCGAAGTCGCGGCGACGCACAAGACCGAGTACAAAGTGAGCCACATTCTCGCCAAGGACGAAGACGAGGCCAAGGAGATCATCAAGGCGCTGCAGGCCAAGGGCGATTTCGCCGCGATCGCGAGGAAGAAGTCGGTCGATGTGCAATCCGGCAAGAACGGCGGGACGCTCGGCTGGGTCAACCAAGGCATGGTCGTGCCGGAATTTTTCGAAGGCGTGTCGCGCCTGGAGAAAGGCGCGTTTTCGAGCGAACCGGTAAAGTCCGACTTCGGCTGGCACGTCATCAAAGTCGAGGACACCCGCGCCGCGAAAATCCCGACCTTTGAGGAATTCATGGGCGACGCGCAGACCAGCGCCAATTTCCGGCGCAAGCTCCAGGACGAGAAGATCGAAAAAATGATGAAGGATCTACGCGCCGGCGCGAAGATCGAAATCAAGAACGAGTAGCGCCGTTCCCGCGCCGGATGCCAAGGGCTGCTGGCATTACCCGTAGCGCGCTCGGCGTGCGCGTCGGCGCCGTGCTGTTGGCGGCGTGGTGCTCCCTGGCCGCGCCGCGCGCAACGGCCGCCGAGCTGCTCGCCCTCGACGCGATACCCGCACCGCTCGCCGAGAACATCGCGATCGGCGGCGTCGTCGGCAAAATACGATTTCTCGGCATGTTGGTGATTCCGGCAATCACTATCGATGGGTTGCGCCTATCGCAACTGTCCGATATCGCGTGGGACGAAAACGCGGGCGTGCTCCATGCGATCTCGGACAAGGGCATCCTGTTTCGTCTGCACCCGATCGTGCGCGACGATGTCCTGGTCGACGTCAAGTTGTCGCGCGCGGTACCGCTACGTGATCTAAAGACCGGCAAACCGCTCGAAGATCGGCACGCGGACGCCGAAGGTCTCGACATTCTTCCAAACCCGAGCGGCCGCGCCGCCGACACCGAACTGATCGTCAGCTTCGAACGCTACCCGCGGATCGTGCGCTACCACACCGACGGCTACGCCATCGGCGAGCTTGCGCTGCCGCCGGTGCTTGCAAAGATCGAGTCATATGACAGTCGCAATCACATGCTCGAAGCGACCTGCCACCACCCGCAGTTCGGCGTGCTCACCATTGCGGAGCACCCATTGGAAGGCGAAACGCCCGGCTTCAACCGTTTGTTTATGCTGTCCGGCAAGTCGTGGCGCTACCCCGTCGAAGACGGAAACCGCGTCGTCGGTCTCTCGTGCCTCGCCAACGGCGACGTTCTCGTTCTCGAAGGCACCTTCGGCAGCCGTTTCTGGCGCTCGCACACGACCCTCAAACGCGTGCGTCTGGCGAACGCGCCCGCGAATGAACCGCTCCGGCCCGAATCCCTGGTAACGCTCGAACCGAGCAAGGGATATCAAATCGACAACTTCGAGGGAATCGCGCACCACCGCGGAGCGCGGTTTTTTCTCGTGAGCGACGACAACGATTTTTTCCTGCAAAGAACGTTGCTACTGTATATCGAGTTGATCGACTAAGTCGGCGCCCCTGGAAGGCGCGTTGTCGACGTAATCAAAGGCCGACGGAATTCCGGCGTCGACCGATCCGCCTCTCCATGCCTCCCGTGTCCATGCGTCACCACGTCTAAGGGCGGATGTTCCTCGAACTCGTCGTGACCCGGCACACGCGTCAAAACAATGTCGCAACCATGACGAGGCGCGCCGCGCTCGGCGGGCGAATGCCCTGCTAAGATCTACCGGCATAGCTTTCACGTCGCGCGAGGCGACGTCGAGTCGATCATGGTTGAACGGAATCCGGCGCAATCTGCGAGCGTCTTCACTACCGACGAACACCCGGCAACGGTATTGTTGGTCGACGATCAAGCGATGATCGGCAACATGGTTCGCCAATCGCTGGCACAGCAACCGAATCTCCATTTCTTCCATTGCACCGATCCGCACGAAGCGGTCGGTTTCGCGGAGCGTGTAAAGCCGACCGTCATCCTGCAGGATCTGCGGCTCCCGGGCGTGAGCGGGCTGACGCTGCTGCGGAAATATCGCGCCAACCCGCGAACCCGCGATGTCCCCGTCATCATCCTCTCGATCGAGGAACAGCCGTCGGTGAAGAGCGAAGCGTTCGCGCTCGGCGCGGACGACTACATGGTCAAACCGCCCAATCCCATCGAGCTGCTCGCCCGCATCCGGCACCACTCGCTGGCCTACCTGGGCCAAATCCAGCGCGATCAGGCGTATCAGGCGCTGCACGAGAGCCAGAAACAACTTCTGGTGGCGACCGCCGAGTTGCAACGACAAAACGGCGTCGATGCACTTACCGGACTGAACAACCGGCGATATCTGGATGAATATCTGACCGTCGAGTGGAAACGCGCGGTGCGCGAGCAAACGCCGCTTTCGGTCCTGATGATCGACGTCGATGCGTTCAAGCGCTACAACGACGCCTACGGCCATCCCGCCGGCGACGAGGCGCTGAGGAAGGTGGCGGCCGCCATTCGAGACGGCTTCGACCGTCCGGCCGACGTTGCGGCACGCTACGGCGGGGAAGAATTCATGGTGGTACTGCCGAATACGCCGCAGCGCGGCGCCGATTACGTCGCCGACAAGATCGCGCGCGATGTTGAAAACCTGCGGATCGAGCACACGGCTTCCACCGCCGCGGGCTGCCTAACGGTGAGCGTCGGCATCGCCTCGATGGTGCCTTCGCGCGACAGCCGGCTGACGACGCTAATAAGAATGGCCGATGCGGCGTTATACGAGGCCAAGCGAATGGGAAGAAATCGCGCCGTCGCTTACGTCAAAGAAGATGCACCGACCGGCGTTCACGAAGCCTCCCCCAAGTTCCGCCATCCGTAGCCGCCGGTCCCGAGGAGATCAAGATCACGTTGCGCGCCACGACCGATCGAGCGGCCGATTACCACTCGTTGGATTGCGCTGATTGAAACCGACTATTCCCCGACGTTGCCGACCTTCCGAATCAACAGCCCCGTCGTCGAAACACGCACCTCCAGCGTCGCCGGCTGATCGACGGCAACAAAGGTGGCCGAGCCGTACTCAGTGTCGAGCAGCGGGGCCAACATCGCGTAGCGGCGCCGCAGGTTGAACATATCGACGGGTTTCCTATCGCCGAGGGCGTAGATCGTCCGCGGCGCGTTTTGTTCGTCGTTCAGTTGCCGATAGCGGCCGCCGACGCGATCCAGTTCGTAGGCGGTGTGGAGCCCGAGAAAATTCACGATCGGGTTCCACTTCAAGATATGCGCATCGACGTACAGTTCATCGCCCGCGAGCGTGTGCGCCGCGACGCGACCGTCCGGAAAACGGACGCGCACGCGAAAGCGCTGCGCGCCCAGCGGTTGGGTTTCGACGATGGCGGCTACTTCCTCGCGCGTCAGCGCGCGGTAGCCTTGGGTGCCGATACTGAGTGCGGCGAAGAAACCGCCGACGGCGAAGAGGGCGATCGCGAAGACAAGTTGCATGCTCATGCGCACGACTTTCACGCGCCGCGCCGACGCGAACGCGGCGATCAGGAACGCCAGCCCCAGAACGGCGAAAAATAGCGCGAGTATCGTTATCGTGCTCGGCATGCAACTAAGTCCATTGTCGCGAATGCGACGTAGAACATAGCAGAATCCCGACGCGTGTCACGGGCGCGATAGCGCCGCGTCGCGGATGGCCGCTTCGAGATCGACCATGTGGATCGCGCTGATCGCCGCTTCGAGCGCGCCCTCCTCGCACAAACCACTGATGGCCGCGCTTTCGTATCCGCGCTTGGCCGCCGCGATGCAGGCATCGCGGATCGATTGCGCCAGGCGCAGCCGCTCCGCGCTAACGTCGCTCATTCGTGCCTCCTGCAAACAATCAAAAACCAAGTCTCACCGCAAAGCATGATCTTTGTTCGCGAACTTTTCGCCTTTGCGGTAAAATGCTCTTTTCAAGAAAGCCGCACGACGATCCGCCCCTTCTGCTCGCCCTTCAGGATTCGATCGATCTCGGGACTTAGTTTCTCGAGCGTGACTTCGTGCGCGATCTTCTCCAGCATCGGAGGCTTCCATTCGTTTCCGAGCTTCGCCCACATGCTGCGTCGCAGCTCCATGGTCGGCACGGTGACGGAATCGACGCCGAGCAGTGCGACGCTGCGCAGAATAAACGGGAAAACGTTCGTGTGCAGTTCCGGCGATGCCACCAACCCACAACACGCGGCGGCACCACCCGGTTTGATCGACAGCAGCACGGTCGAAAGAATATTGCCGCCGACGGCGTCGACCGCGCCGGCCCAGCGCGGTTTCAGCAGCGGCCGGCCGCTGGTGTCATCCACTTCGGAACGCGGAATGATTTCCGCGGCGCCGAGTTCCTTTAGGTATCCTTCTTCCTGTTTCTTTCCGGTCGCCGCAACGACGCGGTAACCCGCGCGCGCGAGCAGCGCTACGGCGACGCTGCCGACACCGCCCGTCGCACCCGTCACCACCACATCGCCTTGATTCGGTGTCACGCCGGCTTGCTGCAGCCGATGCAGGCACAGCGCGGCGGTCAAACCGGCGGTGCCGTAAATCATGCTTTCGCGCAAGCTGAGTCCCGCCGGCAGCGGTACCACCCAGTCGGCGGGAACACGGATGTACTGCCCGTATCCGCCGGCGGTGTTCATGCCGAGGTCATAGCTGGTGCAAATCACCTCGGCACCCGGCTTGAAAGCGGGACTCGTACTTTCTTCCACGACGCCGGCGGCATCGATGCCGGGGGTGTGCGGAAACGTTTGGGTCACACGGCGAACGCCGGTTGCGGACAAAGCGTCCTTATAGTTGAGCGACGAGTAGTGCACCCGAATGAGCACATCGCCCACCGGCAGATCGTCAATCGAGCGTTGTTTAATTTCCCGAACGAATTTTTTGTCCGTCGTTTCGCTCACCACGAGTGCTGTAAACGTCTTTGCCATTTCCATTTCCTGTCGGTAAAACCCCGTTTGATTCACCGCGAAGACGCAAAGGTCGCCTTTTGAAAAGCATTGTTCTGCTTTGCGTTCTTTGCGCCTTTGCGGTGAACCGACTTTTGGCGTTGCCTGGAACCTACTTCAGTTACCGAGCAGACGCAAGAATTCCGCTGCATCGAGCATGCGCACACCGAGCGCGCGCGCCTTGTCGGCCTTGGAACCAGGCTCCTCGCCGACCACGACGTAGTCGGTCTTTTTAGAAACGCTGCCCGTCACTTTGGCACCGAGCGCATAAAGCTCTGCTATCGCAGCTTCGTTAGGGAGACGGTAACTCTCCAGTTGTTATCAACGCCTGAAATTCCCCGAGAGTCATGATTTTTACTCCCTGCGCAGTTGCCTTCTTTAATTTCTCCGGACCTGCATTTGGTCCCACACATAAATAACTCAAGTTCTTAGTCACCGA